>JAKDMQ010000095.1 GCA_030452265.1 Nitrococcus sp.
TTCTACTACACCTACGTACTGCGCAAGCCCTGGGTGGCTGTCGATCTCATTAAGCCGCCCAAGGCTCGGCGCCTGCCGGACGTCGTCACCGTCGAGCAGGCTGGGCGTCTGTTCCAGACCACTCGGATCCTCAGCTATCGGGTCTTCTACTTCACCCTCTATAGCCTCGGCCTGCGTCTGGGCGAGGGGCTGCGCCTACAGGTCGGCGATATCGATGCCGATCGCCGGCGCGTGCATATCCGCAACGCCAAAGGCAACAAGGATCGTTTCGTACCCCTGCCGGCAGCAACCCTGGCGGTGCTGCGCCGTTTCTGGCAGACCCATCGCAACCCCGTGTTGGTCTTCCCCAATCGCCACGGCGGCCTCAAGGCGGCGGCCCGCGCTGCCACCCCTTTGGATCGCGCTGGGGTGCAGCGCACCTTGCGTAAGGTGGCGATGCAGTGTGGGTTAAAAAAAAGATCACCCCGCACTCGCTTAGACACAGCTATGCCACTCATCTGATTGAGGCCGGCGTCGATTTACTCGAGGTGCAGCAATACCTCGGCCACTACTCGATCCTCACCACCGCGAAATACACTCACCTGACGACTCACACCGGGCACAATGCCGCGCAGCGCATCAATGCCCTGATGGATGGCTTCTCGATTAGCTGGGGGGCTGTCCAATGATCCTCTTGTCATCGATCATCACTACCTTCGAGAGCGAATTGCTGGCCCGCTACGGCAAAAGCCTCCTGCCCAGCCAGCACCGGGCACTGGAGGCTATGAAGCACTGCCGTACGACGGCCAGTCCACGCATGCAGGTGCAGTGCAAGGCGTGTGAGAAACAGTGCTTCGTGCCGCACTCTTGTGGCCACCGCGCCTGTCCCCACTGCCAGCATCATGAAAGCGAGCAGTGGCTGGAGCGTCAGCTCAAGCGTCAAGTTCCCGGTGACTACTTCCTGCTGACCTTTACCCTGCCCGCCGAGCTCAGAGAGCTGGCCTGGCGTCATCAGCGCATTATTTATGACGCGCTGATGCGGTGCAGTTGGGAGACGCTGCGCACGTTCAGCCAAAGCGACCGGCAACTAACGGTTCAGATCGTGGCTCGCCAGGCTCGCACGATCTAACCTTATTCGTTGGGGTTCCTGCGTCACCCCAACATACGGCGGACTTCTCTGACCCGAGCCCATCCGATACAATAAATCGATGGGGAGAAGTGCTGAATGACCATGAGCCACACCGTACGATTCGAATGGGAATTGCCGGAACCGCTGCTCGCGATGGTTGCGAAAGACCGATCTGGAATCGCGGAAGAGGTTAAGCAGGCGGCCGTTCTTGACTGGGTCCGCATGCACCGGATCTCTTGGCGCAAAGGCGCCGAGTTGTTACACATGCCTTTACGCGACTTCGTAGCGCTGATGTCGGAGCACAAAGTTCCAGCAGCCGAGTACGAATCCGGATGGCTTGAAGACGAGTTGGGGGCGTTTAAGGATAGGAATCCGCAGAACGAGCCGTGATCGTCGTTACAGACTCCGGCCCGTTGATTCATCTTGCCAGCGTCAAACAATTTCCGCTCTTGAAGCGCTTCTTTCACACCCTTCACACGATCCCGCAGGTCTATGAGGAAGTGGTCGCGCAAGGCGAAGGGCGTGCCGGCGAGCTCGAAGTCCGCCAGGCTTTGCAAGACCGATGGATATTGGTAAGTACCACGCCCGGCCCCGCTTTGGCCCAGCGATTCATTGCTGCGAATGTATCACAGACGGATGCGGCGGTCATCGCTTGTGCAATCACGCGCAAAGCAGCGCTCCTCTTAGCCGACGACTTGGCCGTACGGGAAATGGCAAGGCAAGATAATCTTGCCGTCATCGGTACGGTCGGGATCCTGGTGCAAGCCCGTGTGGAAGGTTTCGTGGATAGGCTCCAACCGCTGCTCGACCAACTCATTGCCACCGGCTTTTATTTGGATCCAGCCGGGCGCGTCTATCAGAATGCGCTCAAGCGAGTTGGAGAGCGTTGATTCTTTTTTTTATTATGGCCCAATATTCGCCGATCTCCAGAATCCCGCGATTGCAATAAGTCAATGCAAAAAAGCCCCGCCGCGCAATCGATTCGGTAGTTGCTGGTTGGGGTTCCTTCGTCACCCATCAACTTACACACACTGGTATTTACTGCGAACGTGGCGACAGGGCCGGACACTATCGATACCATTGGTAGATGATTGCGTACTGGGTGCGTGGCAGGCAAGTCCTCGACTCATCGTCATACGGCAGCGAGCGCGCCGCTCCGACAAGCTGTCCCGCGGCGGCGAGCGCCGCAAGCGGCTTGCGCTCTCATCGCCGTGCGAACGCTTTTTCTTTGGCTCGACGACGAGCCGATGCGAGTGAATGCCGCCGTGGCTAACTTCACCTCGAACAGGACGCGACATGGCTGATAGCGCAATCTCGTTCTCGCGGCTTGGATTCAAGTATCCGCCGAACCAGTGGATCCTGCGCGGGTACGAAGGAGCTTTCAGCGCGGGACGGATTACTGCGTTGCTCGGCCCCAACGGTCGCGGCAAGACAACCCTTCTGAGGTTGCTGACCGGCCTGATAAAGCCCGTCGAGGGGCATATCCGTGTCAATGGCGAGATCGCCTTCGTTCCGCAGCTCTTCGACACCAGTTTTGGCTATACCGCCATTGAAATGGTGCTCATGGGGCGCGCCAAGAAAATCGGTCTTTTCTCACAGCCATCGCGCAAAGATATCGAATACGCACTCGCGGCGCTCGATCGTTTCGGACTCGCGGATTTAGCGCAACGGCCATTTGATGAGATGTCGGGAGGACAACGCCAACTCGTGATATTCGCCCGCGCCATGGTCGCCCAAGCGAGCATACTGCTCCTGGACGAGCCCACCTCCTCGCTTGATCTAAAAAATCAGACCATGGTTCTCGAATGGCTGACGAAGCTGTCCACCGCCGATGGTTTGACCGTCGTTTTCACGACGCATCATCCACACCATGCCCTGGCTGTCGCGCACGACACTTTGCTGATGATGGGAGCCGATGAGCTTCGGTTTGGGCCCGCGGGCGATGTCTTGACCGAAGAAAGCCTCACCGAGCTCTATGGAACCCCGCTGAAACGGATATCTTATGTTTACAATGAGCGGCGGATAGAGACTCTGACGGCCGTCCCTCCTTAACTGGCATAGCTTGTTTGCGATTGCTCGCAATGCGGAAGATTGACGAGCCCTCATCGGGAGGCCATCAGCTCCAGGGAGTATTGTCTAGCCCTTATCACGGTGGTAAATAACGCAAGGCTTGCGTTATTGCGCTAGCACGTCAGGCGTCACGAAGAACCCTGTCTCACACTGGGCTGTTGCTAATATGCCGCAGGTTTGCTTGAGCATTTGGATCGATCTCCCCGGTGGCCATCGAATAGGCCCGGGTGAAGTATTGCTGCTAGAGGCCATCGAGGAGACTGGCTCGATCTCGGCTGCGGGACGCAAGATGGGCATGTCTTTTTCACAGGCATGGCATCGTGTCAAAAAAATTGACGGTTCCCTTATGAATCCGGCCGTCGGCACCAAGACCGGCGGATACACGCGTCAGGGTGCGACACTCACTCCTTTGGGCAAGCAACTGATTAAGCTCTACCGATCGATTGAGCACAGCGCGCGCAGCGGCGCCCGCCAGGACTTGAAGGCCGTGCAGAGGCTCGTGGGCACGACGGCGATCAAGCGCAGGTCTGCGAGTAGCGTATGACCATCCGACGCATCCCTGGTCTGGTCGCTGTACGCCGCAAAGCGCTGTGAAGCTTAGATCGAGCTACACTACCGCGCAAAATTTCCGGTCCACGTCTCCCGACATCTGACGGCTAGCCGTTCCCAATCCGTATCGGCGCCGAGCGGTCGTAGCAAGCCACACTTCGCGCAACCTTCCCCTTGCATGAAGCGCAGGCCGCCGATTGACTTCAACTTTAGAGACAGTAAACTCCGCTATAGATCGGTTAACATAACGAAGGGACAGGGCAATGAATTGGGTTGTTGGCGCGGCCACACGGCGGTGGGGCATCTATTTGTTGCTAACAGGGGATCCAGGGTTTTGGGATCCGGGGTTGCGTTCGTCGGCCGCCTGACGCTGTGCCGTGTGGCGGCAGCGGACGCCCGCTCATCTGAGTCAAACGCCCACATCCCAGGCCAAACACATTGGAACCTCTACTCGGATCATCCGGCGCAACCACGCTAATCACCTACCTGCCAACCGCCTTCGTCGAGGCGGGTCTTGTGGGCAAGTCTGTCATGCTCGTGCTGGCCCTGGCATCGGTGTGGACCTGGGTCTTGATCGTCGAGGGTGTGGTCGGGCTCTCCCGTTTGCGAACGGCCATCCGGCGCGCGGGGGGAACAACCGAGAGCAAGCTGCTCACTCCGATCATGCAGGCGGGCTCGGCGGCGGCTGATGTCGTCATCGAGAATGAGGATCCGGCCAATAAACGGATTCGCATCGCGGAGGCCATGAGCCGCAGCGCCCGCGTGGTGCTCAGTCAGGTCGAACGGGGCTTGCCGAGCCTGGCGGTAATCGCCTCGGTCGCGCCGTTTGTGGGCCTGTTCGGGACCGTCTACGGGATCATGGTGAGCTTCGCCGACATCGCCGCCTCGGGCCATTCGAGCCTCGCCGTGGGCGCGCCGGGCATTGCCGAGGCGCTTGCCGCCACGGCCTGGGGTCTCGCTGCCGCCATTCCGGCATCGGTTGCCTACAGCCGGCTGGGCTCGGCGATCACGCGCGTTGCCGAACGGCTAGGGCATCTTATCGAGGAGCACGCCGTGCAGCTCGTGGCATCGCAGGCCGGCCAGACGCCAAGGACCTCGTGATGGGCTCCGGCACGGATCGCCTTCTGGGCGCCGCGCGTCACCGCCCGCTATCCGAGATTAATGTCACGCCGTTCGTCGATGTAATGCTGGTGCTCCTCATCATTTTCATGGTGACGGCGCCGATGCTGGCGGCAGGGTTGAAAGTCGATCTCCCGCAGGCAAAAAGCGCGGCGGCGCTCGATGCGCGTGATCCGATTGTCATCACGATCGCCAAGGACGGCGGTTTGTCGGTGGCCAACGAGCGGATCGCAAAAGACCAATTGATCGATGCCGTGCGGGCGAAGCTCAACGGTGAGAGCTCGCGGTTGATCTACATCCGGGGAGACCAAGCGGCGCAGTTCGGCGCGGTTGTCGCCGTGATGGATCTCTTGGCAACCAACGGTCTGACGCACATCGCCGTGATTGCCAAGCCGCACAACTCGCCAGCACAACCCCACGCAATACAACCCCCCTCGATGCGAACGCCCGATCCCGCCGCCGCGCCGGCGGCTTCACTGCACGAAGCTTCGGACAGGCTCTCGGCGGCACAATGACCGAGGGGGTCCCGTGGGGTGCGCGAGTCGATGTTGAATCGCTTGGGCGGATCGTTTTGGTCCCGATCTGGCTGCGGCCCATCGTGGCGATGGTTATTGCCGGTATCCATATCGGTGCGCTCGTGACCTTCGCCTGGTTAACCCCGGAGAAGGCGACACCGATGCCTGGTATCGAAATTCAAGTGATTCCGTATGGCGAGTCGGTGACCCACACAGCCTCGATCCCGACCCCGGATGCCGCCCCTGTCGTCACGCCGGGGCCGGCGCAACTTGCCTCCTCGCAGACCAAGGAGGACGAGCAGGTAAAACCCGAGGAGGTCGACAAGCCGAGCGAGCAGCCCGCAAGGCCAGCCGAATTGGCCGCGCCTCCCCCGAAAGTTGTCGCCGAGGAAGCGCCGGTGATCGCGATCGAGAAGGAACCTACCGCGCCGGCGAAGCAGGAATTCACCGCGCGCGCTGTCAAAAAGCCCAAAGTGACGGATTCGCGACCTTCCAAATCCGAACATAAGGCGGCGCTGCAAGCGCGCGAGCGCGTAAAGCAGCAACTTCATGCCAGTCTCTATGCCGCGCAGGCCCAACGAGGTGCACCGGCAATCCGCGCGGGGTTGCGGGAGGGCTCGAAGCAGGCAAGCCGCATGGCGCGCCTATCCTATGCGGCGCTCGTCTCCGCCGAGCTCAATCGCCACAAGATCTACCCCGCTTCGGCCCGCGACGCCGGAGCTTCGGGCAATGTCGCGGTGGTCTTAACCGTCGGCCCCAGCGGCGACATCATAGCGCACCGGATCACCCGATCCTCCGGCAACGCGGCCATCGATGCGGCCGTTCACACGATGATGACCTTGGCGCAGCCACCGCCGCCACCCGGCGGGCGCTTCGTGGGCAGTGTTGTCATTCGTTTCCAGCTTGGTGAGTAGCCATGGCGGCGATCCTCCGAACGCAAGGTTTGACCCGGCGGACTCTGGCCCCCGCCGCTTTGATCACGCTTAGCCTGACCGTGGCCTTGATCGTGCTGATGGCTTATTCGCTGACGATTGGCCGCTACCCGGTGCCGTTCAGCGAGGTGGTCCGGATCATCCTTACGACCAACCCGTTTGGCGCGGTTGGATTGTACGAAGACAAATCCTGGGTGGCCATCGAGGTCGTGCGCATGCCGCGCATATTGCTGGTGACCCTCTGCGGAATGGGCTTAGCCTTGTCCGGGGCGGCCATGCAGGGCGTGTTCCGCAATCCGCTCATCGGCCCTGATCTCGCGGGAGTCTCGGCCGGCGCCTCGCTCGGGGGAGTACTGGCGATCCTTCTTGGCTGGTCTTCTTTTGCCATGGTCGGCCTTGCCTTCGGCTCGGGGTTGCTCGCGCTGGTCTTCGCCTTCGGCCTCGCGAGCGTTGCCGGGCGTCTGAGCACCTTGGCGTTGGTGTTGGCCGGGGTCATCGTGGGTGGGTTCTGCGCGGCCCTGCTCGGCTTGATTCAGATTATGGCCGATCCCGTGACCGAGCTGCCCTCGATTCTCTATTGGCTGCTCGGCAGCTTTGTCGGCGCGACCTATGAACAGGTCGGCGTCATGGCGATCGTGACGCTCATCGCGGGCTCGCTGATCTTGGCGCTGCGCTGGCGCATAAACCTGCTCTCGTTGGGGGAGGACGACGCGCGCGCGCTGGGTGTCAACGTCAATTTGCTGCGTTGGTCTTTGATGGCGTTGGTCGCGCTGATCGTGGCCGCTCAGGTCTCGGTCAGTGGTGGCGTGGGCTGGGTCGGCCTGATTGTCCCGCACCTCGCCCGCATGCTGGTCGGGCCCGATCACGACCGCTTGCTGCCGGCCGCCACGGTGCTTGGCGGCGTCTTTCTGCTGTGCGTCGACGATGTCGCGCGCACGCTTGCCGCTCAGGAAATCCCTATCGGGCCGCTCACCAGCCTCATCGGCACACCGATCTTCGCGATTCTGTTCTGGAAGTTGCAGCGCAAAGGGTGGACGCAGAACTGACGGCGCTTGGCGTTGCAATCGGCGGATGGAACTTTCTTGCGGTTGCTGCGGCTACACGCCGAAGCGACCGGGGTTGTCTGATCCGGGAGGGCGGAGCGGCACGAGACCCTGGCCGACCGGCTAAACGCGCAGCCGGCGATCTTCAAGGGCTGTTCGTCGAGCGAGCTGGGTTCACTGCTGGCGTGTCTGCACTGGTATGGCTACCCGTCAGCCTGCTTCTGGCGGACCGTGCGGCTGCGGGCACGATGGGCTTCGGCATCGCCGGCGTCGTACGCGCACCCGCCAAGCGCGAGCCGGCGCCGGAACTGCACGTGCGCGCCGATCACTCTACCGACTATGGAATCCTGCTCGAGATCATGACCGAAGCGGGCAAGGCGGGGCTGGGGCGCATCGGCTTCATATCCGATCCCTCCAAAGTGGAAGACCGGCACTCAGCGCCTTGACGCGAAGGGGGAATGACAAAAGGTCGGGAGGCTGTCCGATTCAGCCCATTCTTCAGCCGTTGCGGCGGTCGCCCGCCCGCCCGTGTAGGCCGTTTCAAATCGCACCTGACTGCCCGGCAGGCAGAGGCAGGTCATGCGGGCCTCCTGTCGCCGCTCTGGCGGTCGCATCGCGATGACTGCAGCAAGAGTGCCAAAACTCCGGACTGTATACGTACCTAACACAGGGTTGACATAGCGTTATGCGACAAACAACATAGCGCAGTTATTGTTGAGAAACAATAACGCAGGGATGTCGCACCTTCCGCACATCCGATCATGGCAGGCTCGCTAACCCGGGCGAGCGACATTGCGGAATGCATCGGCCGGTGGCCGAAAACCTGAGGGAGCGGGGGAGGGCCACTTCCGCGCAGCGCGTTCCGTAAACTTGGCAGCCAATATAAGAGCGCGGGGATACGCGTCAACAATATTCATCGCATACGGGCAGGGAAGAGACCTCCTCGGTCCCTGCCCGTCCTTCTTGCGAGCGGCATGGCTACAACCGGGCTCCGCGGGCGCGGCACATGAGTTCTCGTGGTAACCACTCACCCATCTCGGCATAGATGTTGCCCGGAAAGGGCCATCTGGATTGCGACCAGGAGATTATCTCCGCGGTTGGTGATGGCCTGTAGGCCTGCCTGCTGCAGGCAGGTGAGGAGATTGAGCACAAACGCTTTGATATTCGAACCGCGTACTGCAAGGGGCCGGCGAAGTCCTCGGGGAACGGCGCTTGGATTTGCTTCTGGCACCGGGGTCAGCGCGGGGCATCTGATTCTTCAGACCGAATTACAGAAAGAAGGGTGCACGAACTGATGAAAAGGAGAACAAAAGCATGAGGAACCTGGGATCAAATTTCGCTTGGCTGACAGCCATGGCCGTCATGTTGGTAACGCCAGCGTTCGCCGGCATGGTGACCATCGGTCCGGCTGCCGATGCGACCATTTATGAGAATAAAGTCAATAACAGCAACGGAGCTGGCCCAGGCATCTTTGTGGGAGGTAACGGCAGTGGTTCGCCGCGTCGCGGCCTCATCAGCTTCGATGTCGCGAGTAGTGTCCCAGCAGGATCCACTATCACCAGCGTGGCCACGACGCTCTACTTGGGCCAAGTGGCCGGCTCGGGGCGAGGGCAAGGTGATTCAACGGCCCGCATGATTTCTCTCTATGCCCTGACCATGCCTTGGGGAGAAGGCACGACCGGCTCGTCGGAGGCCGACATTCCGGGAACTGGAGAAGGATTCCCGGCGAATACCGGTGATGCGACATGGAACGCCAATAAGTTCAACCAGTCGCTCTGGACGAACGCGGGTGGCGACCATGCTCTGATCGCAAGCGGAAGCCTGAGCGTAGGCAATCTGGTTAATGTGCCTTATACCTGGCTTTCGACCCCTCAACTCATCACCGATGTGCAAAGCTGGTTGGACACTCCGTCGAGCAACTTTGGCTGGGAATTGATCAACGCCGATGAAAACGCATCGAAGACGTTTCGAGCCTTTTACACGAAGGAATGGAGCGATCCAAGCATGCATCCGCAATTGGCAATTAGCTTCGTCGCGCTGGTGTCAGCACCCGCAACGTTTTGGCTGTTCCTGTGCGGACTCGGCGCCATGGTGGGATTGGCGTGGAGAAATAACTCTGGAGTTGCACAAGACGCCGATCTCTCTGAGCTGGAACATCAGCAATAGTAGGCTTCATGATTCGCATTGCGAACCATGAAGTCGGATGGCCGAGGAGGCCAATCGCGCCGGCGGCAATTTCGCCACGGCTGCGCAGGAGATCCAGTGCCGCTTGCACGCCGGCGGGGCGTTCACAGTGCGTGGTCTGCGCCCAGTTCCCCGTGGACCCGCCCACACCCCGGGCGCCGTAGCCGAGGACAGCGATGCTGCGCCAGGCAGTAAGCAGGTTGGCCCAGAGCAGAAAGGGCTTATGACCCATCACCGTAACGCTTGCGTAACTCGCTGAATTTCGGTGGGCATGGTCGCACAAGTTCGGCAGGCGCGCGCCTCGAGCTTGCCGATGTTCTTCGCTGTCAGACGCGTGACCAGTGGCACAAGATCGGCAGAATCTAGCCACGTCGGAGTCGGTAGAGCGCGTCGCTGCCCTTATCCATCAGCGCTCGGAGCTGCTCCCTTCCCAGTGTTCGGAGCTGGCTTCTTTCCAGCGTTCGGAGCTGCTCCCTTTCCAGTGCTCGAAGCCGGCTCCTCCGTAATGCCCGAAGCTGGTTCCTTTGCAACGCTCGACACTGGCTCCTTTCCAGCGCTCGATGCTGCTCCCTCTACCTCACGCCCAGTATCAACACGCGGCGCCGCTTCATCGATATCCACCCTGTGATATGAGTGATCGTTAGAGTCCCTCGTAAAATCGACCAGCGTGCCGATCATGACCACGCCGCCGAGCAGTAAACTTATCAGTAGCTCCGACAATGTGTTGGTGCCCATATCCAGGAGTTGGCTTAGCGGGATCGCTGCAGCCACAGTGGCCCAGAACACGATGCGGGCAGTTCCGCCGCGCCCGATGAGGATGGATCGCTTGCTGGCTACAGGGGCAATCGGTTGGGCATCATTGGCGCTCGACATGGTGCTATCTCCTATCAGAAGCTTTGTGGTTAGACCTACTGGAGCCTCGTTGCGCTCCGATGGCATGTATCCAAAAGCGAGCCCGCCGCCGGTATTTCACGGGACGGGTTGTGATACTTGCACATCGCTGTATACTTTCCTACATAACGAGGTCTAAAGGCAATCGGAATTATTGAACCAGATATGGACCGACAACCCAGCCAGGTTGGCGACATGCACGTTGTGCCCGTCCTTATCAGCCAACAGGAGCAAGAGCGCGCACCCTCCGGGGTAGCGCCGGACGTGGCAGCGCCGCCTTTCGTCTCAATCTCGGCTCACCACCCTGCACGGCGAAGGGTAATGCCGTCGCGAGCAGCGCCGCCGGGGAGTAATGCACGCAGGGCAACAGGTTGTACGGAGTGAATCTACCCACTACTGGCAGAGATCGTGCCTGCTCCGCACCGAGTGCAGCGGATCACCGCCCGGAGCGCCCGCCCCGGCTGCACAGCGGGCCTAATTGAGGGCGCTGTTAAGAAAGCTGTCGCGAGATGAAAAGTGGCCCGCGAACAGTTTTAGGGATCAGCAATCAGCTTACGAAACGGGGGGGCTTTTTTTCGTCACCAGGGGCAATATCGTTGATTGGTAGCCGCGCATTCATGTCGATCATCGACAAACGCCGGAAGAGAGGGTCAACGAAAGCGCCGCCCGCGCGGGTGCAGGAGATCCCCATTGCCAGAACAGTCCACGATAAGCCTGCGCATCTCGCTGAAATCCAATATCCGGCTTGGGCCAGGCAAGGCCGATCTGCTACAGGGCATCCTTGAGACTGGCTCTATCGCAGCGGCCGGGCGGCGCATGGGCATGAGCTACAGACGCGCCTGGTATCACATCTACACCCTGAACCACTATTTTTGCGAGCCCGTCGTGATTGCCAGAACGGGCGGGCGATCAGGCGGCGGGGCTGATCTCACCGAGACGGGCCGGGTCGTTCTTGGGAGCTTACGACGCATGGAAGCCGCAATGGCACTCGTGGTCGCAGATGAGGTGGCGCGGTTGGAGAAACTGGCTGCGCCCAAGCTTGATTGACCGGCTTTCAGCTACGTATTCCGCTGAAACCGGCCACCCATTCCAGACGAAGCCGGCCACGGCATCGGAGCGAAGCGACGCGGGTGTCGCATTGTTACTTGGTGGCTGGGGTAAACGTCAACTCCTACTGATTGCCTAGTCGACGTGCCATGCTCCATCGGCGGTCGCGAGTCGCATTCAATCTCCCGCGATAATGGCCTCGTAGTCCTGCCCGGCCGAGAAGACGCGCAGCACGTCCACCCGGCCGGGTGGCAGTTCGTAAGCAATGGCGATGCGCCGCCACAGGGGAAGGATATGCAGGCCGGGGCGCAAATCCGGGCGCTTCATGCCCAGAAACGGCGTCTCGCACAGGTTCCGGCAAGCCTGCCGGATTTCCTCGACGTAGGTTCGCGCCCGCCGTGGGTTATCGGCGGCAATAAAATCGAAAATCTCATCGAGATCGGCCTGCGCCTCCGGGCTGTAGACCAACGCCCGCCTCACGGCTCCGGCTTCTTCTCGGTCTCTGCCAGCCGCCTGTCAAAATGCCGCCCCAACTCGTCGTCGGTGATGCGCCCGGGGCTCGCCGCCGCTTCGTTGATCCGTGCCCGGATCGATTCCAGCCGCCGCTCCTGCTCCTGATTGTGGTTTTGCCACAGGCGCAGCGCGTCGCGTATGACCTCGCTGTTCGAGGCGTAGGCTCCGCTTTCAACACGGCTGCGGATCATGCGGGCCATGTCGGCGGGCAGGCTGATGCTGAATTTCTCGGTCTGCATGTCGCGCACTCGTCCAAAAATCCACTGTACTACTAAATACTACTCCGTGGTAAATGTTCCTCTCGTTTCTGAGACACGGAAAGCCCAACGAGCTTCTTGTCGTCACTCCCGCGCTTGCCCTGATTTTGGCGGCGAGCGCCAGATTCATCGAGCGGAATCCGGAGCCGTAAGCCCCTACGGACACTATGGCTCCAGCTCGCGTCGCCGCTAGATAATGTTTTAATGTTTCCTGATTACGCATAAGACTCAGCCATGGTTAGCAAACGATAGGGCATGGGC
>JAKDMQ010000318.1 GCA_030452265.1 Nitrococcus sp.
TGCATGCCTCGATTCCAGCAGGAGACAAAGATTTGGCCTTGATAGTCGGAATCGATCAGGCCCACCAAGTTGCCGAGCACGATACCGTGTTTGTGGCCCAACCCCGAGCGCGGCAGGATGAGCGCAGCAAAGCCCGGATCGCCGATGTGCACAGCGATCCCGGTGGCTATCAGCTCCGTCTGGCCGGGATGGAGCGTCAAAGCGGCCTCTATGCAGGCGCGCAGGTCTAGCCCCGCCGAGCCGTGTGTAGCGTACTCCAGTAATGAGGGCTCAGCCTCGAGCCTAGGATCCAGAATTCGCAGTTGAATCTTGTGCATGATAGCGCTCGCTGATGATCTCGATGAGACGCCGCGCCACCGCGGCCTTCGATCCTTGGTCGATGCCCACCTGCCCACCCTCCCAAAGGATCTCCAGGGCGTTGGTCGTGCTCTCAAAGCCCAGTCCCGGCCGTCCGACCCAGTTGGCGGCGATCATATCGAGCCGTTTGTTTCGGCGCTTGCCCTCGGCATGCTCCAACAGGCCATGGGTCTCTGCGGCAAAGCCCACCGTGAACGGTCGCCCATGTTCGAGTGCCGCAACCGCTTGCAGGATATCGGGGTTTCGCACCAGACGTAAGCTAATGGCCGCCTCCTGCTTCTTGATCTTCTCGGCGGGTGGCGCTTCGGGGCGGTAATCGGCTACCGCCGCCGCACCAACAAAGATGTTGCAGCCCTCGATGTGCTGCATGACCGTCTCGTACATCTGTGCGGCGCTTTCCACATCCAGGCGCTCGACGCCCGCTTGCAGTGGTTCCGTGGACGGACCGGCGACCACGATTACGCGCGCACCGGCCTCGCGGGCAGCGGCGCCGAGCTCAAAGCCCATGCGCCCGGAGCTGCGGTTGCTGATAAAGCGTACCGGATCAATCGCCTCGCGTGTCGGCCCGGCGGTAATCATGACAGTACATCCGCTCAATGGGCCTTGCGCATAGAGGCGGTTCAATTCGGCGACCAGTGCCGTCGGCTCCAGCATGCGACCCGGACCCACCTCGCCGCAGGCCTGATCGCCATGGCCGGGACCGAGCAAGCACACCCCGCGCGTCTCGAGCTGTGCTCGGTTCGCCTGCGTTGCCGCGTTGGCCCACATTATTTGGTTCATGGCCGGTGCGAGCACGATGCGGGCCTCAGTCGCGAGGCACAAGGTGGCGAGCAAATCATCGGCATGGCCGTGGGCGAGGCGCGCCATGAAATCGGCACTGGCCGGCGCCACCAGAACCAGGTCAGCCCAGCGGGCGAGCTCGATGTGACCCATGGCGGCCTCACTGGTTGGATCGAGCAGATCGTAATGCACCGGCTCGCCGGTGACCGCCTGAAACGTCAGTGGGCGCACGAATGCCATGGCGGCGCTCGTCATCACGGTGCGCACCTCGGCGCCGGCTTCCCGCAGCCGCCGTGCCAGATCGGGGCTTTTGTAGGCCGCGATGCCGCCGGTGATACCGAGCAGAATATGGCGTCCCGCAAGGTCAGACATAGTGTTGATGCTCGCGATCGGATACTCCGGCTGTATAGATTACCGAAAAATCCGATCATGAATCACTCGTAGGTACAAATCCTTGCACCGCAATCTTTCAGTGTGCCGTGCCAAGGCCCCGAGCTGACAATGTTCTGCTGACGTCCGTATATTGGTGCCAGTGCAGCGGATCTGGTCGCTCGCAGTGCTGGCCTTGCCCGGTCAATCACATGACCCTTGGGGCGAGGTGCGGGCGCTGAGCAATCGAGTGTAGAATCGACGGGACATTTTATTGCAATCGGTGACAGGGAGGTCGCCATGGCAATTACCGATTGGCCGATGGCCGAACGGCCACGCGAGAAGTTGCTGCAGCGGGGCGCGCAGGCGCTGTCCGACGCCGAGTTGCTGGCCATTTTTCTGCGTACCGGGCGCCCGGGGCAGACGGCGGTGGATTTGGCGCGCATGCTGCTTACCGAGTTCGGCGGTCTACGCGCTCTGCTGGAGGCGGATTTGGATCGTTTCTGCGCCCACCGCGGGTTGGGGCCGGCCAAGTTCACCCAGCTTCAGGCCGTCCTCGAGATGGGGCGGCGGCATCTTGGGGAGCGGCTGCAGCGCGGTGACGCCTTCGCCAGCCCGGAGGATACCCGGCGCTTTTTGCAAAGCCGGTTGCGAGGCTACCCCTGCGAGGTTTTTAGCTGCCTGTTCCTTGATAACCGCAATCGTCTGATCGCCTTCGAGGAGTTGTTTCGCGGCACGATCGACGCGGCCAGTGTCTATCCCCGGGAAGTTGTTCGGCGCGCCTTGGAACGCAACGCCGCGGCGCTGATCGTCGCCCACAACCATCCCTCGGGCGTAGCGGAGCCGAGCCGCGCCGATACCTTGTTGACCAAGCGGTTGCGGGATGCGCTTGCGCTGGTCGACGTGCGGTTGTTGGACCACTTCGTCGTGGGCGACGGCGAAGTGATCTCGCTTGCCGAGCGCGGGCTGATGTAGGCTTTTACGGGTTATGCGCGCCTTTCGTGATCGAAACAGCCGCCGTTGGGACGCCGTCGTGGGACGTGAATCCTACGGTATTCAGGTGCTCTTGTTCTTGCCCGAGGGTGGCGGGGAAATGCGTAAGGCGGTCATGGTTTCGATCACCCGACTGGAGGCGCATCGGGAGCTCGATGCCTTGACTGATGCCGAGCTCTGCGAGCGCCTCGACCGCTCCCAGCCCTGGGATTCAGATACGCTGTTTCCCGGCTGAGTGCGGTCGCTACTGGCACGAGCTCACCTGGATGGACGCCAAAATCGGAGATTGGGTGGTCACGCCGCGCATCGGCAATCCGGTTGAGATCCAGGCGCTCTGGCTGAACGCGCTTCGGGTCGGTCGCGAGCTGGCGGGCGAATGGGGCGAGGTGTTCGGCCGTGCGCCGATGCCGCCGTCTGACGGAATTCAAGGGAGTACATCGATATGCCGCAAACCCAGCAAACTTTGTCCCAGGCCGAGCGTACTCGGCTCGCCGAGGATGCCCGGGGCGAGGTGTCATGGAAGCGCTGGGGGCCGT
>JAKDMQ010000319.1 GCA_030452265.1 Nitrococcus sp.
GCGGTGGCGGAAATGGAGTTCGAGGAACGCCCGAACGAGCCATTCCTCTTCTTCGCCGCGGACAAAACCGACCCGGGCGCCTACAACCTGCCCCTTTACCTCGCCTTTGCCGACCCCATGAACACACCGGGTCTGTTCCTCTCGCAAAAGCTTGCGCGGGGATTCCGCTTCGTGATTATGGACATCAGCCACACCGAATGTGACCGCATTATCGAGCTTGTGGCCCCCGAGGATCTCTATGACATTGCGGCCCTACTGCGCGACCCGCAGCGTTATGTGGTCGAGTCCGTCTGGTCGCGCGCGAGCGCCGAGCAGGCGGCGGTCGTGTCCACCGCGCGTCTGCGCGAGGTCGCGGGCAAGAGCACGGGCAAGGACGATCCCGTGATGATGCTTCGAACGCAGATGCATTTTCCTTCCACGGGCGAGCTGCTGGCCCCCTTTCAGGTGGGCCATTTCGTCGCGGGCGGCCTGCGCGGTTCGCACAACATGCCCCTCATGCCATGTGCGCTCAACTCCTCCGTAAGCTACTTCGATGGTCCGCCCGTGGTCACCTGCGCCGCTTTCGCCTGCCACGAGGGCCGGCTCACCGAGCCCGTGGATGCGTTTGCGCACCCCTTCTGGGACGCGGTGCGTGAGAATGTCGCAGCCAAGGCCATGGACATGCGTCGCCAAGGCTTCTTCGGCAGCGCCATGCTGCCGCTAGCGCAGCTCGAATACACCGGTGCGGCGGAACAGATCGAGCGTTTACAGGGACGATTTCAGAATCGTGAAGAATAGAACCGGTTAGCACCCGGCACATCGCCGTTGCACGGCGGCGGCATGGACCCTTCTCCGGGCCCGTTCCGCGCGCGCACGGCTCAGGTTTGTTATGCTGAGAGTATTCCAGTCGTTTTATCTACGAACTAGAGGCGAAGCGCCATGGCGGCAGATGCAACGAGCGAGTTTCAGATCGATAGCGAACAGCTTTACCAGGAAGAGGTGTTTACTGACCGCCGGGTGGGCAGCATTCTACGGCTGACACCGGTGAGATCCGACGGTACACGCGATACCGGCAGAGCGGTCGTGTTTTTGGGACAGACCCAGGTGCTGACCCAAGCCGGCGCATTGCCGATCAACTTCGAGATCAAGGCCGACACGCTCGAGCAAGCCACCGAGCAGTTCGACCGCGGCGCCGAGAAGGCGGTCGACGAGACCCTGGAGCAGCTCAAGCAGCTTCAGCGCGAGGCGGCCTCATCCATTGTCGTGCCCGGTAGCGGCGCGGGCGGAGCAGCCAGCCAAGGCGCGCTTGGCGGCGGCATTCTAGGCGGGGGCGGTATCAAGCGTAGATAGGGTTAAGCGGCTCCATAAGCCACTGCTATGTAGGCACGCCGTACCGCAATGTCGTAGAAAGTCGGCATGAATCGGCGCTATATTCCGCAAACTCAGGCAGACTAGCAATTTTTGTGGCGTAATCATGCTCGCTTACTGCAGGAGGGTGACCGCCCTGGCTAACACTTCATCCAGGACCGCTTGCGGCAAGGATTCCACGTTCCTGCCATGGCGCGCGCTCAGATCAAGAACTCGGGGTTGATCGCAACGCACGACGCCCCTCGTCTTGGTGCCGGACAGGGAAACCGCGAAACCAATGCGGCGGGCGAAATCACCGCCGCTCGTGATCGGGAGGATCACTGGCAATTGTGTCGCCCGGTTAAACTCCGTGGGCGAAACGATCACTACAGGCCGGTACCCGCGCTGTTCCCGCCCCTGGGTCGGCTCCAGATCTACCATGTAGATGTCGCCACGCTTCATATCTCCTCACGGCCCATGGACGGAGCATCGACCCACTCGCGCTCCTCCGGCGGTTGCGGCTGGGAATAATCCGACGCCGCCAGCAGCTCGGCCATCGTATAGCGCGGCCGGGCTTGCGGCTCGACCACTAACCGGCCGTTTTCGACGGCCAAGCCCACGGTGGCACCGGCACCGACGTGCAGCAGCTCCAAAATGGCAGGTGGCACGGCCATCATGACCGAGCCGCCTACCTTGCGCAGATTCGTTGTGTACATGGGAGTCTCCTTTGTGCGCATGAATTATATACATATATAACATCCCTGGAACCCGCTTCAAGCGCAATCGCAAAAACCCTCGTGCTCGGGAGGCTCGCACGGAGCCAAGGAGGCCTTCAACGTCGGCATGATCGTGTTCGAGGGCGTCGGAGTCCGAGTCATCTACTACTTCCATAGCAAGGCGATGCCGTTGTACTTGCAGACTTTGTTCGGGAAGCACGAGCAGTTCGCTGCTCGCTTCGGAGTCTCCGTGGCGACGCTACGTCACTGGGGGCGTGGAGACCGTGCTCCTCAAGGGCCAGCGCTGGTGCTGCTTAATCTGATCGATCGCGAACCGCAGGCTGTGATGCGGGCGCTTGGTTGAAGAAAGCAACGTTATCGCCATCGTCATCCTCGCCGTCAGCTTGTTAGTCCCCAGGATGCGATGCGCGCAACGCGGCCCACCGCCGCCGTTCCGCAATTCGAATTAATGCGGAGTAGAGGCAGGACAGCAGGCGTAAAAAAAGTTTACACAGTTCCGAAGTGAAGCGCATAGATGAGGTGCGCGAGCGCGTCGCAACGGCGGCTTCCGACCCAGAGCGAAAGTTCGACCGATCTCAAAATCCGTCGCTATGAGTGCCACTGCAGATCTAGAAGCAGCGCTGCCACGTCCGAACCGTGCATCTTGACGGAATACTGTCTGCATCAAAACAGAATGAACCGTCGAATCCAGTCGACGTAGGCCTTGTCAGTCCGGATGCTGCACTGCTCGAACCGGGTGCGATTATGCACTTGATCCAGCAACCGAGGCCGCCCCTCCATGGTGGTTTTCCATTCCCGGATACTGTCCGCTGTAATTTCTCGCACGATGGATTTGGTGTAGTCGCTCGATTACAATTGATCCATGACCTACACGGTGAAACTTCTCGCCGAGGCGCTGATCGTGATGCTGGGCGGCGGCGACAAGTACACCCAGCAGGCTGACATTCGCCGAGCCATTGCGCTGGCGA
>JAKDMQ010000320.1 GCA_030452265.1 Nitrococcus sp.
GTGGTCGGTTACTCTGGCGAGGCCGGCGCGCCGCGCTTGCTCCGCCTCTTGCGCGAGCGTTTGGCCGCGGCCGTGCCGCCGGCCTTGCCGGCAGGCGGGCGCCCTACGCTCAGCCACGTTATTTGTTGCCAGTGCCGTCGGCGTGATCGCCACGCCGCGGGCGCTGTTTGGGAGGGGTTGCACATGCTCGTCGTCGGCGCCGTTGAGTCGCTGCACCGCTCGATCATGTTCTCTGGCTCATAGCGTCACGGCGTGCACTGTTGAGGTTTCCCCCACACCTGATTCATTCTCCTTCCAGCAGCCGCATGGCTCCCTCGACGTGTTCTACCCGGACACCCCGTCCGAACAGCAGCCCATCCAGAAATCCCCTCTCCGCCTCGGAGTCCGACGCGAGATCCCCGAACCCGCGCAGGCGCAGATCCTGCTCGGCGACCTCGAATCCGTCCTCGGTCTTACAAAGCACCGCCAGCCGTTCGATCGCCTCGCCGCCCGTGGGCACGTAGAGATCGCAATAGCCGGTGCCGCCGGTGCGCGCGACGCGGCCGCGAATCTGGTGCAGTGTCACAAGCCCCAGGCGGTTCGCGTGCAATACCACCACGCGCTGCAGCCGCGGCAGATCGATGCCGACCTCGACCACCGTGGTCGAGACCAGGATATCCGCTTCGCCCTCACGCAGAGCCGCGAGCGCGGCATTCTTCTGCGCGCCCTTGAGCCCGCCGTGGCTCAAGCGTACCCGCCCCGGAAACCGCTTATCCCAGAGCCCGAACGCCTGCGCCGCCCGGCGCCTGGCCTCGGCGCGGCTGGCTTTGCCCTTGTCGGCGTCGCCGCGCTCGGGGCAGATCACCAGCACCTGCTCGCCGCGCGCGAGACTCGCCTCGATGGCGGCCATCAAATCCGGGCGCCCCGCCCTGTCCCAGAGTCGCGTCTCGACGCGGCGCTCGTACGGACGCTCGGTCAATCGGCTCGTCTGCCGCACACCGAGCTCCACCAGAGCCTGCGAGCGCGGGGTGCAGGTCGCCGTCGCCTCCAGCAGATGACAGCCCGAGGCCAGCAGCTCCTCGCGCTGAGCGCGGGAGAACTTGTGCTGCTCATCCACGATGATGAAATCCCGCCCGCCAATCTCACGATGCAACAGCGCGGTGGTGCCGATGAGAAATCGGTGCGCGGCGAGTTGCTCATTCTTCGCGGTCGCACCGGTAACCGCCCGTATGTCGAGATCCGGCCACCAGGCACTCAGGTTGGCCGCGATCTGGGCGACCAGGCTCGTGTTCGGCGCGAGTATGGCGACCCGAGCGCCCCCATCGAGCGCCGTGGCGGCGACCGTTGCGTACACCGCCGTCTTGCCGGTGCCAACGTCACCGGTAAGCAACCGGTGCATGGGCGCGCCTTCCGCCATGTCGGCCAGAATCTCCTCGATGGCCCGCGTTTGGCCCGTGTTGAGCGCAAACGGCAACGCCCGTGCCCGAGCCGACCAGTGCGTTTGCACGTGCCAGCGCGCCGCTCCTCGGCGATCCCGCGCGGCCAAAGTCGCGCGCACCAGCGCCAGCGCGCTCAGGCGCTCCAGCACGGCCTGCGCACGCTCCCCCTGCTCGAGCGTGCGCGGCGCATGCGCGGCGATCAGTACTGCTCGGATGGGGGTCGCCTCGCCCGCAATCTCGGCAACCAGGGCATCGAACCGGGCCGGATCGCCCTCGGTAACCTGCTCGACGATGAACCGTTCGGCCTCGGGCAGCGCCGCGCGCAAGAGTCCTACCACCCGCTCGCGCACCAGCGCGGCGCCGATTACCGAAGGCTTGCCCGGATAGCGCGGGCGCAACCGCCCAGCCCAGGCGGGGTGGACGATCTCCGCGTTGGTCAACTGCGGGCTATCGCGGTACTCATCGAGCCGCCCCCGCAGGCACAGGTCCGAGGCCATCTCCGAGAGCCGGCGCGCGGTCTCGGCGGTGTTGCCGAAGATGGTGAAGGCGACGCTTTGGCCCCTGGGGTCCGAGATATACGCGTTCACCCTCGGTACGGGCCGGTGGTGAGTGTCCGGACGGGATTCGAGATGTCCGCGCAGCAGCACCTGCTCACGGGTGCGTTCGAGCAGCGCGTCGCGCTCGAACGTCTCGATGACCGGCGAGAGGTCGTCCCAGGCGCGCGGCAGCAGCAGCGCCACCTGCCAGGGCTCTTTCGGGCCGAGCACGGCCAAGCGTCCGAGCTCGACGGCTTTACTATCGCTCGAGCGCGCCCGCGCGGCATCGACACGGGAAGTCATCGGAGCACGCGCTCCGCCATGGTCTCGCCGCTGATTCGACGGGCGTTAACGATGTTCAGTGTCCAGCTCCGTGCCGCCTCCGCGCCCGTGGCGCCCATGATCGGGAGGCACGCCGCGGCGGCGAGCATGAAAGGCTTGCGGCGGCCCATGTCGACGTTTCTCCATTGGCTGTCGATTTGCTTGCCGGGCGCGCGGTACACGCCCTCGTTCTCGACTTTACCGGAGGTAGCCAAAGCATCAAGCGGGTGCCTATGCCGGGCTAATCCTTCTATCTGAGCTCGCTTCCGGTACGGTTGCGGAGCAATCCGGCCTTTCCGATTGTCAAACCGATCAGGCGCCAGTCGATAATGACCGGGGGGCAACGGAAGTGCGATCAGACCCAGCGGGCTGCCCGGTGCGTCGGCCTAAGCGCAGCGTATCCACGATAATCCATCATCATAAGGATGAGCCGTCAGTTGGAGGCCGATATGCCTGAAGAATTCATCAAGCCCTTCGCACAGCTTCGCTATCTGTTTTGGTACCTGGTCGCGCTCTATTTTATCGCCCTGGTGTTGTTTTTTGGTATTTCTTTTACCCCTGTTGTCGATCAAACTATCTTGATTGGTTGGAGTGCCGCCGCGGCTATTTGTTTGTACGCCGCGTCGGTTTTTAGACACAGCACGTTCAAAATCCAGGTGGTATTTTTTCTGTTATACGCGGCCGGCCTTACGATCCTGCTTATGCTCAATGATTTATTTAGGCTCGACGATAGGGAATTTG
>JAKDMQ010000096.1 GCA_030452265.1 Nitrococcus sp.
CGAGCATTTGTCCAGCGGCTCCTGTCGGCTGGGGGTCAAAATTAGAATTGCTGGTCTTACCCGAGCCGGTCGGCAGATCGAGCACACTCGGCCATTCACCTCGTACCGCAACCTGCGAAAGCAACCGCCTCTGCCAAGGGAAAGGTTCATGGCCATAGATCTCTTCGAAGAACGCGGGGAAATCCTCTGGCGATAGCATCAGCGCGCCTCCTCGTGCAGAGGACGACAAAGCCCGAGCCCCATAAACCGCCCAGCACAGAGGATCACAGGACCGTCGACGGGCTCAGGGAAACGGACCACCGCGTGGGTGAGTTGGCGGCTAGCAAGCGATGGCGGCAGGCGCCAACGCATCCAGGGGGGGAACTTGCCGGAGGGGTAGGCCGAAGGCACTCCCTCGATCGCCGAATGCTTGTCAGCAACGACTGCTTCCGGTGTAGGCAGATCGGTGTTCCGGCAAGCAACGGCAATTTGCGTGGCGATTTCCTCATTTCGCGCCGCGCCCTCCTCCTTGAGATGCCGATCGAGTACGATAGGCGTGGTCGTGGCAAAAACTCGCGCCCGCCGGGTGTAAAGCGCTGGATCGAGGGAGCGTTTTCCGGCGGGCCGCTCGAAGGTTGGGGAAAGACCGATGTTGAAAGCCCTGTCCGATGGTGTTCCTTCCTTCGTTGTGAGTGTCAGGACTCGTCGGCCATAACCCTCGTTGATGTGCGCTAACTTTCTCAACACTTTTCGGAAATTCTCCTCATCCAGAATCGTGCTGCCTTGCGGTGGAACAAGCGCAAAGCCCATCGCATGACCGTCCGCATACGGGAAACCCGCGAATGGCAGAGGAACGATAGCAAGATGAGGCCTGCGACTGGGACTCCCGTCGGCATCGTGCCCGCTAACGACCTCCGGAATCTCATCGCCTAGGCCGATCCGTCGATAACCGCAGAGCAGCGAATCCCGCAGGGCTTTGGCAACGAGCGCGCAAGCACGAAGGTCCGGCATCTCGCCCGACACATGCTCAAGAAGCAACCAGCGTTCGCCGAAGACATTGGCTCGCTCGCGCTTTGCTGCTGATACCGGGGCAACGTGTGCACCCGGAAGCGGTCTTCGCCCTGCCTCGAAGGTCTGGCGCAGCTCGGCAAGACGCCCGGCATAGACGCGCCGCTCGGCTGGCCTGGCCGCGCTCAGATCAACCGCCTCATGCTCAAGCAGAAAGCGGCAGCGCGTGAGGCTCGCCGAATGCCCGACATAGGCCGTATCACGCGCCACAAGCTGCAATGCGGCAAGCGTTTCTTTCCCCGGCTTGGCATCGAGCCAAAACAAGCGGACCACTCGATCATGTGGGCGAGCGGCAGGAAAGCGCCGAGGCTGGCGGCTGCGCAAAGCCGGCAGCACCCCCTTGGCACTTTTCTGTTTATCACTGCGCGGATCGTTCGGTGGAACGAAAACCATCGCGTCTGTACGGTGTTCCGCACCCGATGCAAGAACGTGAGGCGCCGGCAGATGTTCCAGCCACTCAAGCGCTCCCGCTTCTTGTCTGTCTTGACCACGTGCTACCCAGGTCGCAACGAGCGCGGAGAAAATACGGTCGGGTTGTGGCGGCCAGTCGGGCACCTCGCTATCGGGACCAATGGCTGCATACGAGACACCCGACAGATATTCGATTTCCAGAACGAGGGTCATTTTTCTTCACCTGGCGCTTCCTCTTCACCCCCCTCGCCGCGAAGAGCCAACTCCTGGCTCCTGCGAACAATCTCCACGAGCTTATCCTGCGGCGTGAGGCGAAGCGGCTCGACGGATAAGGCAAAGCCTGCCTCCCGCGCGGCCTCGAAAGCCTCGTGATAGAGCTCGCGGGCCGTCACGCGATCGACCGTAACCGCCTCCGTTGCTCCGTCCGGATGCACTACCTCCAGCGGCGCCCGCCCCTCGCAAGCAAGATCGCAACGCGAGCGGAGTGCGTAGCCGCGCACATCCTGTTCGGCGAGCGCTACAAGCCCGAGCGCGGCAAGCAGGTTTCGTCCCGCAGCATTCTTGTGCTCACCGCCGAAACGCAGCCGGCGCAGAGCGGCAAAGCTCAGCACGAAGCTGTGCTCGATGTATTCGCAAGTAACGCCAAGCGGCTGAATGGAAGGCTTGATGTTGCCGTGATTGATCACGGACGGCCTAACTTTTTTAGCCTTTTTACCCGCGCCAGCCTCTATCGTGCTCCAGCCGCTTTCGCCCTTGTAGACTTCAACCTTTCCTAGCACACCCAAAGGATCGATCCGGCTGCCCGGGCGACGACCCGAGGTCTGTATTTCGATTTCTCCCGTTCGTCGATCCACCAACTCGTCCACTGGCACATCAACGCCAACGATCTCGGAGATGAGGCAGCGCGCAAACTTGGCGCCAAGCCCGCCACCCTCGCCGGTCGAATGCCAGGCACCGAACAATAGGGCCGTGGGTGAGATTCCCAGAAGCGCGGAAGCATCCTCCGCCTTCGCCTTGGTGAGGCGTTTGCCCTCGTCGCTGCTCATGAATGGTTCGTCATTCAGTAGGCTGTCGCGGAAGATGGCGTCATATACGCGATGCGGGGCTTCGAGCGAGGTGATCTCGGTAATGCCATCGAGATCAGCCTCGCTGAAGTCCACCACCACATGCGGGATAGGCATGTCGTCACGAATCGCTTGGAGCAGGGATTCTTCCAGCCGATTTGCCTGGGACTGCACACTGTCCACGAGCACACACCAAACATCCTTGCCGTTCAGTCGGCGCCGCTCATAGACATGGCGAGGTGGAGCATTTCGACCCTCGCCCGGATAGGTGGGAGGGAAAATCTTGTCGCCCTTGCCACCCACCGGTTGGAGCGTCTGCCGACGCCGCAGCGCGGCATTCTGGGCGACCATCCGAGTCAGCATGTCAACGTTCATTGGACCTCCTGTTTTCCGTCGTGCGATGAAACTAAATGCCACGGCGCCTGCTTCAGCACCATCCGGATGTGCAGTAACAACCTTAGTCAAACTCGGAGGAAGAAACGGGATAATCGCTCATTTAGCCCGATTCCTGTCTTCAACATCGTGTGCTCGTAGGTCGCGGACAGGACATACTTGTTGCATGTGTCACCGGCTACCGGGGCCTTCTGGCACCAGGTGATTTCAAATCTTTAGCACGCCAGCTTTGAAAAACCTGCGAACACGTTCATTCTTTACCAGATACCGCCCTACCACCTGCGCCTATTTCTCCGCCACCGCACGATGCAGGGGGCCCGGCGCAACCACCTAAACCTTCCTATAACGCAGGATATTGAGCCCAGTTCGGCGGACTGCCGCAGGAGGTGCTGATGCGGCGATCGGGATCGCGGTCGTCCACTTTGGCAAGGAGCGGGGATTCTCGATGCGGTCCAGGGGGAAGCCGCGCAGGTCGATACGGTGCTGGCACCATGCGTCCAGGTACCAGCTCTCCTGGAACCACGTGAGAGGCGCTCGGGTTGACCTCACCCTAGCCGGCAGCGCGGTAAAAGCAGGGATATTGGCCCGTCCGGCGCCGGCGGTCGGCAATTGTAAGCAACACGATAGAGTCGACTGGACGGCCGGCACTGCTGAGCGCACCCACGCTGGCAGCCCATAACCGCGCAAGCCGGGGTGGTCGAGGATCTCGCAGATACGCTCGTGCAGCGACCCATTTACTTATCCAGCACTTAACTCGAAAGTTTGAACACGTGGATAGGATCAGTACTCGGCTTCGTCACGCTCCTCGATAACCGCTCCACTGAGTGAGACATCCGTCCGCACAAGAGGCAGAGGCTGGCGGTGATCCTCCCGCGGCCACGCGACTCCGGACGCCTGCTTGAGCCGTGCAAGAGCATTCATCTCATCGCCAACATCCACGGCCGTGAGGCGGGCCATTGGCCGACCCCGCAGAGTGACGGTAAATTCTTCGCCGGCCTGCACGCGCCGCAGGTACTCGGATAGATAGTTCTGCAACTGCCGGACCGAAATGTTCATAGTCAGTCCCCCATAGGATCCGCACCAGCAGAGATTATAAGCACTTCAAGGCACAACCACTCAAGATGACAAGATGCTACCTAAGGCTCCACTGGCCGCAACCCGATCTCTCTACCCCCTATCTGAAGATGCTGGGCAGCCTGCAGCTAATCTTGGCGCAGACCGATTCTACGAGCTGATATTCCCGACGCCCGTGCTCGGACCGATCGCCCTTGGCTTTGCCTGTCACTTCGGCTTAGGTGGCTTCCGACCGGCGGATTGATACCCAAGTCGCGGCATGGTCGCGTTTTCTGGTGTATGCAATCAATGGAGGGAAGCTAGATATAAGGTGGCAGGCTATGAATCACGACAGCTCTTGGGGCCAACAGGGCGAGCTCCCCCTACCTTTCCCGGAGCTCTCTGCCGACATGCCACTGCTGCCGGCCCGGATGGTCAATGAGTACGGCTATTGCCCACGGCTCGCGTATCTGGAATGGGTGCAGGGCGAGTGGGCGGAATCGGCGGATACCGTCACCGGACGTTTCACGCACCGCCGGGTCGATCGTCCCGGCGGCAAGCTGCCCGAACCCAATAAGGTCGACGGCAGCGAACGCATTCATGCCCGATCCATAACCTTATCGTCCAACCGGCTCGGGCTGATCGCGAAGCTTGACCTCATCGAAGGAGAGGACGAGGAGCTCATCCCTGTTGATTACAAGAAGGGCAAGCGCCCGCATGTGCCGAAAGGCGCCTACGAGCCCGAGCGCGTTCAGCTCTGTGTACAAGGGCTTTTGCTGGAGGAGCGCGGTTACCGGTGTACGCGCGGCGTGCTCTACTTCGCCGGCTCAAGGGAACGAGTCACCGTGGAGTTCGACGACGAGCTGCGCTATGCGACCCACAACGCCATCGACGGCCTGCGGTTGATCGCCGCGGGCGGCCAGACCCCGCCTCCGCTGGAAGACAGCCCGAAGTGCCCGCGCTGCTCGTTGGTCGGCATCTGCCTGCCGGATGAGGTCAACTACCTGCGCAACGCGGAAATGGCATCGCCACGGCCGCTGGCCGTCGCCCGCGACGATGCCCTGCCCGCCTACGTACAGGCCCATCACGCCTACATCGGCAAGTCCGGTGAGACACTCAAAGTCAAGCTGGGCGACGACAGCAGCGCCACCACCATCCGGCTGATCGACACCTCCCAGCTCGTCATCCTCGGCCACGCCAGCCTATCCACGCCGGCGCTGCATGAGCTGATGCGCCGCGAGATCCCGGTCACCTGGCACAGCTTCGGCGGCTGGTTTCACGGCCACACGATCGGTACAGGCCACAAGAACGTAGAGCTACGCACAGCCCAGTACCGAGCGAGCTTCGACAAGCGCATCTGCCAGGAGCTGGCCCGCGGGTTGGTTCAGGCGAAGATCCGCAATTGCCGAACCCAGTTGCGCCGAAATTGGCGCGGTGAGGAGCCGCCAAAGGAGCTCCTGAAATCGCTCAAGGACGACGCGGACCGCGCCCGTCGCGCAGGGTCTCTAGCGGAGCTGTTGGGATTGGAGGGAGCGGCCGCCTCGCGCTACTTCGGGGCTTTCTCCAACCTTATCAAAACGGATGACGATGCCCGGGCATTAGCCTTCGACTTTCGTTCACGCAACCGCCGTCCGCCAGCCGATCCCGTGAACGCTCTGCTCTCCTTCGCCTACTCGCTGCTCGTTCGCGCATGGACCGTGACGGTGACTGCTGTGGGCTTCGACGCTTATCGGGGCTTCTATCACCAGCCACGCTATGGCCGTCCCGCGCTTGCCCTGGATTTGATGGAACCGTTTCGTCCGCTGATCGCAGACTCCAGCGTTCTACAGGCCATCAACAACGGAGAAGTCCGACCCACCGATTTCATCGCGGCCGCCGGCAGCGTGAGCCTGGACAACGAAGGCAGAAAGCGCTTTATCGCCACCTTTGAGCGCCGCATGTCGCATGAGGTGACCCATCCACTATTCGGCTACCGAGTCAGCTACCGGCGGCTTATGGAGACCCAAGCGCGCCTACTCGGCCGCTACTTGCTCGGCGACATCAAAACGTTTCCAAATTTCACGACCCGGTGACGCGACTGTGGACGAGCATCTCTACGTCATCAGCTACGATATCAGCGACGCGAAACGCTGGCGGCGCCTGTTCAGACTCATGCACGGCTATGGCGAGTGGCTGCAACTGTCTGTTTTCCAATGCCGCCTCTCCGCTCGGCGCCATGCTGAGCTACAGGCGCTCATCGACGGTATCATTCACCATGAACAAGATCATGTATTGTTGATGGACTTGGGGCCTGCGAAGCGGGTAGTTCCCCGTGTAGTCAGCCTCGGGAAGGACTTTCAGCCGGTGGAACGGACACCCGTAATCGTGTGAGTCTTTCGCCGTCACTACGCGAGCGCTCTGGTAATGCCGCAATCCCTGGGAAGCGCTCGCCACTGTCTAGCTCTTTAACAATCAAGCGTTTTTTCGTATACTTGAAGTCGTATATTGCTGGTGTTAGTAGCTATGCGTACGTCCCCATCAACAGCGCTCGCAAAGACCGATGGCAGACCTCGCCACCAGTGGAATTACGAGCGAGCTGTTTTCCGGGGCGAAATGCCCCGGCCTCATTGAAGCAAGCGGAACAGAGGCCCGAACACGTGGGGGTCCACGACGTTTTCCGGGGCGAAATGCCCCGGCCTCATTGAAGCGACGCCAAGGACAACATCTACCCGCGCAAGGCGTTCGTTTTCCGGGGCGAAATGCCCCGGCTTCATTGACGCTTCTTCCTTTCCGTGCTTTCAGTGTGTTCCGTGGCCAATTTTCCGGGGTGAAATACCCCAGCCTCAATGATGGGAGTAATACCCAGGAGGAGTTGCGCTTGCCCAGGAAAAACTTACCCCTGAACGCCCGAGCGGCATGGGCACCAGCCGGCGTTGCCTCACCGGCGAGCCTGCCGCTGGTGGAAGTGCTGATCGAGATTCCGCGCTGGAGCTTTCTCAAGGTCGGCAGCACGGGCGAGGTGGACTTCGTCTCTCCGCTGCCGTGCCCGTTCAATTATGGCTCGGTTCCGCAGTACCTCGGTCTCGAAGGCGATCTGCTGGATGCGGTGGTCCTCGGCCCGCGCCTACCCCGCGGAACGGTCGTAACGCTGCGGGCATTCGCGGCCATAGGCCTTACCGACCGAGGGATGTACGATGACAAGCTGATCTGTGCCGCGTCACCGCCGAGCGATCAGGACTATCGTAGGATCGCCGCGTTCTTCCAGCTCTATGCAAGGTGCAAAGGGATACTCAATTGGTACCGCGGCCGCCCCGGCCGTAACACCTCCGAGGGCTGGTGCGATCCGCGCGCCGCACTCGGGCGTGCGCGCCCGCTAGGCACGGGTCAGCCAAGACCCTTGGCGCCATTCTGACCCGAGAAATCGAGGCAGACAAATCAATCAAGTCGAACCCTGTTGCTTCTGGTACACAATCAAGCGCCACCGCATTCAACGCCCCGAGCGAGCCTCGGCCATGCTTGGCACGAGCAGGGTTGGGTCTAGCCGCCGATCGAACCAGTTCAATCCCCAATGCAGGTTGGGACCGGTAGCGCGTCCGGTTGCCCCGACTTCACCAAGGCCTTGCCCCTTCTGGACCGCCTCGCCGATGTGGACGAAGATTCGCCTGAGATGAACGTACGTGGTGGAAATACCGTGCCCGTGATCGAGAATCACGGTACCGCCGGAGAAGAACAAATCCTCGGCGGCAAAGCTGACCACCCCAGCGGCCGGGGCGCGAACCGGCGTGCCCGCCGGAGCCGCGATATCGACTCCCGTGTGCGGGCTGCGTGGCTTGCCATTGAGAATACGTTGACTGCCATAGACTCCGGTGATGGTGCCAATCACCGGCCAAATCCACTCACCGTCGAAATCGGTGCGAGCACTGTCGACGGCTCGTGCCTGGTGAATCTGCGCCGACTCGCGGCGGATCCGTTCCAGCTCCTCCTTGCCTGGGGTCACTTCGCGTGGCGGCAGGCCGTCGATACGCTGAACGCGGTAACGGCGCTGGCGGATCGTCAGTCGGCGCTGCAACGCGCTCGTATCCGGATAACGGATTTCGAGCAGCATGTGCTCGGGCGCATTGCGCCCGAAGCCGATGACGAACTCGCCGTCGGGCGAGACTCTGACGGCGCGCCCATCGAGACGCACCCGCGCTCCCGGTATGGTATGGCCGATCAGCATCCCGCCCTCGATAGCCTCGCCAGTGAGATCGAGACGCTCATCCGCCAGCACACCGCCAGTAAAGAGCAACAGCAAAGTCAACTGGGCGATTACGCGCCACACTCGCCGCACGTCCTTTTTCTCACATTGATGTCCCTGCTCCCAGACGCCCCGAGCGGCAAGCGGCACGGCTCACCCCTGAATCCGGCGCTTGCGGATACCCATCATCACGGTCGACACACAATAGAGCGCCGCGCTCAAGAGAACGATGGTCGCGCCGGAAGGTAGGTCCGGCCCATAGGAAAGCCCCAATCCGGAGATCGTGACGGCAGCGGCCAAGACCGTCGCGAGGAGCATCATCGCGCTCAGTGAGCGTACCCACTGGCCGGCTATGGCCGCCGGCAGCGAAACCAGCGCGATCACCAGAATCAGGCCAACCACTTGGATCAGGAGAACCAGGGTCAGTGCCACCATGCAGAGCAGCAGAAGGTAAAATTGCGTCACCCCGACCCCGCGCAGGCGCGCGAACTGCTCATCAAAGCAAACCGCCTGGAACTGGCGGTGGAATACCACGACCAGGGCGAGGATGATTGCATCGAGCGCGGCCATCAGCAACAGATCATCCTGCGTGATCAAAAGGATATTGCCGAACAGGTAGCTCATCAGGTCGACGTTATAGCCGGGGGAGCGCGAGATGAAAAGAATGCCGACCGCCATGCCGCCGGCCCAGAATGCGCCAATGAGCATATCCTCCTGCTGGCGCCAGCGCAGGCTCACCCAACCGATCAATAACGCCGCCACCACCGCCGCCACTAACGCACCGCCAAACGGCGGCCAACCGAAATAGTAGGCGACGCCGACACCGCCGAGCACGGCGTGCGCGATGCCTCCGACCAGGTAGCTGATACGCTTGACCACGACGTAAGGGCCAATTACGCCGCAACCGAGGCTCGCCAGCAGCCCTCCGAGGAGCGCATGCTGCAAAAAGGCGAATTCCATGAGGGCATGGAAGAACTCCATCACGTCAGCCATGCCCTTCGTGCTGGACGAAACGTATGGGATGGCCGTAGAGGCGTTCGATGGTCTCGGCGGTGAGTGGCTCGGTAGTGTGACAAACGAGCTCTCGGCTAAGGCATGCGACCCGGGTCACGTATTCGGAGACGAACGCGATGTCGTGGGTGACGACGAAAATGGTCATACGGCGATTGAGATCCTTGAGCAACTCGAATAGATCCCGCTCCGCGCGGGGATCCAGATTCGCGGTGGGCTCATCGAGCAGCAGGATTTCGGGCTCGGTGGCTAGCGCCCGGGCGATCAGCACCCTTTGGAACTGTCCCCCGGAGAGCTGACCGATTGGCCTCTCGGCAAGCTCTGCCAGGCCCACTTCGCGCAGAGTGCTCATGGCGATCGCTCGGTCGCCATTGCGGTAGCCAAACAAGGGCGGGCTTTGCCCCAGCCGCCCCATCAGCACCACCCCACGTACGGAGATGGGGAAGTCGCGAGTGAACTCCACATGCTGCGGCACATAGCCGACCCGGCGCCGGGCACGCAGCGGGTCGGCACCCAATACCCGCACCTGTCCTCTCATTGGCGCGATCAGGCCCAGAACCACTTTGAGCAGCGTGCTCTTGCCACCGCCGTTGGGACCAACCAGTCCCAGGAACTCGCCCGCGCCGACATCGAGAGTGATATCTTGCAATACAACTGGACCCCCATACCCCGCGGATACTCCCTCGAGCTCGATCACGGGATGGGCTGTCACTGCATCGCCTCCCGCAGGGACCGGGCAAACTGCAGCAGACTCGCCACATAGTTCTCGGCCAGCGGATCCACTTGAACAACGCGCGCGTCTATAGCGTGCGCCACTGCCATGGCAGGGGCCGTGCTGTACTGGCGCTGAGCGAAAATCGTATGGATATCCTCGCGCTTGGCGCGCTCGATGAGATGCGCCAACGTCGCCGCACCAGGCTGTTTGCCCTCGACCTCGATGGCAATCTGCTCCAAGCCGTATGCCTCAGCGAAATAGCCCCAGGCCGGGTGAAACACGAGAAAGCGCCGGTTGTCCAATCCCGCAAACAGGCTTCGGATCTTCGCGTCAAGCGCGCGCAGATCCGCGGCGAACGTTTGGTAGTTTGCCTCGTACTCGGCGGCACCGGCCGGGTCGGCGCGCGTGAGCGCATCGCGTATCTGGGCGGCCATTGCGATTACCAGCCGCGGGTTTGTCCAGATGTGAAAATCCTTGCTGACCTGCTCCTGATCCGAGCCGGCGTGGTGATGATGATCCCCCATGTTGCGCAGCGAAATCCCGGTGCGCAAGTCAATTATCTTCATGTCGGGGTTCATGCCGCGGATGCGATCCATCCAGCTTTGCTCAAACGGCACCCCGATACGAAAGTACAGCTCACTCTCAGACAAGGCAGCCACCTGGCGTGGGGTGGGCTCATAAGTGTGCGGATTGCTGCCGGGCTGGACCATAGCCGTAACCTGCACTCGGTCGCCGCCGATACGCTCCACAAAAGTTTTCACCGGGAGGATGCTGACGAAGACACGCAGCGGCGGCGCCGCGGTCGCGGTCGTGAAAAGCAGCGCCAGCAGACAATAGCCGAGGCAGCACAGCCGAACCGCCGCTGCGCGCGCCCTTCTATGCGAGGCCGCGGCCCCTGCTGATAGCATAGTCATCGACGTGTGGCTTGCTCATGGCGCCGCGGGACTGTCAGCCTAGTCGCTGCATAGGAACGTGAAGTCGGGCGCGCGCTGCCTACATGCCCGCATGCTCTTGGCAAATGCGGGGATACTCCCTCAAGTAACGACCATCGGACCCATAGGCCGCCCGCCCATCAAATGCAGATGCAGATGATAGACTTCCTGCCCGCCGTGCCGATTGCAATTCACCAACAGTCGGTAGCCGTCGGCGGCGATCCCTTCTTCCCGGGCTAGATCCCGCGCCACAAGGATCATATGTCCGATCAGAGCCTCGTCGGCATCCTCAATGTCATTGACCGTGGGGATCACCTTGTTGGGAACGATGAGAATGTGGACGGGCGCCTTCGGGCTGATATCCCGGAAGGCCGTCACCTGATCGTCTCGGTAGACGATGTCGGCCGGCAATTCACCGTTGATAATCCGCGCAAAGATGTTCGCCATAATCACTCCGCCGTCACCGGTGCTCAGACGTCGATCACAGCCCGATAACGCGGCAGTCGGTTGTTGGCGGGAGCATAGCTCCGCCAGCCGATGCGGTCTCCGATAGGCCGTGAAGACATTGCGCGCCACCCGCGCCATGCACCGCAAACCGTGCATCATATCTCAGCGGGAATCCGCGCGCACGCAAGCGCCGGTTGACGTTTACCAGGCGGTTAGGTCACGCGGTCGCGAAGATAAACCGGTAATGCCTGACTGGCATCGACCGTGCCACCCTCGCAAAAAGCCGCTAGCGCTACGGTCAGGCAGTCGCGGGCCTGCGGCAAACGCTCACCGTCAATGCCGGCGGGCGGCTTGTCGCAGCGCGCCAAGAGACGCGCCTGATGGGCGCCCCAGCCTGTCCCAACCCCGTACCATGAGCCAATCATTGGCGGTACGGGCGCCGCATCCGGTGATACGACAACCTCATCGGCCATGGCAACCATGATGCCCCGCTCGCTCACTCGGTAGGCACCCCAATAGACCTGGTCCATGCGCGCGTCGATTGCCGCAAGCACCGTCTCGCCTCCTTGCTCGCGATAAACGCCTTGCGCGAGACACGCCAAGGTCGAGACCGGGATCACCGGCCGATCGGCCCCGTAGGCGAGCCCCTGGGCAATGCCCACCGCGATGCGACTGCCGGTGAACGAGCCTGGCCCACGACAATAGGCAATGGCGTCCAGATCGCTCACCCGCAGCCCCGCCTGACCGAGAAGCTCATCAAGCATGGGCAGCAGCCGCTGGGCGTGGCCGCGTGGTACGACCTCAAAGCGGCTCGATACGCGGCCAGCCGTCAAGAGTGCCGCGGAGCAGGCCTCGGTCGTCGTATCGAAAGCCAGTATGCGAGGATCGCTCACGGGCACTCCCGGGACGCTCAGATTGCTCTAT
>JAKDMQ010000321.1 GCA_030452265.1 Nitrococcus sp.
AGCAGGAGTCCGATGCGCCATGATGCTGATGGACCCGGTCAAGTCATTGCTGCTGATCGTGGACGTCCAGGAGAAGCTGATGCCGGTCGTGCACGATCATGAGCAGGTGACTGCCAATATCGCCCGCTTGCTCGGCGTGGCCACGGAGCTTGGCGTGCCGATTCGGGCCTCGGAGCAGTATCCTAAGGGTTTGGGCTCGATGCTCGCGCGGTTGCGCGAGCACATCGCGGATGAGGCCATCAGCGAGAAGGTCCACTTCTCTTATGCGAAGGCGCCGAGCGGCCAGCGTATGCTCGCGCAGCTTGAACAGCCGCAGGTCATCATCACCGGCGTCGAGGCGCATGTCTGCGTGCTGCAGACCGCTATTGGACTGCAGTGCGAGGGCCGTGATGTATTCGTGGTTGCCGATGCCGTTGGCTCGCGCAACCCGCGCGACGCGCAGCTCGCGCTCGAGCGCCTGCGAGCGGGTGGCGTGAGCGTTGTCAGCGTCGAAATGGTGGTCTTCGAGTGGCTGCGCCAGGCCGGCACATCGCAGTTCAAGCGCATCAGCCAGCGATATTTACGTTAGGGCCTGTTGACTAGATCATGCGCGTGCTGCTATTGCTCGCCCACGGTAGTCGCCGGCATGGCTCGAATGAGGAGATCCGCCACTTGAGTCAGCGGCTCGCCGAGTGCCTGCGTGATTGCTATGCGCACGTCGCGCCCGCTTTCCTGGAGTTGGCCGAACCGTCTATTCCCGCCGCTATCGATGAGGCGGTCAATGCCGGGACGGCAGAGGTGGTGCTGTTTCCTTACTTCTTGTCGGCTGGGCGTCATGTCTGTGAAGATATCCCGCGCTTGGTTGGCGAAGCGCGCCAGCGTCATCCGCATGTGCGCCTGGAGCTGCGCCCGTATCTGGGCGAGCTGCCGGGGCTGATCGAGCTGATCGTCGCGAGCCTGCGCGAGCGATGAGCAGGGGCGCTCGGCGCCAACGGATTACTACCCGCCCAGCCCGAATGGAATTTACTTGATCGTTAATTTACTGATTACAAATACGTAATTCCGAAAACGCTACGAAACTCTCTGAGGTGGCCGCGGAGATTATCGCGCGCCATTGCCGTGAGTGGTCGCCAACATGGCCCCATAGCCTTCCCGGTAGGTCGGGAAGCGCAAGGCGTAACCGCTGGCCTTGAGGCGCGCGTTGCAGCAGCGCTTGCTGCCGGTGCGCGCACTGCGCTTGGCACGCGGCGGCGTGGGCTCTCCCAGCTCCTCGGCGAGCCAGTCCATGAGCTCGCACTGGGTGCAGGGCGCGTCATCGACGGCGAGATAGACGCTCTGCGGGGAGGAAAGCTGACCGAGATGGCGCAATACGCCGACACAGTCGTCTTCATGGATGCGGTTGGTGTAGAACTCTGGCGCGGCGTTGCAGGGCTCCCCGGCTCGCACTTTACGGATCATGGCATTGCGATCGGGCCCGTAAATGCCGCCGAATCGCACCACCAGCCCGGGAAAGTGCGCCAACTGCAGCAGGCGTTCGGCTTCCAGTAAGCGCTGGCCGGAGAAGGCGCTTGGCGCGGTCGCCGAGGTCTCGTCGACCCACTCGCCGGCGTGTTGGGCGTAGACGGCGGTGGAAGAGACGAAAATCACCCGGCGGGGGGATTGGCCCTGATCGGTGAGCACCCGCAAGAGATTGCGCAGGCCGTCGACGTAAGCCATCCGATAGGCTTCGTCCGTATAGGCGTTCGGCGTCGCCAGATAGTATACCCGCGTGATTCCGACCGGGATGGCTTGCAGCGACTCCGGCTCGCAGAGGTCGGCGGTCAGGGTGCGCAGCGGCGCGGGCAGGCGGACGCCTTGGCGGCGCAGGCCCCAGACCTCCGCGCCGCGGCTTGCCAGCTCCTCGCCCAGGCGGGTGCCGATTTTGCCGCAGCCGGCGATCAGAACCCGATCATGGGAATCGGCACTCATGCGCTCACCTCCACATCAAGCGGTATCCGTCGCTGATGTTGCCCCGTGCTGGCGCGGCTATACAATACCTGATCTTTTACTCATGTTGGCAAAAGCCCGCGTAGGTTGGGGTGACGGAGGAGCCCCAACACTTACGGTAGCCACGTTGGGGAGAACGTCGGGGCAAACGTTGGGGTTCGCAAGCTCACCCCAACCGAGCTACCGAGCTATGCATTACCTGACTTTTTACAGCGACCGCAGATGACAGCAAGAAGAGTTGCGCGCATGCGAGCGGTCCTGGAACGGCGCCAACCCGACCTGAGGGTGCTGCTGGACCAGGTCAACAAGCCGCACAACCTCTCTGCCATACTCAGAACCTGCGATGCGGTCGGCGTGCTTCAGGCGCACGCTGTCTGGCCACACGGCACGCCGGCGGTGCATCGGCATAGCTCCGCCGGTGTCGGCAAATGGGTGAACCTCGTTGCTCACCCGGATGTGCGAAGCGCTGTTCGGGCGCTGCGCGGCGAAGGCCTGCGCGTGTACGCCGCCCATCCGGGGCAACGCGCCATCGATTATCGCCAGGTGGATTACACGCTGCCCTGCGCCGTGCTGATGGGCGCGGAGCTCTGGGGGGTGAGCGAGGAGGGCGTCAGGCTGGCCGATGAGCTTATAGCCATTCCGATGCTGGGCCTCGGTGTCTCGGTGAACGTCTCGGTGGCAACCGCGGTTATCCTCTATGAGGCACAACGCCAGCGGCTGGCCCAGGGCATGTACAATAGTCCGCGGCTCGATGCGCAGACACGGCGCCGGATGTTGTTCGAGTGGCTGCAGCCCCGCATCGCCCGTCAGTGTCGCGAGCGGGGACAGTCCTATCCTGAGATCGACGAGGCGGGGCACCTGATGAAGCCGCCCGCCAGCGGCCAATAGCGGCCGGACGGGGAGCTGCTTGGCAGATGGTGGCTAAAGTCGGTGCGTGGAGCGGGGGCCGGGGGGCGCCCCCCAACCCCCAGGGCCCCCGCCGGGCCGCGCGGCGGCCCCAAACGGCGGGTTAAGGGCGGGGGGTGTGGGG
>JAKDMQ010000097.1 GCA_030452265.1 Nitrococcus sp.
CGAGGTGGTGCGCCTGCGCGAGCGCCTCGCCTGGTTCAAGCCAGTTGCTGCAGCCAGTGCGGCTCAATCCAGCCCGCGTAGGTTGCGGTGAGGCACGAACCCCAACATCTTGTGGCTAGAATCACGTGGGAGCGGCGCCCTCGCCACGATTCCCCGTCGCGCCATTCGCGGCGGGGGCGCCGCTCCCACAGGCTCTTTGGCCAGCCGGTAGAGGCGGCCTGATATGGCTCATTCGAGCCCCTTTAAGAACTGTGGGTTAGAGGTTGTTTCATTGGAGACTCAAGCAGGCATCAAGGAACCCCGCCGCAGCGAGGTTCCCCGATAGAGATGAGCTGCGCGCCTCAACGCTCGCCGGCGAAGGCGGCTAATAGCTGAAGCAGGCTGAGGAAGAGATTGAAAATGGCTACGTAGAGCCCGACGGTCGCCATGATGTAGTTGGTCTCGCCGCCGTGAATCATCGCGCTGGTCTGATAGAGTATCAGCCCGCTCATCAGCAGCACGAAGGCGGCACTCACCGCCAGCGACAATGCCGGCAGCGAGAACACGATGGCGCCAATACCGCCCAGGAAGGCGACGATGATGCCCGCCAACAGGAAGCCGCGCATAAAGCTAAAATCCTTGCGCGTAGTAAGCGCATAGGCGGACAGAGAGACGAAGGTTACGCCAGTGCCGCCCAGGGCCATCATGACCAGTTCGCCGCCGTTGGAGAAAACGGTTAGGTAGAGGCTGATGATGGGCCCGAGGGTATAGCCCATGAACCCCGTGAGCGCGAATACTGAGAGAATGCCCCAGGCGCTGTTACGCAGGGCGTTGGTGAGAAAAAGCAGCCCGAAATAACCTCCCAACACGAGTAGCCAATGCACTGGCGGCGCGTTGGTAACCATCGCGACGCCTGCCATGGCGGCGCTGAACAGCAGCGTCATCGACAGCAGGGTATAAGTATTGCGGATGACGCGATTAGTTCCGAGCACGCCCTCGATGCGGCCTGTGCTTCGGTCTAGCGTGATGTCACGTGCACGATCTACCATCGGTTGCTGACCTCCATAAAGTGGATACGCGCAATGTGCCATCGCGAGCCGTCCCTGTCCAGTGATGCAGGTCACCGCGCTCGGCATCATGTACGAACGTCTTGGCCCTTGGCCTCGAGGTCGACTACAGCGAGGTATTCACGGATCGCGTCTCGAACGTTGTCCATAGCTTCCTGCTCTGTCGCACCCTGAGACCAGCAGCCGGGCAGCCCTGGAACCGAGACGGCAAACCCCTCATCGGACTTGTGAAGTACTATCCGGTCTTTCATCGAAACCTCCTGAATCGGATTATACTCCATGCTCGGGTCAACTGGAGTTTTTCGTATCCGCCCAAAGCAGAGCTAAGCGGTGGCGCGGGAGCGATGTCCGCTTGGTTTTATCACTCCTTGCCTCCGTGCCCTCAAATCTCTATACCCTCCATTGTGATTACCAACCAAATTCCCTGATCGACTACTGCCGGGAGGGTTCATGAGCGCGCGCGGGCGCACTATAGGGGTCGCTTATGAAAGCACCTAACGTTTTCAACGGGGGAACGGGGTAATGGCGGGCGGCAGTTTACTACTACTGCTCGACGACATCGCCACGGTGCTGGACGACGTGGCGACCATGACCAAGCTTGCAGCGAGGAAAACAGTTGGCGTACTCGGTGACGACCTGGCGGTCAACGCGGAGCAGGCGAGCGGCGTACGGGCAGAGCGCGAGCTGCCCGTGGTCTGGGCGGTGGCGAAGGGTTCGTTGCGCAACAAATGTATTTTGGTACCAGCCGCGCTGCTGGTGTCCTTTGTAGCGCCCTGGCTGATCACTCCCGCGCTGATGGTCGGTGGTCTGTTTCTATGTTTTGAGGGTTTTGAGAAAGTAGCCCACACGTTTCTGCACTCCGCCGCAGAAGACGCCTCCCATCGCGAGCGCCTCGTTGAGCGCCGACTGGATCCCTCGATCGATCTGGTTCATTTCGAGCAGCAGAAAATAAAGGGCGCCGTGCGCACGGACTTTATTCTGTCCGCGGAAATTATCGTGCTGACGCTTGGAGTGGTGGCTGACATGGATCTCCTGCGGCAGGTGCTGGTGCTGTCCGCGATCGGCTTGATCATGACCGTCGGTGTGTACGGCGTGGTCGCCGGAATCGTAAAGCTCGATGATGTCGGGCGGTACCTGATGCAACGAGAGGGACGGGCATCGTGGCTTAAGCTGCAGCGTTGGCTGGGTGCTCGGCTCATGAGTTTTGCGCCCCTACTGATGAAGTTCCTGGCCTTTGTAGGAACCATCGCGATGTTTCTGGTGGGCGGGGGTATCCTGGTCCACGGCTTTCATGCGCTGCAGGAGTGGATTGCCGGCATCACGGAGCGTTTGTCGGTGGTTGCCACGATAGGCCCGGCGCTGGCCGCCGTGACACCCACCCTGGGCGGTATCGCGGTGGGCCTGATCGCAGGCGCGCTGGTAATGGCAGCCGTCATGCTCTGGCAGCGCCTGATGGAATTGGCCAAGCGCTGACCATTTCCAAGACTTGCTGTTCCAGTTTGCGGCTGCCAGGACCGCCGCGTGCATCTCCGCCTCGGTGTATTGAGTCACGTCGATCGGATCATAGTGCGATGACACGCCTCCACCGGCCATGATCTTGATCTGCGAGGCGCCTAGCATGAGCTGCTCGCGCACCCTTTGCAGCACTTCTGGCACGCCGTCCGCAACCATCGCCCCGCTGATGATTTCAAAGTGGCCGAATGCGTTGGGCGGTGCCGGTACCTCTTAGCGCAGGCGGAGATCGCCGTGTCCCCCGGTTTGGGAAATGCTTGCCCCGGAAGGATAGATACGCGGGCCGGAGAGAACACCCGCGTCAATGGCGCGTTTGAGGCCGAAGACCGGCCCGCCCATGTCCCGAACGCTCGTAAAGCCGCGCATCAGCGTGGCTTGCGCCTGGCGGCCCGCCACCAGAGCAATGTAGCTCTTGTCCGCGGTCACGGCGACTCGCAGGGGAATGGCCGCAAACATCGCGTTAATATGGAATCGTTCTGCTAGGTAACCATTATGCCAGTGGCGACATCGTACAACGCGGCCTGGTCCATCATTATTCCGCTACTTGGGCTTTTCGTTCTTCTTCTGCAGAAGTTTGCGCCGTCCCTGCCCGCAATCACGCCGCTGGTTATTGCGGCATTAACGGGCAGCGTGATCACGGCTGTGCATCACGCGGAAGTCATCGCGCACCGGGTTGGCGAGCCGTTTGGCACCTTGGTGCTTGCGCTTGCGGTAACTATTATCGAGGTGGCCTTAATTGTCTCGCTGATGTTGGTCGGCGGTTCTGATGCAACCGCTTTGGCACGTGACACCGTGTTTGCCGCGGTCATGATCATTCTCAACGGAATCATCGGCATGAGCTTGTTGGTTGGAGGAGGCCGACACCTGGTACAGGACTTCCAGTTGGAGGGTGTCAATGCAGCGCTTGGAACCTTGTCCGTGATCGTGGTTTGCACCTTGATCCTGCCAAACTATGCGACCAGCAATCCTGGGCCACTCTACACGCCCGGCCAACTGGGATTCGTTGCGATCGCGACCCTGGCGCTGTTCGCCGCTTTTACGTTCGTGCAGACCATACGCCATCGCGGCTATTTTCTGCACCCTGACCAGAATGGCTCCCGAGGGAACGACCATGGCGAGCGTCCGGCGAAGCGCGCTGCCTGGATCAGCATTGCTATGTTGCTGATCGCTCTGATTGTCGTGGTAATCGGCGCCAAGGCGATTTCCCCGGTGCTTGAAGCAGCTCTCCAGACGGTTGGAGCACCTCCCGCAACGATCGGCATAGTGATCGCCGCCATCGTGTTGTTGCCCGAAGGTGTTGCGGCGGTGAGGGCGGCAGCCAAGAACCGGCTCCAGACCAGCCTGAATCTCGCCATGGGCTCGGCGATAGCCAGCATCGGCTTGACCATTCCAACCGTGGCAGCGGTTGCCCTGATCGCAGGTTGGCCGTTGATGCTCGGCATCGACGAAAAATCTACCGTCCTGCTTCTGTTGACGCTATTCGTGGTGTCGATATCACTGCGCACGGGTCGCACCACGGTCTTACCCGGCGCGGTCCACCTGGTGTTATTCGCCTCCTGGCTGTTCCTGAGTTTCGTGCCATAGGCGGTCGCGGTTCGCCAAAGTTGCGCGCCGCTTCGCAGTACCGGTTGTGCATAAACAATGAGAATCAGACAGGCCGTGTGCTCGATAGCAAGGTGGAGGATGAAGTGAAGCTATCTTTAGCCGTTGTGGGTTGTGCTTTGGCGGCTGCGCTTGCCGGTTGCGACACCGGCGCGGATTCTGCCGACAAAGCTATGAATGCGGGAAGTCAGCCAGAGCAAACAGTATTCTCCGGCTATGCGAAAGACTTGCAAAAAGCGAAACAGGTGGAGCAAACGCTCAAGGCGGCCAAAGAGGGGTTGGATGCGCGACTCAAAAAGATGACACAGTCCTCTCCGGCCGGCGGTGAATGACGGGACCGCGCGGGAGCAGAAGGGGTCAGGGCCATTCAGTTGGCCGCGGAAAAGCGATCAGTGCATTACCTATCTACCGTCATGGCTTGATCACGAGGTCGTCGAGATCCACGCCGAGCGCCGCGGCGATCTTGCGCAATGCATCCACGCGCCCAGTACGCTCGCCGCTCTCGATCATAGCCACATAGGATTGCGACACCCCCGCCCGATCGGCTAGCTCCGCCTGCGTCATATGCCGGTGCTCACGCCATACCTTAATCGGGCTCTCCCCGGCCAACAGGCGATTGACAACCTCTCCTGGCACCAACTCGTCGCGGCTTTCATCGATCTCACGCTTGGCGCGGTTAAAAGGCCTCGATATCCGTTAGCGCCTCGGCGCGCTCCAGCAAGCGGACATACTCATCATATGGGAGGACCGCCCACTCCGGGCGGCCGTCCTTCTCGAATACTTGCGTGCTCATTTGTACACATCTCCCCTGCGGCCAATATCTAGCACCAATATCACACGCTCGTCGTCCATCTCACTTCTTGTACTCATGCTTGTTCGTGGAGGTGCTGAAGCTGGCTGCTCTGATGGGCATGCACTCCTTGCCCTGTACCGTAATATCTCTATACCCTCCATTGTGATTACGAACCAAATTCCTTGATTAGCCGCTGTCGGGAGGGCTCATGAGCGCGCGCGAGATCACCCTGCTTCCGGGCGATGGCATTGGCCCGAGCGTGAGCGATGCCACCTTGGAAGTATTGCAACGAGCCGGCTGTGACTTCCAATACCAGAAAGCGTCCATCGGCCAAACCGCGCTCGATGCAGGCAAAGAGCTCATCCCGCAAGAGACGTTCGACCTCATCGAACGTACTGGAGTCGCCTTGAAGGGGCCGGTGACCACGCCGATCGCCCGCGGCTTCACTTCCGTCAACGTCACGCTCCGTAAGCACTTCGATCTTTATGCCAACGTTCGCCCGGTCCTCTCTTTCAAGGGCGCGCGGGCACTTTATACGGGCCTCGATCTGATCATCATCCGGGAGAATACCGAGGGCATGTACTCCGGGCAGGGCCAGCACCGCAGCGCAGACGACTCCCGCGCCGAGAATCTGAGCGTAATCACCCGGTTTGAGTCGGAGCGCATTATCCGCTATGCCTTCGCGCTGGCCCGGCGCCTCAACCGCCGCAAGGTCACGGTCTGCCACAAGGCCAATATTCTGAAGGCGACGCAGGGCTTGTTTTTGGACGTAGGCCGGGAGGTTGCTGAGCACTATCCGGATATCGCGCACCAGGAGCTGATCATCGACAACGCCGCCATGCAGCTCGTGATGAACCCGCATCAGTTCGATATCATCGTCACCACCAATTTGTTCGGAGACATCCTCTCGGATCTTTGCGCCGGTCTGGGAGGAGGGCTCGGCCTCGCGCCCGGCGCCAATATCGGGGACAATAAAGCCATCTTCGAGGCGGTGCACGGCAGCGCGCCCGATATCGCCGGACAGAATATCGCCAACCCCACCGCCATGATGCTCGCGGCCTGCCTGATGCTCGACCACCTCGGCATGTGCGAGCCGGCCGAGCGGATTCGCGCCGCGATTGGCGGCGCCATCGAAACAGGCGACCGGATTACTCGAGACTTGGGCGGCGAAGGCGGCACCACCGATTTCACGGATGCCGTATTGGAGCGGCTTGGCTGAGTGGCGCGGCTTTTGTGGTGGGCGAGATCAGTTTCGTAGAGGTCGTTATGTAGTAAGCAGCTTGATCAGCACGGCCGTTGTTAGGGCCAGCACGGTTGTCACTAGAGCAGTTAAGAGTCCGATTACCCAACGCACCGATTTAACCTGTGTCTCCAGGCCGTCGATCCGGCTGGACAATCGCGTCTCCACTTGCTCTATTTGAGCCTGTACCAGCTCTACTTGAACCTGTACCTGCTCTACCTGTGCTCGCGTAGCGACCGACTCGGCAATGGCTTCGTGTAGTGCCTCGGCTTGGGCGTCGGCCTGCGCTTGGCTGACGCCTGCGTTTTGTAGATGCTTGCTATATTTGAGCGTATTCAGCATATGGGTTTCCAATAGCTGCATCGAGCGTTGGTAAGCTTACCATGGACGGGTTTCGCGGAGTGTTTTCCATTGATACCGTGCGAGGTCAACTGTGCTGACGAACCACGGGGTTTTCTGGCTTAGGCGAGGCCCGCTAGCACGCGCATGATACGGGCAATTGGAGGTAAATCGCAGTGGAAATCCGTGCGGCAATAGCAACTGGGGCGAAGCGGCCTCTGAGCGTGGAGACGGTTACGCTCGACGGCCCCAAGGCGGGGGAGGTGCTGGTCGAGATCAAGGCTACCGGCGTATGCCATACCGATGAGTTCACGCGCTCGGGCGCCGATCCCGAGGGTCTGTTCCCCTCCATCCTCGGCCACGAAGGCGCGGGCATCGTCGCGGAAGTCGGCCCCGAGGTCAAATCGCTTAGGCGGGGAGACCATATTATTCCCCTGTATATCCCCGAATGCCGGCAGTGCAGGTTCTGCCTAAGCGGCAAGACCAACCTCTGCGGGGCCATTCGGGAAACGCAGGGCCGCGGCGTCATGCCCGATGGCAGCAGCCGCTTCTCGCTCAACGGTGAGATGATCCACCACTACATGGGGACGTCCACCTTCGCCAACTACACGGTAGTACCCGAGATTGCCTTGGCGAAGATCCGCGCGGACGCGCCGTTTGAGAAGGTCTGCTATATCGGCTGTGGCGTCACCACCGGCATCGGCGCCGTCATCAATACCGCCAAGGTGCGCCCAGGCGACAACGTCGTAGTGTTTGGCCTCGGCGGAATCGGGCTCAATGTAATCCAAGGTGCGCGCCTGTGCGGCGCCGACAGGATCATCGGGGTGGATATCAATCCGGCCAAGCAAGCGCTCGCCGAGAAGTTCGGCATGACGCATTTCGTCAACCCAAATGAGGTTGAAGGCGATCTGGTGCCCTTCCTGATCTCGCTGACGCAGGGAGGTGCCGACTACAGCTTCGAGTGCGTAGGTAATACCAAGCTGATGCGCCAGGCGCTCGAGTGCTGCCATAAGGGCTGGGGGACCAGCGTCATCATTGGTGTGGCCGGCGCCGGCCAAGAGATCGGCACCCGGCCGTTTCAGCTCGTCACCGGCCGGGTTTGGAAGGGCAGTGCATTCGGCGGCGCCAAAAGCCGCACCGAGGTGCCGAAGATCGTCGACTGGTATATGCAAGGCAAGATCAACATCGATGATCTGATTACTCATGTCATGCCCTTGGAGCGCATCAATGACGCTTTCGATCTGATGCACAAAGGTGAATCCATCCGCGGCGTTATCCGCTTCTAAGCCGGCAAGGCGCGCCGCCATTTCGCCGCACGGCAAGCCGAGAGGAGCCCCTTGCGATGACCAGCGAGAATCTGGAGCTCATGGGTCGCCATCGTTGCTTTGGCGGGCAGGTCGAGTTTTATCGGCACCGATCTACCGCCTGTGATACGACGATGCGCTTCTCGATCTTCCGCCCGCCCCAGGCGGAGCAAGGCAAAGTACCGGTGCTCTACTGGCTATCGGGCCTGACCTGCACCGAGGAGAACTTCATGGTAAAGGCCAGTGCCCAGCGCTATGCCGCCGAGCACGGGATTCTGCTCGTGGTGCCGGATACAAGCCCGCGCGGGCTCAATCTGCCGGGCGAGCACGATGACTACGATTTCGGCAGCGGCGCCGGCTTCTACCTCAATGCGACCCAGCCGCCTTGGAGCGCGCACTATCGCATGTACGACTACGTAGTGGAGGAGCTGCCGGGTGTGATCGCGGACGCCTTCCCCGCCGACACGCGGCGTGCCGGGGTATTCGGCCACTCCATGGGTGGCCATGGCGCATTGATCGTAGCGTTGCGCAACCCCGATCGCTACCGCTCGGCCTCCGCGTTCGCGCCAATCTGCGCCCCGAGCCTCGCCCCGTGGGGCAAAAAAGCTTTCAGCGCTTACCTCGGGCGAGATGAGCGCGCCTGGCGCGAATACGATGCGCACCACCTCGTGCGAGCCACGGCAAGCCGACTGCCTCTGCTCGTCGACCAGGGAACGGCGGATCAGTTCCTCAGCGAGCAGCTCATGCCCTGGGAGCTGGAGAGAGCCTGCCGCGAGTCCGGCTATCCTCTAACCTTGCGCTTGCAGGCCGGTTACGACCACAGCTATTACTTCATAGACACCTTCATGCGCGATCACGTCGCGCATCACGCGAGCGCACTCGGTGCTGGAGCGGCCTCCTGGGTTGTTGATTGAGCGCTGTTGCAATCCAACCTTCCGGCTGTTATTGTGCAGTGCAGCAAACCCGGATAGGCTGGGTCTTGCCTGACAACGATATGGAGATTGCAATGAGCAACACTACTATCCCTGACCGGTATAACGAGCAGTTCGAGCGGCTGCTGATAGGGCCGACCCGCGCATTCTTTGGGCTCGGGGTGGAGCATATGGAAAAGTTGACCAGTGTACAGCTTGAGGCGACGAAAGCTTATACGGAGCTCGGATTTCGACAGCTGCGAGCAGCGCTCGAGATCCGAGAGCCCAAGGACTTGGAAAGCTACGCCCAGGGCCAGCAGGAAGCCGTCAAGACGCTTGGCGAACGGGTAAAGGGAGACGCCGAGAAGGTAGTTGCGCTTAACCGGGAGTTTGCCGAGAAAGCGCAGCAGCTCGCCCAAGAGAATGCCAGCGGTTTCGCCAAGACGGCGGCACGGAAATAACTGCTGTTGCAAAGCGAAGCCGTCGGCACGCACCAGCGGCGGCTTTGCTCATCATCACCGGCCCTGCCGCGGGCGAAACCCGCAACTCACTGGTCACTGACGCTCCTCGGGTCCGATGTGGCTCCAGCGATCGTGCTGGCCACGCTGCCATTGAAACGCCTGGCCGAATCCGCGCACGAAGCGCCCTTCAAACGGTACCAGCCGAAACAACTGGAAATCGGAGAGCTGGCTAAGGCTCTCCACGATTGCGCCAAACCGTTTCTGCATGGAGCTTAGCTGCGCTCTCCACTCCGGGGTATCGCGGCCAACCGGCTGAGCGTCGCAGCGATAAGTAAGGCGGCGCCGGGCAAATATCTGCCGCGCCAAATGCTCGGGCTCAATAAATAGCAGGCTCGCCTTGCGATCCACCTCGAGGCTACGCGTATGGCAAGCCAGGCGGCTGACGAAAATATAGAAACTGTTCCACTCGTCGCGGACATAAGGCGCGTAGCTGGCCTCCGGATATCCCCCTGGGCCAAGCGTCGCCAGGATCACGCTGCGCTGCGACTCGCGTAGCGCGGTCAGCTCGCCAAGGATATCAGCAGGAGTCCACTCGGGCTTCAGAAGTCTCACCCCAATGCGGTCCGATCCGGCGCGGGCGATAGCCGTGCAGCAACAGAGCTAAGGCGCGAGCGCCCAATGCTGGACAGATGCTACCCGCGCACAACGGCTGTTGCTCATTGAAGCCCTGGCGCACGGCGTTCCCTTCAGGAATCCAAGCCCTGCTCTAGTGGTAAATACGGTAGCGCAGGCACCTGGATAATCAGCCGCGACCCCGCTCGCTCTCCGCGCAAGGTCCGTTGCAGCAGCGAGCGGACACGCGCCATGGAGCGGTCGATGGCACGAAACGCATCACCATCGACTTGATGGCAGATTACGCCCGGTAGTCCATCCAGTACCATTTCGACCCGACAGCGCTTTTGGATGCGGCCAGAGCTACGTGCTACGTCCGTGAGCGAAACCATGACCTTGCGTACGTCATTGTTCCACTCCCCGATGCAGCCCAGCACCTTACGCCGGATATAGCGATAAAGGCTCCGGTTCAACCCAAAGCGCTCAGCGTGAATTTCGATCCGCATCCTCGAATCACCTCCCTGTCGGTGATCCCACACCATTGACCCATCTATATACGTATAGACCATCTTCCAGCAAAAAAAATGTTTGAGCGAAGAATTCTTATACCAGTAAGGCAAGATTTCTTAGAATACGTAATTACCCTATCGTCGATAGTAGAAGTAGCCTACAGGCTACCCGCGCGGGCTTCTGACTGCTCTAGCGCATATGCCAACTCGGCTTGCGCCGCTCGAGAAAAGCATCTATGCCCTCCTGGGCATCGCCGGTAGCCATATTGTCGGTCATGACGCGGCTCGCGTAATGATCGAGAGATTATGCTCGCATCGACGCAGGGCATTGCCACTGCGATTGCGCCCGGTTGTTCATCTTGTTCTGTAGTCCGCCCGCCGTGGTAGCAGTTACCACGCTAGTTTAGCCCGGATCTCGATTGCGTTTCGATCACGCCATGGTACTGCCTCGACCTACATATTGGGGTAATTAGGGCCATCGCCGCCCTGGGGCACGACCCAGTCGATGTTCTGGGCCGGGTCCTTGATGTCGCAGGCCTTGCAGTGTACGCAGTTCGCGGCATTGATTTGCAGGCGAGGCCGACCGTCCTCATCAGCAATGATCTCGTAGACTCCGGCAGGGCAATAATATCGCTCGGGCGCATCAAAGCGGGCGAGATTGACAGCAATGGCCGTGTGCGGGTCGCGCAGCTCGAGATGGCAAGGCTGGCCTTCGGCATGATGGGTGTTGGAGAGATAGACAGAGGACAGCCGATCAAAGCTGATGCGGTCGTCGGGCTTGGGATAGGCGATACGCCGTACCGCATCCTTGGGTTTGAGGCAGGTATGATCGGCCTGGTTGGCGAGCGTCCAGGGCGCATGGCCGCGAAAGAGATACGTATCCACCGCCGAGTAAGCAAGTGCCGGCCACAGCCCCCAGCGGAAACTAGGCCGTACATTGCGCGCGCGGAAGAGCTCCTCCCAGAGCCAGCTTTTGCGCAGCAGCGCGGGATAGCCCAGGATCTCGCGTGGCTGCCCGCCGGCCTCGCGCAGCGCTTCGAATACCGCCTGCGCCGCTACCATGCCGGATTTCATGGCCATATGGATCCCCTTGAGCTTGGGGACATTGAGAAAGCCGGCCGCATCACCTATGAGCATCCCCCCCGGGAACGTGAGCCGCGGCAGGCTCTGATAGCCGCCTTCGACCAGCGCCCGCGCGCCGTAGCTCACTCGCCTGCCGCCGGCGAAGGTCGGCCCGATGGCGGGATGGTGCTTGAAGCGCTGCATCTCCTCGAATGGGGAGAGAGTTGGATTCGAGTAATCCAGCCCGACCACGAATCCCACCGCGACCTGGTGTTGTTCCATGTGATACAGGAAGGCGCCACCGTATGTGTGCCAGTCTAGGGGCCAGCCGAGCGTATGGATCACCCGCCCCGGGTAGTGATGGCGCGGCTCGACCTCCCAAAGCTCTTTGATGCCCAAGCCGTAGGTTTGCGGCTGCGCTGCCTCGCCCAGAGCGTAGCGCTCGAGCAAACCCTTCGTGAGCGAGCCACGGCAGCCTTCGGCGAAAAGCGTCTGCTTTGCGTGCAGCGCGATGCCGGGCTGGTAATGGGGTCCAGGCACGCCATCCGGGGCAAGCCCCATATCGCGCGTAGCGACACCCTTGACCGCGCCATCGGTGTGGTAGAGCACCTCGGCGGCGGCAAACCCGGGATAGATCTCCACACCCAGTGCTTCGGCCTGCTCGGCAAGCCAGCGACAAACATTGCCGAGGCTGACGATGTAGTTGCCCGCATTGCGCATCGGCGCTGGAACCGGCAAGCCGTAGGCGCTGCCTTTGCGCAAGAAAAGGAACTGATCCTCCGTCACCGGCGTATTGAGCGGCGCGC
>JAKDMQ010000322.1 GCA_030452265.1 Nitrococcus sp.
GCTGGGCGGGCGCCTGCGCGAGCCGTTGCTCGCGCATCGACGCAAGCTCTATGGGCTAACCATCCAACCGGAGCGGCTCGCCCGGATCCGCTCCGAGCGGCGTCCCAACACAGCTTATGCCTCGCTAAGACAGTGCCAGTACGAGGTGGCCCGGGCAAAGGGGCTCATGGAGAAGGCGAAGATGCTCATGAGCGATACCACCGTTATGTCGATCGAAGAGATCGCGAGCACGGTCGTCCACGAGCGCAAGCTGCGCCGGCGCCTGTAGTGTCTGTTCACATTTGCAGTGCCGCCGAAACGTCGGGGTCAATGGCGGCGGGCACTATCGCACATCCCTTTGCCGGGGCGGGGCTGTGGTATGATCCGGCCATGATATTAGAAGCTCGCATAAGCGCGTTAGAGGCAAGTCGAACCCGCGGCTTTGCGGCGCTGATGGAGATGTACGAGAACAACTACATCTACATGCGCCGCTTGGTTCCCGATCTCGATCGCTCGCAGAACATGTGCACTTCACGGGTAGACGGTGCGGTGGACCTCCAGATGGAAGTTTTGGATCGTCAGGCCTACACCACCAGCCTGCGGCTTACGCACAACTTCACCCGCGGCGAGGAGCCGGAAGTCATTCCCAATCTCATGCTCCGTGTCTATCACGATGCTCGTGTGGCCGAGGTGCTGCCCGAGTCCTGGTTGCGGGGCTTTCGCTACTGGTCGTTTCGCGATCCCCCGCCGGTGAGCACCTTAGCGTGGCGCTGGGAGGTCAATCGGTTTCTCAACCGCTGGCTGCGCTACTGCCTGGGAGAAGGGCATGCCTTTGCTGTCGACTGGGCCGCACGCCCCGCGCTGCGGCCAAAGGCGCGTCGCTGGGCCGCTCGCCTGACTCGCTGAGCACGCCGGAACCTCACCCCGATAGCCCGTATGAAACTCTCCACAAAAGGGCATTATGCCGTGACCGCGATGCTGGATCTGGCACTGCATCAGGATCGCGCTCCGGTGACTTTGGCAGACATATCCCAAGATCAAGGAATCTCCCTGTCCTACCTGGAACAGCTCTTCGCCCGGCTGCGCCGCGGTCAGCTTGTGACAGGCGTTCGGGGTCCTGGTGGTGGCTACCGCCTGGCGAGATCGGCGCGGCAAATCACCGTCGCGGATATCATCGTGGCAGTGGACGAGAACATCGATGCGGCCAATGGTGGGTTGGAAGGCAAAGCCAATGGCGAGCGCTGCCTCACGCACGATCTTTGGAGCGAGCTCAGTGCCCAGATCTATAACTTCCTGAATGGAATCACGCTCGCCGATTTAGCCGCCGAACCCGCCATCCGCGTTCTGGCCCGAGGGGAGGTCAGGCAACCCACGAGTGAGGCGCGGCGTGATTCGCAGGCGTGCTGAGCCATTGAGATTCTCAAGCCGCTCACGCGCACCGCGGCGTTATTCGAACTATTGGCTGTGAGCTCGCGCTGCGTGCGAGTTGTTTTCGGCGGCCTATACTATCAATAGGCCGGGCCGCATGAGCCGTGGCTTAGGCTGCGGACACCTAATTGGCGATCTGACGCCGATTGAGGCTAGCACGCATTGCCGAGCGCCCTTGCGAGCTCGCGCAGCGCGTTCCACTCGATGCCGTAGGAGCGCCGAGTCGAAGCGATCCCAGGTTTGCAGGTTCACTACTTACCGTGAAGGGAAGAAATATGCGCACAGAGGATGCGGCTAAGAAGTTCCGACGTTGGCCGCCACGCGTAAAACGCAGGCGTCCGCAAAATACCCCCCCACACCATGCCCCCTCTGAGGCAGCCAAGCCTCGTGAGGCCGAACCCGAGGCGGGCGCGGACAAGCCCGTGCGTGTCAGTTATCGCCTACGGCGTTGTCCCAACCGCAATAACGACGGTACTTGAGGACCGAGCGCGCGGACACTTGCCAAGCCGGGCGCCGACCCGAGCGGAGAGCCGCGATAGGCGGTCCACGGCGGCCGTTCAGCATCGCGCATTCTCTGGGGTTATTGCGGTAATGATTATGTCCTACGTGCCGCTAACGGCTTATAGACCTGAACACCGGATGAGACGGTTCTGATTGCATGGCGGGAAACCAGCACTTCTGGAGTCTGAGTCCCGGCGTCGCCGAAATCGGTGGGACGGCGGAGCGCGAGGACACAGCATCGATGGTGGAAGCCGCGCTGGTTCAGCATCTGTTCGCGCAGGCGCCGGCGGGAATGATCGCCAAGGCGTGTGCGGCTGCCGCGCTGGTGTCGGTGCTGGGCTCGGGGGCGACATTGGCGTGGCTGCCAGTATGGTGCCTGGTACTAATAGCCATCTACGCGCTCACTTTCATCCTAATCTACCGCTATCGCCGCGATGGGGGCTCAAGGCCGGAGCGCTGGGGTCAGGCTTTTCAGGCGCGCTATCTACCCAGCGCGGTTATGTGGGGCATGACGCCTCTATTCATGTCCAGCGCCACACCCGCGCAGCAGCTTCTGCTGGTGATGGTGATCGTCGGTGTATGCGCGGGTTCCCTGCCCGTCTTGGCCAGCGTGTTCCGACTCTATTGCACCTATATTGGCGCCATACTCGTACCGTTGGGCCTGTGGTTTGTTCTCAGCCCGGCGTCGCCCCATCCCATCCTCGGTGCTCTGACCGTCCTTTTCGGCGTGATACTTGTTTACACCGCGCACAACTTCTCGATGAGTCTTCGGCGCGCGTTCCATCTTGCGGCTGAGAAAGCCAAGCTCGCGGCAGCGCTGCAGGAGGCCAACGCCCGGGTCGATGCCGCCAACCGTAAGCTCAGTTATGAGGCGGCGCACGATGCCTTGACCGGGCTCATCAACCGCCGAGAGTTCGAGCGCCGGCTGCACCGGTTGGCCGCGCCGGACCAATCTGCCTCGCCGCGGCACGCGCTGCTCTACCTCGATCTCGACCAGTTCAAGGTTGTCAATGACACCTGCGGCCACACCCAGGGCGGATTGATTCTCCACGGGTAACCGTTATCGAGCAAGAAGTTGTCGCC
>JAKDMQ010000323.1 GCA_030452265.1 Nitrococcus sp.
CAGCCCGCCTCACCATCGGATGACTGCGGCAATACCAAGAGCTGCTCGGCCCGGGTGAAAGCCACGTAGAGGAGCCGCACCTGCTCGCGCGCTTGCTCGGCCTTCTCCGCATCGAGCGCGCTCGCGTAGCGCTCTGGGCGGAAAACGCCAAGGTAGTAATGGATCCACTGGCGCGAGCGATCGAGCAAGAGGCCACTGGGGGCGCGCCGCTCGGTCATGGTATTGACAGGAATAACGATGGGCCACTCCAATCCTTTCGCAGAGTGCATGGTGATCAGGTGCACGGCATGCTCCAACGCGTCCGGGCGGCCTTCCGTGGTTGCCTCGGCATCCTCCCAGCGAGCGCGCATGTCGGCGGCGAAGGCGAACAACCCCCGCGCCGCATAAGCTTGACTCATTTGCAGGAACAGCTCCACGTTGGCGAGCGCGCGCTCCGCCCCGCCGGGGTGACGCTGCATGAGCAGAGGCTGCACTCGAAGCTCATCGACGGCTTGCGAGAGTAGCTCAAACGGTGTCGTTGCGAGCGAGCGCGCCGCCAGCGCCTGGAGGATCTCGAGGGTTTCGCGGGCGAGCGCATGATTCACTGCGGCGGGCTCGGTCCACAAGGTCAGCCGCGCCGCAGCAGCGGAATCCTCGGGTAACGGCAGGCCCTCGACGACATCGAGTAGCGTTTCTTCGCTGAGGCCGACCAGCGGCCCACGCAAGAGCGCTCCGAGCGCCACGGTATCGCGCGCATCGGCGAGCACGCGCGAGATGGCGATGAGGTCCTGGATTTCCTGGCGGCGGAAAAACCCCTTGCCGGCCTGGCTTGCAACCGCAATCCCCTGCCCCTCGAGCGCGCGTTCGTAGCGCCAGAGCTCGGTTCCGGACGGCGCGAGCAGCGCAATATCGCCCGGCCGGCAGGATCGCCGGCGGCGGCTTTGCTGGATCGGATAGCTGCCGATGAGCCGCCGGCAGAGCTCCGCCACGCTCCGCGCCTCGGCCTCGCGCCAATCGCTCGGTCGCGGCTTCTCTCCCTCTGCAGCCGCTTCCACGGTAAGGCGGACCACTCGCGGGGTGTCATCCGGCGGTGTTCGGGTCGCCGCGAGCGGCTGAAAACCCGGTTGGTCGGCGGCGCCGAGCGGGGCGGCAAAGCGCTCGTTGACCCAATCGAGTATCGGCCGGTAGGAGCGGAAATTGGCGGTTATCGCGAGAATGCAGCCGGGATCGGCCGCTCTGAGGCGCTCCCGGGCGGCGACGTAGGTAGCGACATCGGCACCGCGAAATCGATAAATCGCCTGCTTGGGATCGCCGACGCAGAACAACGCCCCTGGGCGCAGCGCCCATTCCTGCCAGGGGGTATCAACCTCTACTTCTCCGCACAGGCGCCAGAGGATTTCCACTTGGATGGGATCGGTATCCTGAAACTCGTCTACCAGAATGTGTCGGTAGCGCTCGCTAAGCGCCCGGCGCACAGGCTCATTGGCGGGATCACGCAGCAGATCGCGGGCCGTTAACAGCAGATCATCGAAGTCCAGCAAGGCCGCGTCACGCTTGTAGGCTTGATAACGCTCCAGGAGCGCGGCAAACGATCCGGCTAGCCGCGCAAATGCAGTGGCTGCGATCGCGCCCTGCAGTTCCTCCCAAGCCGCACCGACTGCCTGATACAGCACCTCCCCCTCTCGGGAGAGCCGGGTACCGGCGGATTTGGCGAGGCCGCTCGCAACGGCCGCGCTCTGCCATTTCCCCTGCCGTCCCCACTTACGGAAGGTGAGCTTCTGGGTGTGGGCGCCGCAGCGCGGGGGATCAAAAGCCAATACCATCAACGCGGCCGGGGTCGCTCCATCTCGTAAAGCGCCCTCGTAGTCCCGCAATAGCACACGAAGCTCATCCGCGAGATCCGCCGTGCTCTGCTCGCTGCAGGGCGTCTGGTGCAGCCAGCCCGCCAAGGCCGCCACCGCCGCGCGCAGCCGCTCGAGCATGTCCGCGCTGACCTCGGCGCTAACGGGTTTTGCGGACCTGTTGGGGCGCAGAAACTCCGCAATACGCTCGATCTCCGTGCCCGGATTGGCGCCGGCTGCCTCGACCAAGGCAACCAGCGGGCTGCCCTCGCCCGCCGCATCGAGGCCTTCTCTGAGAAACCCATCCAAAAGATCCCGCCACGCCAGCTCCGCGGCCTGAGCGTCCATAACAGCCGCGCCGGGGTCAATATTGGCTTCGACCGGATACGCCCGCACAAGCTGCTGACAGAATCCGTGGATCGTGGTGACGGTGAGCTCGCCGAGCTGCTCGCGCGCCGCGGCGAGCCGCACGCTCTGTGCATCGCTCAGGCCGCGGGGAAAAGCGGCTTGAAGCTCCGCGGGCATAGCGTCAAGCAACGCGCGCTCGAGCAAGCCGCGGATGCGCACCAGGAGCTGCCCGGCGGCCAGCTCGGTAAACGTGATTGCGGCGATCCGCCCCGGCTCGATGCCTTGTGCCAACAAATAGACGATGCGACCGGCCATCAGCGCCGTCTTGCCCGAGCCGGCACCGGCCTCGACCAACAGGGTGGACTCGATGGCGGTCAGCGCGCGCAACCGCTGGGGTTGATCGATCAGCTCGCTCATGGTAGCTCCCACAGCTCCGGCAGCGGTGCGAGCCTCAGGGCGGCAAGCGGGCGCTTCGTCTCCAGGTAAACGGCCTTCGCGTTGCCCGGCAAGACGAAGCGCAAAGGATCGCTTTCGAACTCCGCGCTGCCAGGCCCCGGCAGTGCGTGACCGGCCAGCAGGTGGTCGCGTGCGGCAACGAGATACTGGGCAATCTCCTCGAGCCGCTCCCGCGGTGCTTCCATGCTCAGCAGCTTGGTCGGCTCGACCGGATAGAGCAACCGCGCCTCCACCTCGAGCCGCGGCCCCAGCAACGCCTGGGCCGCAAAGGCATAGAGGCAGCGCTGCAGCTCCGCGCCGCCCCGCACGACGATGGGTTTATTCGACGCGGGCGATTTGCCGGTTTTGTAGTCAGTGACCCGGG
>JAKDMQ010000098.1 GCA_030452265.1 Nitrococcus sp.
GACTACGGCCGCTTTAATACCTTGCAGGGAGCGCGCGTGCGCGAATTTGGTCCGACCGGTCTTTTCGGAATACTTGCGCGGGAGAACATCATCACGCCCGGTATCCGCATCGAATTCAAGAAAAAGAACCTCGTAGACGGCCGTATCGTGTATAAACCCGCCTGGGTCGCCGAGAAGAACGACGATACTCCCGGCGACGGCGGGTTCACTCCGAACAACGGAAGCTTCCTCGGCCATGAGATCTATGGGCGCCTCCGCTTCTGGATAGTACCCAAGCACGTGCGCTGGGTAGTCTATGGCGCGGCCTTCATCAACGGTGAAATCTATGACAACAGTAACACTCCCCCTGCGAGTGGCAATGGCAACCCCATTTATGGCGCCACGGATCTTGTGTTCATATTCTAGACGGCGGTTTGCATGGGCGTGGTTCACTGACGCCCGTGCTCGATAGGGGATCTCACACGCCCCTCGAACCCGATCATTGCGGCCTGTCTGCGTGCGGCCACGCACAGGCAGGCGCAGGCCGGACAAAAATCGTCGGAAAAGATGCGGCGACAGTAGGGAATCCTGACCCTTACCCATAAATCCGCCGCCACCAGGGCGCACGCCAAGGACGGCGTGCATAACCCATTTTGGACAATCACATCGAGGCAGCGGCCGACCGGCGGGTTACGGCTGCGTCTAACCCGCCCTACAAGAAATTCTCCGCGACGCCGTTACCGCGCTTTTGCTCGTCCTCGCCCAGTGGTGCCGAAGTGCTCATCCAGCGTGTCCAGAATTGCCAGCCCACGCTTAGCATCGCCTCGTTTGGCGCGAATCTCAAACCACGTCCTGGCGTCTTGCTCCGTCAGTGCAATCGTCGCCAACTCGTCGATCAGCTTATTGACGCTTATGCCCCGCTGCTCCGCCAATGCCTTCAACCACTTATGCTTGTGTTCGGAAATCCGAATGGTCAGCGTACCCATCGCTCTACCCCTGCCAAGAACCGCAAACTTGCGCGGGTCACGGCGGCGCACCAGGCCCTGGTTTCCCCCTTTGTTCTCCATGCGAGCCATCGTCCTGATCAGGGTGGCGCATACGCTCCATTGCTGTGTAACCATTATATGTAGTAATGTACCTACTTCTGCAGACTGGAGATGCAGCATGACCATCACCACGCTTTCCAGCCGAGACTTCAATCGAGATGCCAGTCGGGCAAAAAAGGCCGCCACGAACGGACCCGTGTTCATCACGGACCGCGGCCGACCCTCGCATGTGCTGTTGACTATCGAGGAGTACCAGCGGATCACAGGTAGCCAGGCAAGCATCGTTGAGTTATTGGCTATGCCTGGCGTTGCGGACATCGAGTTCGAACCGCCCCGCGTGAGCGGTGGCCTCTATCGGCCGGCGGACCTGTCTTGATGTACTTGCTTGATACCAATGTCGTCTCCGAGCTGCGAAAAGCGAAAGCTGGCAAGGCGGATAAGAACGTCAAAGCATGGGCTGATAGTGTTTCGGCAACGAGTTTGTACCTGTCGGCCATAGCCATCCTGGAGCTCGAAACCGGGGTGCTCCTGATTGAGCGCCGCGACCCATTGCAGGGAAGAATACTTCGCGGCTGGCTCGAGGACCATGTGTTGCCGGCATTCTCCGAGCGCATTCTCGCCGTCGATACCGCCGTTGCCCGGCGCTGTGCAAAGCTGCATGTGCCAGATAGGCGATCGGACCGAGACGCACTCATCGCTGCAACGGCGCTAGTACATAGAATGGCAATCGTGACGCGGAACGTGGCTGACTTCGAGCCTACCGGCGTTAAGCTAATTAACCCATGGGGGGGATAGCGTTGCCGGCATCGCGGCCGGGCACTAGACTGGATACTAATGGCACGGCCAAAGGCACAATCGCGATGTCCACTTTGCTGGAACAGGTGCGTCACCGGCTGACTACCGCCGATTATCACAAGATGGGCGAGGCGGGCGTTTTCCGCCCTACCGATCGTGTCGAGCTGATCGAGGGGGAGATCATCGATATGGCGCCGATTGGGAGCGTTCACGCGAGCGTCGTCCGGTTGCTGACCAATCTGCTAGTGCCGGCGCTGGCCGGCCAGGCCATCGTCAGCGCGCAGGATCCGGTGGTTCTTGGGGATCACTCAGAGCCGCAACCCGACCTCTCGGTTTTGAGGCCGCGCGCGGATTTTTACCGCAGCGCCCACCCTACTCCCGCCGACATCCTGCTCCTGATCGAGGTCGCCGAGAGCTCGGTCAAGTTCGACCGGGAGATCAAGCTACCGCTCTACGCGCGCTACAACGTACCGGAGGTGTGGCTGGTCGATCTACAACAAAAGGCGCTGACGATCCACCGCGCGCCGCTCGAAGGCGCATATCGCGAAACCGTGCAGCCGCAGGATCTGACTCGCATTGCGCTCTCGGCACTGCCACAGGTGGTGCTCGACCTTTCGGATCTGTTTCGCTTCTGACGGCTCCGTTTGTCAGCCCCCCCCGGTACTCTTGCGGCCAGCGCATCCGCGATGCGTTCGTGAACTGTTCGTGAGTCGTACAAACGCGCTTTCAGCTCGGTAGGTCGGGGTGAATTTGCGAACCCCAACGTTTGCCCTATCATAGCGATCAATTCTGATCAAACCATCCTCGATAGACGCTGGGCTGTAACAGACTCCTGTTTCGCGCGGATTGCGGAGAGTCTGCTATCATGATAAGCCAGCTGGTGTTTAAGACTTAGCCAAGAAAATGACCGACAAGGTAGAAAACCTAATCCTCGAGCACCTGCGCGCCATCCGGGCTGATATCGCCACCGTCAAAAACGACACTCGCGAGATAAAACAGCGGCTGACCAGCCTCGAAACCAACAGCGCCGGTCAGCGGCGAGATACGGCTCAGCTCTATGGTGATATCGCCGATCAGCACGCCCGCTACGATCGACTGACTGAGCGGGTCGAACGCATCGAGCGACGGCTTGAGATACAAAACGAGACCTAATTTGCTCAGTAGCTTAGCTGTTAAGCGGCCTCTACCGTCACCTCTAGCCGCTTACCAAGCGCAGCCAAGGCGGCCTCGATTTGATCGAGTCGCGAGGCGTGGTTGAGATCGAGCAGACGATCCACCTGCGGCATGTGCCAGTGAAGCCGCCGCGCCAGCTCCGCCTTGCGCACGCCCTGGGCGCGCATCTCCTGATAGAGCAATACCTTGGCCGCGGTCAGCGCCGACAGGCGCACGCCGTGCTGACCCTGGCCGACTGCCGAGGGCCGTGGGAGTTCCTCACAGTCGGCCATCCGGCACGCAATAACCTCCTCCAAGGCGCCCGCCGCGCGGCCTAAGGCGTTCACCTCATCCTCCCCAAAAGTCGCCGCCTCCGGAAAGTCCGGGAATGTCACCAAAACGGTATCGTTGGTAACAGAGAGGAGAGTGGCCGGATAGGCCGACATCGCATCACCTCATTTCAATGTTGCGCGATGAGCACTCTTGCTGCCTAATAGACCGCGCCCCATCAGCGCTCCTGGAGTCGAACCTGACCCAGGATCTGACAGCTCGAACCGGTGACATCCATCGTTGCCGACATCACGGCCAGTCACTAGACTGACCACATAATGCGCGGCTAAAGGCACAATCGCGATGTCCACTTTGCTGGAACAGGTGCGCCATCGGCTGACCACCGCCGATTATCACAAGATGGGCGCGGCGGGTGTCTTCGGCCCCACCGATCGCGTCGAGCTGATCGAAGGGGAGATCATCGATATGGCGCCGATCGGAAGCACTCACGCGGGCGTTGTCGCACTGCTGATCAAACTGTTGGTGCGGGCGCTGGCCGACCAGGCTATCGTTAATGTGCAGAATCCGGTGGTTCTGGGCGATCACTCCGAGCCTCAACCGGACCTCTCGGTCTCGCGGCCGCGCGCGGATTTCTACCGCGGCGCTCACCCTACCCCGGCCGACATCCTGCTCCTGATCGAGGTCGCCGAGAGCTCGGTCAACTTCGACCGCGAGGTCAAGCTACCGCTCTACGCGCGTCATAACGTACCTGAGGTGTGGCTAGTGGATCTTCGGCAAAAAGCGCTGGCGATCCACCGCGCGCCGCTCGAAGGCGCATATCGCGTAACCTTGCAGCCGCACGACCTGACTCGCATTGCGCCACTGGAGCTGCCGCAAGTGGTGCTCGACCTTTCCGATTTGTTTCGGTTTTGACGGCCGATCAGCACGCTGACTCTTTCCCACAAGGCCACTGGCATCAGCTCTCGTAGGGCGAATTAGGCCGAACAGGCCGTAATACGCCGAATGTTCTCCACAATCCTTCATCGCTCCATTTGGCCGCTGGGCTGCTTTCGATCGATATCGCGTGATTCTATTAGTAGGCATCGACTTCCAGAACGGCGCGACCGTATCGAGCCCGTGCAAAGTCATATACTGTGCCCTGTGGTAAGCAGCTACTCCGCTCCCGCGGATTTTTCCGGCTTTCGCCGGAACAGCGGCGCAATTGGGGTAGCTGCTTGGCTCTGCTATAGTCACCGCACTCAGTATTGACGGAATGAAGATGTCCGAACGCTCCCTGTACCGGCCCGAAGATACGCGCTTTGCGGTCGATGCCGAAGTGCTCATAGCGCGCTTGCGGCCGCTATTGCCTGCCGAGGGGTTGATTACTCACGAACACGGCCGGCGGGTCTATGAATGCGACGGCCTCTCCGCCTATAAACAGCTTCCGCTGCTGGTCGCCTGCCCGGAGACTATCGAGCAGGCGCGTGCGGTGTTGAAAGTCTGCTCCGAATGCGGCGTGCCGGTGGTTGCCCGGGGCTCCGGCACGAGTCTCTCTGGTGGTGCGCTGCCCCACCCGCAGGGCGTGCTGCTTAGCCTGGCGAAATTCAATCGCATCATAGAGATCGACCCCCACGGGCGCATCGCCCGCGTCGAGCCTGGGGTGCGCAATCTCGCGATCAGCGAGGCGGCGGCCCCGTTTGGGCTTTACTATGCGCCCGACCCATCCTCGCAGATCGCCTGCAGCATCGGCGGCAATATCGCCGAGAATGCCGGCGGGGTGCACTGCCTGAAGTATGGGCTGACCGTGCACAACGTATTGCAGGTCACCTTACTTACCATTGAAGGCGAGTTGGTAAATATCGGCTCGCTGGCCCCGGACAGCCCCGGCTACGACCTGCTCGCGTTAATTACCGGCTCCGAGGGCATGCTGGGGGTGATCGTGGAAATTACCGTGCAGCTCCTGCCCAACCCCCTCACCAAACAGGTACTGATGGCCTCGTTCCCGACCGTGGAGGCCGGCGGCCACGCCGTCGCCGCGATTATCGCCGGCGGCATCATCCCCGCCGGGCTGGAAATGATGGACGGACCCGCGATACAAGCGGCCGAGGACTTCATCCAGGCGGGCTATGACACCGACGCGGCGGCGATGTTGATCTGCGAGCTCGACGGCGGCGAGGCCGAGGTCGCCGAGCAGATGGCGAAAGTCGAGGCTATCTTGCGCGCCCAAGGCGCCGAGCGGCTTCGCGTCGCGCGCGACGAGGCCGAGCGGGCGCGCTTCTGGGCTGGGCGCAAAGGGGCGTTCCCGGCCGTGGGCCGGCTCGCCCCCGATTACTACTGCATGGACGGCACCATACCGCGCAAGCACCTCGCCCGCGTGCTTAAACGCATCGCAGAGCTCTCCGAAGCGCAGGACCTACGCACGGTCAATGTTTTCCACGCCGGCGACGGCAACCTGCATCCACTCATTCTCTTCGATGGCAACCACCCCGGCGAGCTCGAGCGGGCCGAGGCGCTCGGCGCCCAGATTCTCGAGCTCTGTGTCGAAGTCGGCGGTACCGTCACCGGCGAGCACGGCGTCGGCATGGAGAAGATCGATCAGATGTGCGTTCAGTTCAGTACGGAGGAGATCGCGCAATTCCACGCCGTGAAAGCGGCGTTTGACCCGCAGGGCCTGCTCAATCCGGGTAAGGCGATTCCCACGCTCAACCGCTGCGCCGAGCTCGGTCGCTTGCGCGTACACCAAGGCGAGCTCCCGCATCCGGAGATCGAGCGCTTTTAGGGCCGCTTGACCCCCATGTCTATATCCGCCGATCTGACCGACGAGCTCGCCGCCCAGGTACGCCATGCCTGCACAGCCGGCACGCCGTTGGAAATAATTGGCAATGCAACCAAACGCTTCTACGGCCGGACGCCGAGCGGCGAGCCGCTCGCGACAACCGGCCACCGTGGCATCGTGAGCTACGAGCCGAGCGAGCTCGTGTTGACCGCGCGCTGTGGAACGCCGTTGACCGAGATCACGGCGCGGCTCGCAGAGCACGGCCAGATGCTAGCCTTCGAGCCGCCCTGCTTCGCCGGCGAGGCCACTCTGGGCGGCACCATCGCCGCGGGCCTGGCGGGACCGCGCCGGCCTTTCGCCGGTTCCGTGCGCGATACGGTGCTCGGCATGCGGATCATCAACGGCCGCGGCCACGTGCTGCAGTTTGGCGGCCAGGTCATGAAAAACGTCGCGGGCTACGACATCTCCCGTCTCATGGTCGGCGCGCTGGGCACATTGGGGGTGATCCTGGAAGTCTCGCTCAAACTGCTGCCGGCGCCGCAGGCCGAGCAGACCCTTACCGTAGACGAGCCCGCCGCGCGAATTCATGAGCTTACCGAGCAATGGCTGCGAGCGGGAATCCCCGTCTCGGCCGCCGCGCATGGCGGTAAGCGTATGGTTGTGCGCCTCGCGGGCGCGGCGAGTGCCGTAGAGCTCGGCTGCCGGCGGATCGGTGGACGGGACCTCAAAGCGGCGGGCAAGTTCTGGCACGATCTTCGCGACCATCGCCTGCCCTTTTTCTCAGGCCATGGAGCCATACCCCTCTGGCGTATCGCGCTCCCCGCCGGAGTGCCACAGCCCGATTTGGACGGCGCGTGGATCAGCGACTGGGCCGGCCGGCAGATCTGGCTGCGTACGAACATGGACCCCGCGCATGTACGTGAGGAGGCGCGGCGGCGCGGCGGCCACGCCACTCTCTTTCGCGGCGGCGATCGCACGGGCGATGTATTCCAGCCGCTCACCGCGCCGCTGCTGCGCTTGCACCGGCGGCTGAAGCAAGCCTTCGATCCGGGCGCAATCCTCAATCCCCGTCGTCTCTATGCGCGGCTATGAGCTAGAATAGGGCGCCATGCAGACACGTCTAGCCGATTTCATCAAGGACACCCCCGAGGGCCGGGAAGCAGATCAGATACTGCGCAAGTGCACCCACTGCGGTTTCTGCCTTGCGACCTGCCCCACTTACCGGCTGCTGGGCGATGAGCTCGACAGTCCGCGCGGGCGCATCTACCAGATCAAACAAGTTTTGGAAGGCGAGCGCCCCAGCGCAAGTATTCAACTGCACCTCGATCGCTGCCTCACCTGCCGTGCCTGCGAGACGACCTGCCCGTCCGGCGTGCAATATGGGCGGCTGGCCGATCTGGGCCGCTCGCTCGTCGAGCAGGCGCAACCGCGCAGCGCCGGCCAGCGCTTGATGCAGCGGGGCCTGCGGGTGGTGTTGCCGCGGCGCCGGCTTTTCGCCACCCTGCTCGCAATCGCCCGCGCCTTTCGGCCACTCCTGCCCATGGCGTTGCGCACAAAGGTCCGCCCGAGCGGCCCAGCACCGGCTTGGCCGAGCGCCCGGTCATGGCCGCGCAAGGCATTGTTGCTGGAAGGTTGCGTACAGCCGGCGCTGGAGCCCTCGCTCAATCCGCACACGGCGCGGCTGCTGGATGGCCTGGGGATCGAGGTGATCCGCACGCCAAAGGCGGTATGCTGCGGCGCTATTGATCAGCATCTTGGCCATCCGCACGCCGCCCGCGACCACATGCGGCGCAACATCGATACCTGGTGGCCGCACCTGGAGGCAGGCGCCGAGGCCATCGTGGTGAACGCGAGCGGCTGTGGAGCCCAGATCAAGGAATACGCGCATCAGCTACGCGCGGATCCCCACTACGCCGCCAAGGCCAAGCGTGTTGCCGAGCTGGCGCTGGATCCGATCGAGCTGCTGGAGGCGCACGCCGACAACCTGGCCCCGGCCGGCGATGCGCCGCGGCGAATCGCCTTTCAGGCGCCGTGTACGCTGCAGCACGCGCTGCGGCTGACGGGGCGGGTGGAACGCCTGCTCACGGGCCTCGGCTTCGAGCTCATGCCGGTCGCGGACGGGGCTATCTGCTGCGGCTCGGCCGGAACCTATTCCGTGCTGCAACCGCGCCTTGCCGGGCGGCTGCGCGCGCAGAAACTAAGCAATCTAATGTCCGGCGAGCCGCGGCTCATCGCTACCGCAAATATCGGCTGCCTGACCCATCTGGCCGAAGTCTCCAGCGTGCCGGTGCGCCACTGGCTGGAGCTCATTGACATCAACAACGCCTGACTGAGGAATATCGCGATGACTGAGCGTCTTCTCCCGCTACTGGTGGAGCCCGCGGAGTTGGAGCAGCAACTGACCAATCCGCGGCTGCTGCTGGTCGACATGTCTTCCGCCCAGGGCAATACCATCGGCCACATACCTGGAGCCGTCCAGCTTGATTTCCCCGACCTGGTCCTAGCAAAGCCGCCGATCATGGGCCTGATCCCGGAAGAGGCGGATCTAACGGCGCTGTTCTCGAAGCTAGGGCTGACGCCGGAGAGCCATGTCGTCGCCTATGACGATGAGCGCAACGGCCGCGCGAGCCGTTTCCTCTGGACGCTCGATGCAATCGGCCACTTCGACTACTCGTTGCTAAATGGCGGGCTGCGCGCCTGGTGGGCCGAGCAGCGGCCTTTGGAATCGGTGGCGCGGGCGCCGGTCGCATCGACATACCAGGCCGAGCTGCGCAACCCGGCGGCCCGCGCCGATCGCGATTACATCCTGCGCCACCTGGATGATGATCGCACGCTTGTGCTGGATGTCCGCTCCCCGGCCGAATACAGCGGGGAAGACGTACGCGCGCTGCGCGGCGGCCACATCCCGGGCGCGGTGAACTTCGAGTGGACGCAGGCGATGGATGCCGACAATTACATGCGGCTGCTCCCGCCCGCGGAGCTCCGGGCGCTGCTCGAGGCGCGCGGCATCACCCCCGACAAAGCGATCATTACCCACTGCCAGTCGCATCTGCGCGCCGCCCATACCTATATAGTGCTCAAATCGCTTGGTTACCCCGACGTGCGCGGCTATGACGGCGCCTGGTCGGAGTGGGGCAACAAACCCGATTTGCCGGTTGAGGCGGATTTGTAGGATTTCCTCGATTCGGTGTGGAATATCCCGATGGCGCATGCGTTTGCTAGTGGCGCGCGCCATCGGGGTTTTGCCGCTGTAGCCGTCGTGCACGGTTTATTCTCAGCAAAGCCAAGCGCACGCAAATGACGGTGCCGGCGATGATCACTGCTTACCCATCCCCTTGCAGAGCCCCGCGGCAAGCGGTCCTGGCAACCGCGCTTCGTGTACTGGGAGCGCGGGCGTCTCGCCCGCACACGCCCGCAAGGCCGTGCCACGCAGGGAAATGCGGGCAAGATGCCCGCGGTCCGAGGGTAGTTTTCACTGGAGCTGACGACAGTCTGCCTGCGATTGTGCACGTGCAATCATCGTGAGGGTTGCCATGGCGAGTGTTCGTTGAGACTCCAATGAGGCCTTTTCAGCGTATTCCTTAGTATAATCGGGTGTATGGACCCTATCGGTAACCCCTATACCCCAGGTGCCGGCACTCCGCCGCCGGAACTTGCCGGACGCGATGAGCCGCGGGAACAGGTGCGGGTTGCCTTGGCACGCGTGCGGCTCGGGCGGCCGACCAAATGCAGTGATCGGCGCGCAGCGTCGATGGAGTCGATACGTGAGCGCATTCGCAATTCCTGTTGAAGCAAGGGAGCGGCGCCGCTTCACCGTCGCCGAGTACCATCGAATGGGCGTCGCCGGCATTCTTGCTGATAATGAGCGGGTGGAACTGGTGGCCGGAGAGTTATTAACGATGGCGCCAATCGGACCGCGGCATGCCACCTGTGTGAACCTGCTCGTGCAATTGTTGTCGCGCAGCGTTGGCGGCAAAGTCGTGGTTTCACCGCAAAACGCGCTTGTGCTCTCGGAAAATTCCGAGCTCTATCCGGACATCGCTTTACTGCGTGGGCGGCCTGAGCGTTACGCGGACGCACACCCGCGCCCGGATGATGTGCTCCTGGTAATAGAAGTCGCCGATACGTCGTTGCACCACGACCGTGAGGTGAAAGCGCCGCTCTATGCCACCGCCGGCATTGTAGAGCTCTGGATTGTGGATTTGACTGGGGGCAGCGTGGAGGTTTTGCGGGAACCAAACCACGGTCGCTATGGTTTCACCCGACACTTTAGTGCCGGCGGCGCATTAACACCACTGGCGCTTCCGCGCACCCGATTTGCCGTGGCGGACGTATTGCCGTCGACGAAGCAAGGCGGTTGAGGTGGTTACGAGAATTATGCACCCAGCAATCTGCGCGCAAGCAAAGACTGCATATCTCGTCGGCCATCGGCGATGAGATAGATATAGACCTTCTGCTCGATCACCCGGTAGATGACCCGGTAAGGTTTGAACGCGGTCTGTCGGTACTCATGGATGCCCAGCACCAGCAACTCCTTGGGATGGGTGCCGCGCTTGGGAAAGCTCTCCAAGCGCTTCGCCACCTCCAGGATCTGGTCAAGCACGTAGTCCGCTTTGGCGGGCGAATCGAGCTCGGCGATGTAATCGTAGATCGACTCCAAGTCCTGCTCAGCACCCCCGGTGTGCAGCATCTCATAGCGCCTGCCCGGCATCACTCGGCAGAGCGTTTCGCGCGCAGCCGCGCCACCGCACTGGCCACTGGCTTAACCTTGCCGGCTTCGATCTCCTGGTTGCCCAGCGCGAGGATCTTCAAAAGCGCGAGCGTCTCCTGCGTTTCCTCATAGGAGGCCACGTCCTGGATCACGGCTTTGGCCTCGCCATTCTGGGTAATGACCATGGGCTCACGCTGTTCAGCCAGCTTTGTCAGCACTTCCGCCGCATTGGCCTTCAGGTAGCTGATGGGTTTGATCTGAGATGAATAACGCATAATGGCTCATAGGACAAAATTAAGACTTAATATAGTCTTTCTTTAGCTCGGTTACAATGATCACTTAAGGATGCAAGGCATCCATTCTTCTCATCGGAGAGTGCCATGGCTGTCATCCTTAAAGCTCAATCCACGCTCACCGACCGCTATCAGACCACGGTGCCGGAGACGGTCCGCCGCGCGCTCAAGCTCGGCAAACGCGACAAAATTCATTATACGATCCGCCCCGACGATGAGGTCATGCTCACACGCGCCGCTGCCGCTGAGGACGAAGACCCGGTACTCGGCCAGTTTCTGTACTTCCTGGCGCGCGACATCGCCAACCATCCGGAGCGGCTTCAGTCAGTCGACACCGGCCTCTTGCAGCGCATCCAGTCGCTGGTCAATGGTGTTGAAGTCGATCTCGATGCCCCTCTCTCGGCCGATGATGAATGAGCGAGGCCAAGCGAACCCCAAAAGTTTGCCCGAACGCGGCTACCGGAGGTGTTGCGGGTTCCTTGGCCCCCTACTCCGAGTGCCATCATCTCAACTTACCTCGACCGCTACGGCAAGCGGCTCTTCGGCCATCCGACCCTCCATGACGACACCGGTGCTATCGTCGCGGTGGTCGAACGGGCCAACAATGTCGCCGACCACCTCGTGCGGGGAATTCCAAAACCCACTCCGCTTCCTCAAGAGGTTTGGAGCAATCCGCCCATTACTTCGGCTACAGACTGGAGCTGGATCTCAAGCTCGAGCGCGAGGCGGTGCCGTTGCTACGTGAGGGCATCAACTATTGCGAGTCGGTGCAGGACTACGTCACCCGTGAGCTATTCGAGGATATCCTCGAGGGCGAGGAAGAGCATATAGACTGGATCGAGACCCAGCTCGATCTGATAGGCCGCGTCGGTATTGAAAACTACCTGGCAGAAAAGATGTAGAGCGTTGCGAAGCGGGCTGGACAAAGAGGTCTAGCGGCGGTCGCCCGGTGACCCTGGCCGTCACCGGCCCAGGACTCCCGCGGCTGCATGGGTGCGGATATCGCGCATCCAACTTCTCGACTCGAGCTGACGGGAAATCCGACGGACCTCTCTTCCAGGCTTTGCGAAAATGGCGACACGAGCGTGACGCTGGTAAGTTTGTCGGAAAATTACGAATAGTCCTCATCCAGCGCCATAAGAAAATGCAACAAATCCTCGAGGTC
>JAKDMQ010000324.1 GCA_030452265.1 Nitrococcus sp.
ATTTCCGCTATGCCGCCGAAACCGAATGAGGCTTTTTCAACGTACTCCTTAGTAGCAGTCATACGTCACCCGTTTACATTGAAAGAAAGCGCCGGATCCGAGAGGCCGAGTTTTGGAGGTAAGCGGTTAAACGAGACCGTTATTCCCTCACCTCCCGCGCCCACGTAGGCTGGTTCCTGCAATATTCGTAACGCAGGAGAGCCATGATGATGGCAGTTCGCAAACCCCGGCGGAGCCGCGAGCAATGGCGGCGGCTGATGCTCGATTATGAAGCCAGTGGCCAGAGCCAGCAGGTATTTTGCCGCGAGCACGGCCTGGCGTTGAGCACTTTCGCCCGGTGGCGCGGAATACTGGCCGGGCACCCGTCGGCGGTGGGGGACGAGCCGGCTGGCGAAGCGCAGCGGCTGTTCGCTGAGCTTACGATACCGGCGCGTGAGCGGGCGTTCGATGAGACATCGCCTTGGGAGATTGAACTGGCGCTTGGTGGCGGTGTGGTGCTGCGGATGCGCCGGGGCGAGTCATGCTAAGGGCGCTACCGCGGCTGTGGCTGTGCACGGTACCCGCGGACATGCGCCGCCAATATGACGGCTTGGCAGCGCTGGTTGCCCAGCAGATGGATGGCGACCCGCTCAGCGGCCAGGGGTTTGTGTTCATCAACCGCCGGCGCACGCAGCTGAAGTGCCTGTACTTCGAGGAGGGCGGCTATTGTCTGTGGAGCAAGCGTCTGGAGCGCGGGCAATTCGCGCGCTTATCTGCTGGCCAAGGGAGCAAGCGCGCGCTCACTCGCACCGAGTTCGAGGCGCTCATCGAGGGGCTGGATCTGGCGATCAAAAGGCGTCGAAAAAGGTGGTCGAAAGGCTTCCCTTTGGGCGCGGCTATGGGTGAATAATTTCACCGGAAACATTGGGATAACCGCAGTTGAGCGTCGCCGAGCTCCAGTACGAAAATGTCCGGCTCACGCAGGAGAACACCACTCTGCGGGCGCAGCTCGACGAGGCGAAACAGCAGCTCGCATGGTTTAAGCGCCAGCTCTTTGGGCGCAAGTCCGAGAAGCTGCGCCCGCTCGAGGGCTCGGGGCAAGGCGATCTGCTCGCTGAGCTTGCCGAGACGGTGCAAAGCCCGGCGCCACCGCCTACCGAGACGATCACCTACCAGCGGAGCAAGAAGCGCCGCGAGCAGGCCGTCAACGACACGGGTCTGCGCTTTGACGAGACGGTGCCGGTGCAGGTCATCGAGGTGGCCGTCCCTGAGCTTAAGGGCGAAGATGCCGAACACTACGAGGTGATCAGCACCAAGAGCACGTTTCGGCTCGCCCAACGCCCGGGTAGCTACGTGGTGCTTGAGTACCGCTGCCCGGTGGTCAAGCGCCGGGAGAGATCGGAGCTGATCAGCGTTCCGGCGCCGGCGAATGTGCTCGAGCAAAGCCTTGCCGATGTGAGCTTTCTCGCCGGGATGTTGGTCGACAAGTTTAGCTACCACCTGCCGCTGTACCGCCAGCATCAGCGCCTTGCCCAAAGTGGGATACAGATCAGCCGGGGCACGCTCACGGGGCTGGCTGGCCGGGCCATCGAGCTGCTGCGCCCGATCTACGATGCGCAGCTCGAGCACATCCTGGCAAGCCGCGTGCTAGCCATGGACGAGACCCCGATCAAGGCTGGGCGCAAGGCGCCCGGTCAAATGCGCCAAGCCTACTTCTGGCCGATCTATGGCCAGGCCGATGAAATCGCCTTCTCCTACGCGTCCTCGCGAGCTGCCGCGCACGTGCACACGATGCTTGGCGAGCACTTCACCGGCACCTTGCTCAGCGACGGCTATGAGGTCTACGCCCAGTATGCCAAGGCGCGGCCCGAGGTTACCCACGCCGAGTGCTGGGCCCACACCAGACGCTGCTTCGAGCGCGCCCTGGAGGCCGAGCCGCAGGCCGCCCGCGAGGCACTGGAATGGATCGGCGCGCTTTACAGCACCGAGCGCAAGATCGCAAAGCTTGGCCTTGAGGGCAAGGACAAACTTGCCGCCCGCACGCGAGAGTGCGAGCCCCTGGTGCGCGGGTTCTGGCAGTGGTGCCAGACCCAGTGTCAGCGCCTGGATCTCCTGCCCCGAAGTCCGCTTGCCAAGGCGCTACAGTACGCGCTCGCCCGCGTCGAGGCACTGCAGGTCTTCCTCGCCGACCCGGAGGTACCGATCGACACCAATCACCTGGAGCGCGGCCTGCGGGCTATCCCGATGGGACGGCGCAACTGGCTATTTTGCTGGACCGAGATCGGTGCCGAGCACGTAGGCATCATCCAGAGCCTGCTGGTCACCTGCCGGCTGCAAGGCGTCAACCCCCACATCTACCTGGTCGATGTGCTCCAGCGCATCGCCCAACACCCGGCCAACCGGGTCATCGAGCTGACCCCGCGCCTGTGGAAGAAACTATTCGCTAAGGCACCCCTGAAATCAGATGTGGACCGCGGCAGCAACAACGGTGTCGTTTAGCCGCTTACTTTTGGAGGCTCGACCTACTGTGGCGCCTTCGGGTACCACCTATCGCGGCGGTTTTGGAGGCCTCCGCGACCTGCTGATGGCACCCGCTTCACCACTGGGAACCGACGCCACTAGTATGAACGCGTAACGCACTGATGCTAAACGCCTTTTTGTTTTCTTGCGTCGCTTCGCTTTTACCATCACCGCCACGATCGCCACTTGAGACTACCATTTCCCACGCGACTTAGGTATTAAGTTGCGCGTTAATTCGCCTTTTTCGCAACCTTATTTTCTATTTTTAAAGACCTTACGATTCACCGGTAGTGCTCACGGGGCTCATGGTGCTACTGTGCTCGCTTGTGCTCTCAGTGCTCCCGGGTTCGCCAAGGGGCCGGAGCACCCGCCGTAGCCCCGCCTACCGCTTAACGCCTAAGCTCAGCCGTCCACAGCCCGCGTAGCGGGAGGGCGGTCGGCTGCAGTGATTTGTTGGGCGGCACCTCACCTGCCAAAGACGACATC
>JAKDMQ010000325.1 GCA_030452265.1 Nitrococcus sp.
CATCACCCGCGCTCAAGCAACGCCACCGCCGCCGCCTTGTGCGCGGGCGCTAGGTGAGCGTAGCGCTCGGTCATGGCGATGGTGGAGTGTCCGAGTAGCTCCTTCACCGTGTAGAGGTCCGCGCCGGCCATCACGAGCTTGCTCGCAAACGTGTGGCGCAAATCATGAAAGCGGAAATGTTCCAACCGCGCCGCCGCTACAACGCCGGCCCATGCCTTGTTGATGTTATCGAGCCGCCCACCGAGCGCGCCGGGGAAGACGTAGCCTTCGGCCTCATCCGCTGGCCATCGTTTCAGGGTTTCGCGCGCTTCGCGGTTGAGCGGTACATGGCGGGTTTGGGAGGACTTCGCGCCGCCGCCTTCGACGGTGAGCAGGCCGCGCTCCAGGTCCACGCCCGACCAGCGCAGATTGAACAATTCGCCGCGGCGCAAGCCGCTATTGAGCGCGAGCAGCACCAGCGGCTTGACGTGATCGGTGAATGCCCCATGCTCGGCGAAAAGCTCATAGCCACGCGCCGAGCGCCATTGATTAGCGCTCTGCCGGGCGCGCCGGGTCTGCGCCTCGCGCGCATCGAGCGCCTGGCGAAGGCGCCGCTCCTCATCCTCGCTCAGAAACCGAACCGAGCCTTGCCGATCGGTCTTCGCCGGTTTATGCTTTGCGATTGGATTGATATCGATGAAATGCCACTCCACCGCCCGGTTCAGCGCGGCCTTGAGCGGGCCGATGTCGCGGTTGAGCGTAGCGGGTTTGATGCCGGCCTTGAGCCTTGCCGAGCGCCACTTCTCGATTAGCCAGGTGTTGAGCTCACCCAGGCGCTTGCCGCCGAGCTCAGCGTCAAAGCACGCCCTAAGGCGCGCCCGAGTTGCCCGGCCATCCTTGCGGTTCGCGACAAGCCACGGACCGTGGACCTTATCGAGATACTCGCGTAGCGTTTTCGCCCGCGCGCGGCGCTTGGCCTCCATGGGATCCTTGCCCGTGGCCGCATCGCCAATGAGCTGCTTCGCCTTGAGGCGCGCCTGCGTCAGCGTCAACACCTTGGCGTCACCGATCAGGCAGCGCTTGCCGCGCCCGTACTGGGCGTAAAAACGTTTTTTGCCCGACGGGAGCACTCTGAGCAGAAAACCGCCGATTCTTGCGTCACGGATATCATAGGCGGCCGATTTTGGGCGGGATGTGGCGATGATTTTTTGTGTTAGCTCTGGCATGACTTTTCCCCGGAAGTGCACAGGAAGTGCAGAAAGTGCATGCCGTCCTTTATAACGGTTAACTTGCGCTTACGCAAATTTACATATGTTCAATGACTTATGTTGCAACCCTTTGATGCATCAGAGCGTCCGAGCGCCTTCACACGGCAGGGGTCGCTGGTTCAATCCCAGCGCCGCCCACCATATAAAAGAATGGGTCGGAAAATGCATCTTTTGCGGTAGGAACGCAGGTTACTGCCGCCCCCCGCACCGTCTCCGGCGTGCAGATTTCCCGCACCGGGTTCCTCGGTTGTACTCGCGTCCGCGACGAGCGCGCCCTTACGTGAAGCCACATGCTTACGCTTCAGTCCATGCCGTTTCATCAAGCGGGACGCCAAAATAGCGCGAAGCTGTGAATGAAATTCGTGCCACGCCCTTCGATTGCGCTCAGGACAAGCCTGTCGTGATGAGCTTCCCGAAGCGTAGGACAGTATTTGTCCACGTACATGTCTTCGACCGCTCTCAAGGCGGACAGCAAGGAAAACTAGCCAATAATTCAAAGGCTTTCGCGGCACCATAAGGAGCAGTACATGAGTAGACCGGGCAAGATCTTATTCGGCATTGTCGGCACGGTAGCCGTAATCGTCATTATCCTCTTTGTCGTGCTTTTCCTGACCCTCGATCGCAGTCTCAAGTATGCTGTCGAGGAATACGGGCCATCGGTAACCGGCACGCCGGTGAACTTAGACGAGGTCAAGCTGGCACTCTTCTCCGGTAATGCCGAGCTTCACGGCCTGAAGATTGGCAACCCGGAGGGGTTCGAGTCGCCTTACGCCTTTAAGCTCGGTGATCTCAAGGTGAACTTGGTCCCGGAATCCCTGGCGAGCGACACTATCGTGGTAAAAGAGCTTGTCGTCGGGGGTGCGAGCCTTAACGCCGAATTCGACGGCATGAAGAGCAATCTCAAGCAAATTCTCGATAATGTGAAGCAATCTGCTGGATCTTCGGGCCAGGAGCAACAACCCGCCCCTGAAGCCGGGACCGGTAAGCCCAAGAAGTTCATAGTCCAAGAGTTCCGCTTCACCGGTGGCGAGGTAAGCGTTTTGTCCGATGTCGCCAATGTGAAGCAGACGGCGAGCATTCCAGGATTTGCAATCCACGACATCGGAAGTGCCGAAGGCGGAGTAACGGTGGCGGAGCTTACCAAGGTACTGCTGCAACCGATCATCAATAAGGCGATCGAGCAAGCCAAGGCCAAAGCGCTGCAGCAAGCCTCGGAGCAAATCAAGGAAAAGGTCCAGGAGAAGGTCCAGGACAAGGTAGGGGAAACGCTAAAGGGGCTAATGCAATAAGCCGGTACGCGCCAATTGCTGCTGATTGGGGCCACCTTTATCAGCAGCAAGCGGCCTCCGTTTTGCCACGCCCAGCGGGCAGGATGCCCGCGCTCCCAGTACGCGAAGCGCGGTTGCCAGGACCGCTTGCCGCGGATTTCTGCAAAGAGTTGGGTGAGCAGTTACGCCGCGGCTAATCATGGAGGCTCGTTAATGGCTCGAATTCCCGTCATACCAGGCGCGATCCTTGCCTGCGCGCTCTGCCTTGGCAGTGCCGAAGCAGCGCTCTTCTCCAATGGCCGCTGGGTCGATCTAACCCACCCCTTCTCGGAGCAGACCATCTACTGGCCGACCGCCGAGCCGTTCAAACTTGAAACGGTGTTTGAAGGCATGACGCAGGCCGGCTACTACTACTCGGCGTACAACTTCTCGGCCGCCGAGCACGGCGGCACGCACATCGACGC
>JAKDMQ010000326.1 GCA_030452265.1 Nitrococcus sp.
TGGCGCCGCTGCTGGGTTACCTGGTTGGGATCGGCGCGGTTCAATTGCAGCGCTTCGTGGTGGCCGAGGGTCCTGGACGAGAGGTCCTGGAGCGTTATCGGAGGTATCTGGAGGCCGAGCGGGGGCTCGCGGCGCGCACGGTCGAGGGTTACATGAGGCTCGCGAGCCGTTTCGTGGCCTCGCTGGTGGGTGATGGCGCGATCGACTGGTCGAGCGTGCGGGCCGGGCAGGTCACGAGCTTCCTTCGTGCGAGCGTGTCTGAGCGGTCGGGCGGGCACGCCCCCGACGTCGTGGCGGCACTTCGCTGCTTCCTGCGCTTCGCGCTGGTCGAAGGGGTCATCGCGCTGCCGCTGCACGGTGCCGTGCCGCCGGTCGCGGGATGGCGGATGAGCCCGCTGCCAACGGGGGTCGCTCCTGAGCTGCTGTCGCTGCTGCTGGGCAGTTGTGATCGCTCGAGCGCCAGGGGAAGACGGGACTACGCGATCATGACCTTGCTGTCCCGTCTCGGTCTTCGTGCCGGGGAGGTGGTGGCGATGCTCCTGTGTGATCTTGACTGGCGCGCGGGCGAGCTGCTCGTGCACGGCAAGGCGCGCCGCGACGAGTTGGTGCCGTTGCCAGCCGATGTCGGCGAGGCGATCGCGGCGTATCTGCACGACGGGAGGCCGCCGGCGGCGAGCCGGGCTGTGTTCCTGCGCTGTTACGCCCCACGGCGTGCCCTGTCGGTCCCGGCGATAAGTGGGATCGTGTATGCCGCCTGTGACCGGGTGGGGGTCGAGCGCATCGGCGCGCACCGACTGCGGCACGGCGCGGCGGGAGCCATGCTGGCCGGGGGTGCGAGCCTGGCCGAGGTCGGGCAGGTTCTGCGGCAGCGCTCGGCGGCATCGACGGCGATCTACGCCAAGATCGACCGCACCCGCCTGGCCGGCCTGGCGCGTCCGTGGCCAGGAGGTGCGGCGTGAGCAAGCTATCTAAGGTCCTGGCCGACTACCTGGTGATCCGCCGAGCGCTGGGCTACAAGCTGGTCGTCACCGAGCGCCTGCTCGGCCAGTTCCTCGGCTTCCTCGAAGACAACGACGCCGAGGCGATCACGACATCACTGGCGCTCGAGTGGGCAACTCTTCCTGTTGGCGCGAGCTCGGGCTGGCTGGCCCAGCGGCTCTCGGTTGTGCGGTGCTTCGCCATCTTCGTCGCGAGCATCGATGAAGCCACCGAGGTCCCGCCGGCGGGTTGTTTGCCGGGGCACTCCCTGCGCGCCGTGCCCTACCTCTACAGCGATGATCAGATCGAGGCGATCATGGCGGCCGCGCGGGCGCTGCCGAGCCCGCTGCTCGCGTGCACCTACCAGACCCTGATCGGCCTGCTCGCAGTAAGCGGCATGCGGATCGGTGAAGCGATCCGGCTGGCCCGAGGCGACGTGCTGCTCGAGCAGGCTTGCGTGCAGGTGATCGAGGGCAAGTTCGGCAAATCGCGACAGATCCCGCTGGCGCCGAGCAGCGTTGAGGCGCTCGGACGCTTCGCCGCTATCCGCGACCAGCTGCTCTCAGGGCCTGGCCAAGACAGCTTCTTCGCCTCGACGACCGGCACCAGGCTCACCTACGCGCGAGTGCGGCAGACCTTCGCTGGCCTGTGCCAGCAGGCTGGGGTCGTCGCGACATCGCCGCGTTGCCGTCCCAGGCTGCACGACCTACGGCACCGTTATGCGGTCTCAACCCTGCTCTGCTGGCAGAAGGAAGGCGCTGACGTCGCGGCGCTGCTGCCGCTGCTCTCGACGGTGATGGGCCACGTCAACCCGGCCTCGACGTATTGGTACCTAAGTTCCACGCCCGAGCTCATGGCGCCCGTCGCGGCACGGCTCGATGAGTTCTTCGAGGGGCACCGATGAGCCTGCTCGCGCCAACCCTTGAAGCGTTCTTCACCGAGCGGCTCCTCACCCAAAAGAACGCCAGCCCGCACACGATCGCCTCCTACCGCGACTGCCTCAAGCAGCTACTGGCCTTCGTGCAGGACACGACCGGCGTCGTACCCTCCACGCTGGACTTCTGCGACCTTGACGCACCCGTGATCGGGCGCTTCCTCGAGCATTTGGAACACGACCGGGGCCTATCGGTCCAGAGCCGCAACGTGCGGCTCGCCGCGATCCGGTCGCTTTTCAGGTTCGCGGCACTACGCCACCCCGAACACGCCGCGCTCATCGGCCGTGTCCTGGCCATCCCTGCCAAGCGGGGCGAGCGGGCGCTGATCAGCTTCCTCGTTCCAGACGAGGTCGACGCACTACTCGCCAGCCCAGACCGTTCACGCCGAGTCGGTCGGCGTGACCACGCACTGCTGATCCTCGCGGTCCAGACGGGCCTTCGCGTCAGCGAGCTCAGCGCGCTGCGCCTCGATGACCTCCACCTCGGCACTGGCGCCTTCGTGCACTGCCTCGGCAAGGGCCGCAAGGAGCGCACCACCCCGCTCACCAAGACGACCGTCACGGTGATGAAGCACTACCTCGCCGAGCGGGGCGGTGATCGCACCGACCCGCTCTTTCCCGGCCCAGGCGGCACACCACTGGGGCGCGACGCGATCCGCCGCCTCGTCCAGCGCCACGCCCGGTCCGCAGCAAGCACCTGCCCGTCGCTTCTAAAGAAGAAACCAGGCCCGCACACGCTCAGACACACCTGCGCAATGAGGCTCCTCGAGAGCGGAACAGACATCACCACCATAGCGCTATGGCTAGGACACGCCACCTCTCGCACCACCGAGATCTACCTGCATGCCCACCTCAAGCTGAAGGAGCAAGCGCTGGCGCGTACCACGCCGCCCGGCACCAGGCCCGGTCGCTATCGACCGCCCGACCGGCTGCTCGAGTTCTTGTCGGCGCTGTGATTATGCGGACAACCCGGTCCCGCTCACCGTGGAGGAACAGGGCACGTTCGCCTCCGCGCCGCATTATCGACGACGCCGCATTGTGCTCGATGTCGAACCGG
>JAKDMQ010000327.1 GCA_030452265.1 Nitrococcus sp.
TTCTCTCATTGCCCGTCGGGTCATAACGGCGGCGATCTGGGAGAATTCGGTGCGGGGCAAATGGTGCCCCAATTCGACGATGTCGCATTCGGCGGAGAGCTGAACAAGCTCCACGGCCCCGTGCGCACTCAGTTCGGCTATCACTTGATTGAAGTGCTAGAGCGCGGTGAGAAGAGAGACTCATTGCTAACCACCCTGCGCGGCGCGTGCCAAACCGGTTTGCACGCGTGTAAGGCCGGCGTGCGGTCTATTTTTTCCCGACGGCATGATGCCGGGCCGTGGGGTTGACGGACTCGGAGGAGAACGTGCGGCACGCCGCATGCTTGCCTGAAGGGGCCTGATCGGTTGTGCGCTTTTTTAATGGTAATCGACTTCGGTCTGGCTGCCCCGCTCCAGGCGTTCATCCAACCGCTGACTCTTACCCCACCAGGAAATGAGCTTATGGCTGAGCTTGGCCGCCGTCATAGCCGAAACACAAGAGGGCTCCGGCACCAGCTCCACGAGGTCGCAGCCGCGCAGCCTCAAGCGTTGGTTAAACAGGCACGCCTCGATGAGCGCCAATGCTTGGTACCAGGACAGTCCGCCAGGTTGTGGCGTGCCCACTCCCGGCACAACCGCGGGGTTGAATACGTCCATGTCGATGGTGAGCCAGGCCGGTCCGCTCAGCGCATGGATCGCATCGAGCAACGCGCGCCAGCACTCGGGGCGCTGTAGCTCGCGGTCGAGGAAGCAGCGCAGGCCCGGGTCGCCATCGATGCGCCGCGCCTCCTCATCGAGCAGGGAGCGCACCCCGACCATCAGGATCTCATGCCCGGCCTCGCGCAGGTGATGCATCGGGCAGGCGTGGCTGAACCGGGAACCTTCGAACTCGCGGCGCAGATCGGCATGGGCGTCTAGCACGATGACCGTGCCCGGGGCGTTCATCCGCCCCTGAACCAAGTCCGGGGTGATCGAGTGCTCGCCGCCCAGCGCCAGTAGCAAGGGTTTAGCCGGCAGCGAGGCTGCGTATTGTTGCAGGCGCCGATGAAAGTCGCGCTCGCCCTCCTGGGGATGTTTCTCAAACGGAGCCAACACCGTGATGCCCATGTATTTGAAGGGCGACCAGCGCTGATCTTCGTCGTAGTACTCGAGCTGCTCGGTTGCCGCAAGGATCGTCTCGGGCGCGCGTGCGGTTCCACCCTTGTAGGATACGGTCTGCTCGTAGGGAACCGGCAGCACGATTACATCGGTAGCATCGACTGCGCGGTTCGGTAGCCGCTGATAGCGCGCTTCGGCCATTTTAAACTCCGCTAGATGCGCGCGCGCAGCGCCGCTGGGAGGGTAAAGGCCGCGGCCAACGCCGCCAGCCCGGTCGCGGGCGGTGCGAGCGCGCGCTGCTCACCCCGCTCCAAAAAGAGCTGCAGCGGCGGCACGCTCGGCCTGGGCAGTGGGTTGTCGGAGGCGACCAGGTAGCTCCAAAGATGATAAAAGCTCGGCACCACGATGGCGTAGCTCGCAGCATAGCGAAAGTGGCCTTCGAGCGCCGCGCGTACCCGCCGATGGCCCTCGAAACTGGTCGCCGTGAGGCCGCCCGCCTGAGTAGCGAGCACGGCGCCACGGTTGAGGCGCTTGCTCAACATGCCGTAGAGCTCGTGGCTATAGAGAGCGGCCGCGGGCGAATCCCAGTCCGCGAAGTCAACCAGATCGCCGATTACGACATCGAAGCCGTCCCGGCCCTCTCTCAGGAACTCCTTGATATCGCGGCATTGCAGCTCCAGTCGGAGATCCGCGAACGCCCCCCGATTCCAGTCCGCGAGGTAGCGTTGGCAAAGGCTGATGAATTCCTGGTCAATATCGACCATGACCACCCGCTCGACGCACTCATGCCGCAGCACCTCCCGCGCCGTTGCCCCTTCGCCGCCGCCCATGATCAAAACCTGGCGCGGCGCGGGGTGCAGAAGCAGCGCCGGATGCACGAGGGCCTCATGGTAGATGCCCTCGTCGGACTCGCAGGATTGAATGTCCCCGTCCAACACCACGCAGACGCCGTGCACTGGGGAGCGGAAAAACAGATATTCCTGGTACTCGGTGTGGCCGTGGGCGAGGACCTCGGCAACCGGTCGCGTCACCCGATCACCATCATCGCTATTCTGGCTGTAGCTCACCATGTTCAGTGCACTCCCACGACATCGGGCACCTGTTGCAACTGCTGCGCGAGCCGTGGATCATCCGGGCTAAGTTGGTAGCCGTCGACGAAGAGGTGCTTTACAACCCGGCGCAGCCACTTGCCATCGATAGAGCCCACTGGCCCGTCACGGTGCACCGTGAGCAACGCCATGGGCTGCATCGTAGTCACGCTCGCGTAGTGCGGGACTCGATAATCAAGCACCAATTGGCGCAAGCCGCAATGCCGATAAAACCCCGCGGGCTCCGCCTCAGCTTCCACGAACAGCCATGCGGGACCAGGCCCGGCCTGGAAACGGGACAGCGCATGTTGCAGTAGCCGTCGACCCAAACCGCGCCCACGAAAACTCGGACGCAGCGCGAGAAAGGTCAACGCGGCATAATCCAACGCCGCGACCCGGTCCAACAGGTAGAAGCCGGCGGGCTCATCGCCAAGCTGCAGCATCGCCAGCCGGTAGCGCCCTGCGGCAAGGCGCCGCGCGATCCGCGGCAATGGCTCGCGCTCCCAAGTCCGAAACGTTTCCAGGTAGAGCGTGGTGAACGCCGACCAGAGCGTTCCCTGAGGGCGCTCCACCGCTACCAGCGCGGCCTCATCACGCAAAGCTCTTATCGTCATGGGAGAGCGGTCACATCCCAATCCTTACACGGCAATTGTCAGTATGCCATGGGAGCCTCCGCCCCGCCGATGGGCCGTGCGCTCTGGCGGGACACGCCGTGAATACCTCCATGTACCGGCAACGAACGGATACGGATACAATTTCCGTCGAAAACAACGATGCTGCGCTGTCCAGCGCGGTTATTG
>JAKDMQ010000328.1 GCA_030452265.1 Nitrococcus sp.
GGCCTGGGCGGCGCGTCGGCAGCGACAGGGCGCGTCGCAAAAAGCGAAAAAAGGCCTGGGAGGCCATGATCAGGTGCTGCAGGCGCATTCCCATGGCGACAACGAAGCCAAGCACGGCAAACAAAGACGACGGAAAAAGACAAAACCAGCCGATATAGGGTCAATGATGGCCGGCAACTATGGAGGACGAGTGATGCAACGTGAGCAGGATGTGGTTGTGGCCGGGAGGGTTATCAACTCGGTCCGGGTGAATCGAGTATCAAGCGATCCGCGGCGCTTCTGGCGCCGGCTGCGCCAGGCACGAGGCATCATTGAGCATGTCGAGTACGGCGACGTTCGCCTCGACCCGCAGCTCGACCGGCTAGACGCCAGGGAGCGCGGCGAGATCACGCGGACGGTATCTGAGCTGCGCCGGCTAGTGCAGATGTCAGACGGCGATCCAGGGCCGGATGCGGCATAAGCGCCGAACACCAAGGAAGGAATGATGCAATCAAATAGTGACACTCAAGAAAGCGGTTCCAGGACGAGCAGCGATGGCGCATTGCCCAAAGCACACGCCCATGGCGCAGCTAGCTTGTTCGATCGCCTCATCCTCGGGGCGTCCTGGGCTGAGAGCCGAGGGCGGCGCAACCTCGCATCGCTCCTCAAGAGTTTGGCGGCGCACATCGGCGCGAGCGAGCGCGAGGACCTGGAGGGGCTGGAGGACCGGGTTGATGGTCTTGACGATGCTGTTAAGGCGTTCGAGGCGCGGCTTGAGCAGGTGGAAGACGATGGGGCTAGCGCCAGGGCCGATTGCCCACACGAAGAGGTTTGGGCCGTCGAGGGCCGCCTCGCCGATGCCGAAATTGCCATAGCGCGCATAGAGCGCGAGCTCGTGCTGCTCGACGGCCTGATCGCGGAGCTAACAGACAACGCAGCCACCCACAAAACGCGCGGCAAGTATGGAAAATGACCTGTTCCGAGTGTATCCGCACTGGTATAATCAACGCCTTAGTCGGCCTGCCAAAAGCCTGATGGGCGCTGGCAGTCCCCTACGCATCTCGGTCCCTCCGATGGAATGGGCGCGAGCTGACCACTAAACGTTGACTACCAACGGGGTCGGCTGCGCATTTTGTGTGCCCACCCCCCATTGAAACCGAGGAATTCACCTATGTATGGTTCCCCTTTCACCACCGGCAAGATTACGGATGGCCAGGCATTGGCTGCGCGTAGAATTGCTGGCGTACAGCTTCGCAAGGCTGGCCTGCCCAACGACATCAAAAAGTACGACCCGGACGGCGCTGATTGGAAAGATATTTGCGCCCTGCAAGGCCGCATTCCGGTTATCTGTCGGGGTTTGCTAGATCGCTTGGAGAAGGGAGCTTCCGAGGCCGAAGCCAAAGAAGTCGAAGAGGCTTACGATGGGCTGATGACGTTGTATGACGAGCTGGACGCAGAGAAGGATTATCGCAAGGGGTGCGAACGTGCTCAGCCCGACCTTATCATCCCGGCCCGGCGTGCCCAACCCGAGAGTGACGTTGAATACATGGGCGGTTCCCACAGCGAAGCCGCCGTACTCGCACCTGAACAGCGTTACGCAGAGCGCGTACACGACCACTACAGCAACTCTGAGTACGGCCAGCTAACCTTGGGGCGCTATCTCCGCTCAATGGTCCTCGGAGCCAACAAGGAGGTCGAGCGACGGGCACTGGCCGAGGGCACAGACAGCGCGGGCGGGTACACGGTGCCCACCAACCTGAGCGCGCAGCTAATCGACCTGATGAGGGCCAATACCGTCGCGATCGCGGCGGGAGCGCAGACCGTAGCGCTAACCACCGATGCCACTAGCTTTGCCAGGTTGGCGAGCGACCCCATCCCCGCATGGCGAGCCGAGAACGCCGCCGTAGGCGAGAGTGACCCGACGTTCGAGTCGGTGGCCTTTACCCCCGTAAGCCTGACGGTACTCGTCAAGGTGAGCCGAGAGCTTCTCGAGGATTCATTCAACCTCGACGAGGAACTCCCCCGCATCTTGGCGGCCGCCATGGGTAAGGAGCTGGACCGGGTAGCGTTCCTCGGAACCGGAACCGGCCAGCCAACGGGCATTGATGCTCAAACCGGGGTGCTCTCAGTGGCGCACAGCGCCGCCATAAGCAGCTACGCGGTTTTGGTGAGCGCAAGACTGGCCTTGATGACCCAGAACGCTACCCAGGTGAGCGCATGGGTAATGCACCCGGAGGCGGAAGCGGACTTCGGTGGGCTGGTCGATACCACCGGCCAGCCACTGCGCCACCCACCGATCTTGGACCGTCCCAGCGCAATGCGGGTACTGACCACAACTCAGATACCCACCGACGGGGGCGCAGGGACGAACGAGACCACGATCTTTGCGGGGGACTTCCAGAACCTCGCAATCGGTGTCAGGAACCAGGTAAGGGTTGAGGTGCTGCGGGAGCGCTACGCGGACAACTTCCAGTATGGCTTTCTCGCGCACATGCGGGCGGATGTCCAGATGTTCCAGCCCAAGGCGTTCGTGAAGATAACCGGGGTCCAGGTCTGAGGGTAACCGGGGCCTAGCTGGAGCCTTTAATCCAGTGCTGGCGGGCGGCAGTCTCCACCTTCGCGGCCAGCCTGAATTCCGTTAGCGCGGGATAGGGTTGCTGGTCCCTAAAACCAGCCACTGCCATACGGACTGTTGCCCGGGTGGTAGAGCTGGCGGGGGTTCGTATTTCCCCCACGGTTAGAGCTGGCAGGGAGTCATCAACCCGTGGCCGGCGAACCTGGACAAGTCGGCGAGTGTCCAGACCCAACAACCCCGACAGCGGCTGGGGGGGGTCCAAACCCCCGCGAGCCGCATTCCCTACCCCTTCGTATTTGAAGTGCGCAAGGGTGTGGAACGCAAGCAACAACCTACAACACACCAGGGTCGTACCAAATCCCTACAACCCCCCTTTGAGGACCGGCGGGGTGAGTCGATCTTTCG
>JAKDMQ010000099.1 GCA_030452265.1 Nitrococcus sp.
TAGGGGTCGTTGTGCTGGGGATAGCGGTATTTGGCAGCGCGCAGGGAATGCCGGTCAACTCGGCCCTGTTGCTGTTTTGCCTCGCCTTGGTCGGCGGGCTCTTCAATTTGGTGTTTCGGCTCCAGCGTGCGCCGCCACCCGGTTTTATGATCATCTTACACGGCGCGGTGGCCCTGGCAGGGCTTGCCGTGATGCTGATCGCATTGCTCGGCTGAGAGCGTGTAGCGGCGAATGCTGTGGATAAGTCTGGGGATGATACGTGAGTACGGCGCTCGTGTGGTCTGCCGGGCTTGTTGCTGGAAGACTGAGCACTCCGTAATTGTATTGGCATGACACATAAAAACAACAACATGCAGACTTTCTGTTGGCTGGACGCCGCGACGGGCGCCGGGCGCACATCTGCCATAGTGGTTGTGCCAAGCTGTGGACAACCCATCTCTAGCTGATACGGGGCAGTTCATCAATATGGCTGTAATTGCGTTTGTCCACATTGAGAAGACGGCGGGCAAGGCAGTCAAGCACCAGTTGCGCAGGGCGCTTGGGCTTCAACACTGTGACGTCAAACGCTGGCGTGAGGAGGCCGATTACTTCAGCGCGGCCGATTTGCGTCGGTTGCTATGGGTTTATCCGCGATTGCGCAGCATTGCCGGTCACAGCATAAAGGCTTACAGCGACCTCAAAGCGGGTTTCCCAAGGCTTCAATATTACACATTCTTGCGCGACCCGATAGAGCGAAGCATTTCGCATTACCAATACAGAATGAATCTTGGCAGCATTAACTGCTCGTTCGAGGATTGGACTCGGAATGAGGCCAATCATGATTGGCAGACCCGAACACTTGCCGGTGCACCCGATCTCGACCGGGCGCTCGAGATGATCGAGCACGATATCAGTTTTATTGGAATACAGGAACGATTGGACGAATCGCTGGCTCTCATGCATCGGGCCTTGAATCTCAACCACGTGATCAGTCGCGCGAGCGAGCGTGTCAATGCAGCAAAGAGCAGTTGCATACGGGATAAAATAATTGGAGACACGCGCAAGCTGCGGCTGTTGCAAAGGGCAAACCGACTAGATATCGAGCTCTATCGATATGCGGAAACTGTTATCTATCCACGTCAACGACGTGCATTCGGGAGTACACTTGAAAACCTAAGGAACGCAAGTAACCGCTGGAACCGCTACGGCCACGGTTACTGCTCAAATGTTATCTATAGAGAGCTGGTATACAAGCCCATCGTGTGGGTGTATCGCCACAGTACGCGTGGGCTCGCATGAGCGCACCGTGTCTCTTGCCATTCTCTACCAATCCGCCGTGGTGAGCTGTTCTAAAAAGGTTTCGGGCTCCTTCAAGCTCAGCAACAAGGAGAAACCTTTATTGGTCGGCAGATAAATGACCGGATTTCTGGCTGTCAGCAGCACGAAGGCGCGCGTTTTGTCGTTTAACGTAAACCAGCCCACCTGGTAGCCCGGAAGGCGCAATCCGTTTCTACGTTTAACTGGGCGAATGCCCTCCTCGAGCCCCAGATCCGTGATGCGCGGGTGGATGATTTCGGCAAGGTAGACCCGTTGGTGGAAGAATCCGGCTTTGATGTGCAGCCTGCCCTCGCGAATGGCTACCTCATTGCGGGTCAGGAGATAGACCAACAGCGCTGTCAGACCGAGTGTAACCGATAGCATGAAACCCAGAGTAATGGACAGGACGAAGATGATGAGCCAGCTCGGCATTGTCTGTGCCGAGGCCAATACCACGCCTATAATGCTCAACGGCAGGACGGCGGTGCCAAATATAGCGACCAGGAAGGCCATCCAGGGGAAGGCGCTCAGTGGGTATACATTCATGCGCGATGGGTTTTGGTCATGGCAAGGGTGGGAAAACTTATGGTCGCTGCGCCGGCCGGCGCGTAGTGTCGTCAATGCCGGCACGAGCGCCTACCCCGGCCAGGGGCTCGACCGCGGGCTGTGCCTGTGCGCGGCACGTTGCCCTTGCTTGCGGGATCAGCCGCTCGAGGTGCTGGTCGAGCTCGCCCGGTTGCAAGGATTTGACCCCCTTCAATACGATATTCTTGGCCCGCGTTACCTGGCCCAGAATCTCGAGAAAGGGAAGACAGTTGCGGAAATCCGGCGCCCCTTTTAGGCTGAGTTGCTCGACGAATGGCTCGGTGAGGGCATCCGAGAGCCAGCGCGTACGCGCCTTGGCAACTCCCCCGCCAATCAGCGCCCCAGAGTAGAGATTTTTGATATCGATCGCACAGAGGATGTCTTTGTTTTCCCTCACGACGAGATTCTCCGTACTGGGATCCGTGTAGTCGAAGCCAAACCATGCCATCGCAGGCGCAATCTCATCGCTATGGTCGATCAACTCTCGATAACACCGATCGCTTAGTAGCTTCACGTCATGCAAAAAATTCAAATCCCGCAGAAAATCATCCCAAATAGCGGCCTCACGAAGCGCCGCCAGTCGGGGTTCCCGCCTATAAACAGCGGTGTAAAAATCGGCCACGAGGGGTAGTATAGGTATATCGACCTGGCCCATGAGCCGCCCCTGGACGAATTCTACCCAGAGCGTGTCGCCGCGCTGACCGACCACGGTGGGGAAATGACGACTGGCCCCGAACGCTTTCTGATCCGCACACACGCGCTGCGCCCTGGCTTCGCTTGGAAAGACGATCTTTTTGTAGCGTTTCTGGTTGATGAAAACATATCGGACATCGTAGCCTTCGCGGTGCCACAGATTGAGAATGGACAGCAGCTTGCGCCGTAGCCGCTTTATTATCCCGTAAGCGGGTTTTTCCCTATAGGCCCGCTCGCTTCCGAACATTACTATTGGCCTCTTGCTTTGCCCAAGTAGGTAATCGGTGCTTACCTATTGACAGTTAATCCGCCGCGGCGGGTCAGATGTCCGCGCCATCGCTCGATACCGGGCATCGGCGGTCTGCGCTACGAGCAGGCGCTCCGGCTGCCGTGGGATTTGCCGAACCCGAAGCCTGCTCGTGCAAAGACAGGCATGGTACATTACTTTGCATCAGCTTCGGTTGCATACGCGTGCCAATGACAGGGTCCAGCACACCGGCGGTTACTGTCTTGATCCCGGTCCACAACCGGGCAAGCTATATCCGGGATGCGATCGATAGCATTCTGGCGCAGACGTTCGCCGATTTCGAGCTGCTGGTCATCGATGATGGTTCGACTGATGGTAGTGCGGAGGCAGTCGCCGCGTATCGGGATCGGCGTGTTCGCCTGCTCCGCAACGTGACCAATCTCGGCATCCCAGGCAGCCGCAATCGGGGCATAGATGAGGCGCGCGGCGAGTTTCTGGCCTTTCTCGACAGCGATGATCGCGCCCGGCCAGAGCGGTTGGCCCACCAAGTGGCGTTTTTGCGCGCGCATCCGGATCATGCCGCGGTGGGTAGTTGGATCGAGTGGATGAGCGAAGCGGGTAAACCGCTGGGACGGATCAAGCGCAAGGCCGTAGCCGCGGAGCAGATTGCCGCCGAGCGGCTGTTCCGGTCCTGCCTGGAGAACTCGGCCGCCATGGCGCGCACCGCCATTTTGCGGCGTTACCGCCATCGCGAGCACATCAAGCTCGGGTCGGACTATGACTTATGGGCGCGTATTGCGGCGGACCACAAGCTATCGGCGCTGCCGCGAGTGCTGACGTACCGTAGGCAGCACGGGGGCCGAAGCACCCACGGTCGGGTCGAGGAAATCAAGGCCTGGCGGCTGCAGATCTTCGCCGAGCAGCTGCATTCGCTCGGCATAGCCTATAGCCCTTCCGACCTGGAGCGCCATTACGAGCTGCGGCGCATGCAAAAGCTGCCGCAGCGCCCGGACTGCGCCTACCTGGAATGGGCGCAGGATTGGCTGCAGCGATTGCGGAGCGCGAACGCCCGTAACTTCTGCTACCCGGAGCCCGCCTTCTCTCACGTCCTGGGCTCGTTCTGGCTCAAGGCATGCTGGTATGCGACCCCTGTATTGGGCTGGCGCGCATGGCGTCGTTTCTGGGCCTCGCCGCTGCGCGCGGAGGTTTGGCCCGGTTTAGTACGGCTCGTGCGAACGCGTCTTGCCGGCCAACTGCCTGCGCTGTCCCGCCCGTGACGAGCATAACCGGCGCGCACGACGACGGGACGCATATTGCCTTGTTCATGTCGTTGCTGACTGGCGGCGGAGTTCAACGCTGTATGCTCAATCTGGCAGGCGAATTGGCACGGTACGGGCATCGCGTGGATCTGCTGATCTGTCGCGCCAATACCCGAGAGCCGGGGAAGGTGGTGCCGACGGGCGTACGGCTTGTCACGCTTAAACCCGCCCCGTCCGTGTGGGGGCGATTTTCGGCGCTGAAGGCCGACCCGGAGGGGATTGGGGCACTGCTCAGGCCCGTATTGCTGCCGCTGAAGTCCGCCAGTAAATTGCGTTACCTAGCTGACTTGGCGTGCTACCTGCGCCGGGAACGGCCACAGGCCCTGCTCTCGGCCATGACTCAGCCGAATCTGGTTGCCCTTTGGGCCCGGCGTCTGGCGGATGTTTCCACCCGCATGGTCATCACTGAGCACAATATGTTGTCGAGCCGGGCCGAGCACTTAGGGCACACGTGGCGTTGGCGCTATCTGCCGCCGCTGATTCGCCGCACGTATTCGTTCGCGGATGCGATTGTTGCCGTTTCTCAGGCGGTAGCCGACGACTTGGCTACCACGGCGGACATTCCCGGGAAACGCATCATCCCCATCCCCAACCCAACGGTCACCCCGGCATTGTTGGAGCAGGCGCGCTCGCGGCCTCGACACCCCTGGTTTGCCCCGGGTGCCCCGCCCGTGGTGCTTGGTGTGGGCAGGCTGGTCGAGCACAAAGACTTCGCTACTTTGCTACGGGCCTTCGCCCGCGTGCGGGAGACACGGCCTGCGCGGCTGATGATCCTGGGCGAGGGACCCGAGCGCTCAGCCTTACAGCGACTGAGCGCAGAGTTGGGGATCACGGATGCCGTGGCCATGCCCGGCTGGGTGGATAATCCTATCGCCCACATGGCCGGAGCGGGCGTTTTGGTGCTGTCCTCGCATTGGGAAGGCTTGCCTGGCGTGCTGATCGAGGCGCTGGCAAGCGGCTGCCCCGTGGTGGCGACCGATGCGCCCGGTGGGGCGGCGGAGATTCTGGATCATGGAGCTTACGGCAAGCTGGTGCGGATAGCTGATGTGCCGGCCATGGCCGCGGCCATTTTAGAGACGCTGGCACGCCCGCCCGATGGCGAGCGGCTCAAGGCGCGAGGCGAGGAGTTTTCCGTCGAGCGCTCGGCGCGGCGTTATCAGGACGTCTTGTGTGCGCCCTGAGCAGAGCTGGATCGGGCTCGGCTTGATTGGGTAAGCTCATACATCATAACCTACACTTCGCTTGTGTAAGAGGTGCGTCGAGCGATGCGCCCCAATATCGAGTTGGACGATGGCCTGATCGCGCAGGCGTCGCGTCTGACCAAGGTCTGACTTGGCGCGCTAGGCCCGATGGCTGCCGGCTGCCATGCCCAGGGCGTCAGGTCCGCTGTAGCCCAAGATCGGGTTCAAACGCTCCTGCACCATGGCCGCCATGGCATCGGCCTGCGCCGGCTCGAAGTCGTCGCGAAAGCCGCCCACTTTGCCCCGTCGTACCTTATAGCGGCTGGGATCATTGCGATTCTGCAGGCGCAGGCCGGCGTTATGAAAGTAATTGGCTTCTTCGAGCTGGCGCAGATTGTCGAAGGAGGCGAACTCGACCGCCTCGTCGAGCTCCTCGCTGCTGAATACCTCACCCAGGCTGGCGGTGATTCGTTGCAGGGTGGTGCGAGTCTGCGCGCGTAGATCTTCATAACGCACGATGAGCGCATGGTCACGGCCGGCGAAGAATTCTGCCCATTGGTTGTGGTAATCGATTAGACCAGGTAGCCCGAGCTCGGGGTGCATCACGAACTCCCATTGGGAAATTGTCCTATAGTCGATGGGCCGGCGCAGCTCATGCAGAATGAGCTCACGCTTGGCCGGGGAAATCCGGCGCGTGAACTGGAGATACCAGGAGACGGCGATATCGCAGGGATGGCGGGCGAGGAAGACCAGGTGCTTGGCGTCGACCGGCTCGCGCATCAATACCTCCCGTACGGCCGCCTCGTAGCTGTAGTGGCCGTTGCTGACGATAAACCGGGGCAGGGCCGGGTTGAAGCGGCGCAGCTCGTCGGTCTTCATCACTCGCCGCGCCGGCAGATCGTATTTACGCTGGAACAGGCGAAACAGCATAACCCGCAGCCAGGTGCCGCCACTTTTGGGATGGACAACGATCACTACGTTGGCCTTGCGTGCCTGGCTGCGCTGCAGCGACCAAAGCAGCGTACGCCGGACATGTACGCGCGGTTTCGAGGGCAGCCAGGCCGTGCCGCCGATGACGGCGGCGCGCCGATAGCGATCAGGTATTTGCGCCATGCGATTCCTCTTAATGTCAGCCGCGCCCATTATAGCCGCGTTGACATCCCAGATGTTGCGCATCGGCCGGCTCTGGGCCCGTGCCAAGTGATACTGAACCCGCCTGATAATACTTTTGGGCGCATTTGGTAACATTGTGTGGTGCACGAGCCAATCAAACCCAATACGATGACGACACGGTGATAACCAACCGTAATCTTTGGATTTCGCTGCCTTGCGGAGCCAACTCATGGCATTTTTGATTAAACGCTTGCTCTCGGGCCTCGTGAAAAGGGGTCCGGCCAGAAGCCGTGACCGGCAGCCGAAGCTCGAGCGTATCCTTTTCCCCGCCACGCGGGAATCGGCCGGTAACGGTAAGCCCACGGTTCGAATCTATCTTGGAACCGAGGCCGCGCAGTTCCGCGCCGAACGGGTGTTCGCATGGTCGATCGCCAAGGTGAGGGATCCCTCGCGCCGCTACGAGATTTATCTGCTAAAGGATCTGCCCGGCTTCGATCGCCGCTGGTGGCTGACCGGCTTTACCGCCTATCGTTTCGCGGTACCGGAGCTTGCGGGGGGCACGGGACGGGCGATCTATAACGATACCGATCAGATCTATCTGGCCGATCCCGCAGAATTGTTCGATACCGCGATGCAGGGGCATGGGTTTCTCTCCATCCAGCCGCGGGATACCTCGGTGATGCTAATCGACTGCGCGCGCATGGCTCGCGTCTGGACTTTGCAGGGCGCGCGCCGCCTGCGCCGCAAATCACTCGAGGCCAAAGCGCTCGCGGTTCCTGAATCGTGGGGTGAGCTGGATGCCGCCTGGAACGCGCGTGATAGTGAATACACCCCGGGCCGGTCCCGGCTGGTGCATTTCACCACTTTGCAGACCCAGCCCTGGCTGCCGTTTCCCGAAGACTACGTCTACTGGCCCAACCCGGTCGGCACGGTCTGGCTGGAGCTGGAGCGCTCGGCCGATCAAGCCGGCTATCAGCCGTTCGATGCGGCCAACCCCAGCGCCGGCTACCGCGCTCTGCAGGCGCGTCTTCGCAGCCGCACCGCATCGGTGACCGACTCGCCGAGCACCCTCGCCGATACCACTGCGTCGGGCTCGCCGGCAATTCGCCATTTGCTGCAACAATCCAAGGCGCGCACGATCTTGGGGTTTGGCTTCGCCACGGAGCTCCCGGGGTTGGCCGAGGAGCCTGATGAGCAGAAGTCAGGTTGGGTGGTCCAACGCAGCGCGCCGGGCGATGCGCCCTGGGACGAGGCTGCCGCGCAATCTTTCGATGCCGTACTGTGCCGGCGTGCCCTGGAGTATTTCCCGGATGAAGACTTGCCGTGGCTGATCGAGAAACTGTTTAGCTTGAGCGCGCGCGTGCTGCATGCCGAGGTGTACGACTGCGCGCCGCTAAAACGGTTGCCGGATGGCAGCGCGCTTGCGATCCCGCCGCGTCGCTCGCCACGCTGGATTGCCTGCTTTGAGCAGGCGAGCCGGCGCCACCCTGGCGTGCATTGGCGGCTGGAATTGACCACGCGGGATGCCCTCGGCCGGCGCCGCAGGGAGACGCGGGTAGGCGGGCCGCTGGTGCATGGCGCGCCGCGCGCCTGGATACTGGCACACCACAAGCCTGGGCACACGAGCCAGGCCATCGGTTTGGCCGAAGCACTCGGCTGGCCCTACGAGGTCAAGCATCTGCAAACGCTGCCTTGGGCGCTTGCGGCGCGGTGGTTATTGCAAAAGCTCGGTTTGCCGGCACGGCCCGAGTCGGACAGCAGCGGCGAGCTGCGCCCACCTTGGCCCGATGTGGTGATTGCCGCGGGCTGGTATCCCACCCGAGTTGCGCGCTGGCTGCGCCGTGAGAACCCGGCCATGCGCCTGGTGCTGCTGGGGCGCAAGAGCGGCCCTACAGGGGCGTCCGATCTGCTAATCGGCTGTGCCCATTTTGACTTGCCCGTGGCCGCAAACCGGATCGAGACGTTGCTCCCCGTGCACGCGGTGAGCCCGCGGCGCCTTCAGAGCGAGCTCGAGCGCCGGCCGGAGCTGTTCGATGGACTACCGTGCCCCCGCGTGGTGGCTCTGGTGGGCGGTAACAGCAAGCATTCCCTGCTCGATACCGCGGGCGCATATCGTTTGGGCAAGGACCTGCAAGCGTTCGCCAAAGAGCTTGGAGGCTCGGCGCTTGCCATCACCAGCCGTCGAACCGGCACCCGCGCCGCGGCGTCACTCAAGGCCGGGATCGGCGGCTCCCAATACGTGCATGAATGGCGCAGGGATGAGCCGGACAATCCCTACTTCGCCTATTTAGGCGCCGCGGATGTGCTGGTGGTGACCGGAGACAGCGAATCGATGCTGGCCGAGGCGGCCGCGACCGGCAAGCCGCTCTATATCTACCCGATCACCGAGCGCATCAGGCTATGGGACCGGGTCTCGCGTTGGGTGGCCCGGCAGGCCCAGGCCGAGATACGCAACAGGCGCGGCAGCGTGCGGCCCCAGCGCGGACTGCAGTACCTTTGTGCGCGCTTGATCGAGCGCGCTTGGGTGCTGCCGCCGCGCGATACGCCCGCGCTCTATCAGGCCCTGATAGAGCGCGGGGTGGCGCAAATGTTCGGTGCGCCATTGGATGTTCAACCCCGAATCCCATTGCGGGAAAGCAAAGAGCTTGCGCTGCGTGTGAGTGAGGCTCTCGGATTTCGCGACCACGTCGCGCAGCGCGCGGCTGACCCGGTGCAGCCCGCACGCCCGGCGGACCTGGCCTACGCCGTCGGCGAACGGGCGCAATTCGTGTCGTGATCGCTGCAGCGAAGCCGATAGACCTTGGCGCAGCCGATGCGGCTAGGGTCGGCACGCGAAGTGCCGGTGAGCCACGCGTATGGGTATTGCTCGGCAAAGGCGCCGGCGGTAACGCGCAGATGATCGCGTTGGCCGATGCGCTCGGCTGGCCCTACGAGACCAAGCACGTCGAGTACAATGCCTTCAATCTATGTCCCAACCTCTTGCTAGGCAGCCGCTCAATAAGCCTCAGGCGAGCGCGCTGCAGTTCGTTGCGCCCGCCTTGGCCGGATCTGGTGATCGGGGCATCGCGGCGCAGTGCGCCGATTGCCCGATGGATCAAAAAGCGCTCCGCTGGGAAAAGCCGTTTGGTGCATCTGCTGCACGCCCAGGCCCCGCTGCACCATTTCGATTTGATTATTACCCTGCCGCAGTACCGGCTACCCGATCGGCCCAACGTGCTCCATCTGGCCGGGCCGCTCAACCGTATCGATCCGCGGCGCCTGGAGCAGGCCGCGGCGCGTTGGGCAGCCCGCCTGCGCGATCTGCCGCGGCCGCTGATCGCGTTGCTGGTCGGCGGCAACAGCTCGAGCTACACGCTGGATGCGGTGACGGCATGCCGGCTGGGTCGGCAAGCGAGCGACCATGCGCGAAAGGCAGGCGGGGCACTCTTGATCACCACCAGTCCCCGCACCCCGCAAGAGGCGGTACAGGAGCTATTCGAGGCCGTGGACTGTCCAGCGTATCGGCATGCCTGGCGAGCGCAGGATCCGGATAATCCATATCTTGGTTTCCTGCAGCTCGCCGATTGCTTTATCGTCACGGCGGATAGCGCCTCGCTGGTGATCGAAGCCTGTGGCACCGGCAAACCGGTAGCGGTATTTGACTGGCGTTCGCGCCACCGCCGCGATCACCATGCCGGCGGAGGTCGGCTGCTGTCTGTACAGCGTGGGTGGCGGCGTAAGGTTTTCAATAGGCTCGTGTATTGGGGCCTGATCAAGCCGGCCCGCGATTTTACGGCCTATTACCGGGTGCTCGAGGAACATGGCCTGATCAGCGCGTTTGGCCAGGAACGGATGAGCCGGGCGCGCCGGCCGCTCGATGATATGGAGCGCGCCGTGGCGCGCATTCGCGAGCTGATGTCGGCCGAGCGCTGAGGCTGGTACAAGCCTGAAGGCGGAGCTCGAAAACGTGCATTTTGCATCGTCATCCCGGCTTAGCCTGGGATCCATCTTGCTGTTTCGAAGAATGGATTACGCACGCCGGCCCTGGCGTGCGCCCTGCCGGGCCAGCTAAAGCTGCTCAAAATCGTTCCGGACGATTTTGTCCGGCCTACGCCGGAATGACGGAATTCGACAGTTATTCGAGGTTCGCTGATTATCTGGTCAGATAGTGCAAATCGCAGCGACCCTGCGCTGCGGCAACCTTTCAACACTACGCCATGGAAGCCTATGACCTACCTAAATTATGCTCAATTGGAAGCGCTCGACGCGGAGGCCTTCCGCACCCGTTTGCCCTACCCCTGGTGCAACCCTGAAAACTTGTTGACGGAGCCGGGTTACCGCGAGCTGTTAGAGACATTGCCCGATGTGTCGTTATTTGCGCCCACGTTCGGGATCCAGCGCTCGCACGGCCAGCAGCCCCACGATCGCTTCGCCCTGGAGTATCGTGAGGATCTCGATGTCGCCGCGCCCTGGCACGCATTCGTCGAGGAGCTGCGCGGCGCGGAATACACGCGGTTTCTGCGCCGCCTGTTCGGCCGCGGCGGGTTCAAGCTTAGATTTCATTGGCATTACACTCCCCGCGGCTGCTCGGTCTCGCCCCACTGTGATGCGAAGCGCAAGCTCGGCTCGCATATCTTCTACTTCAACACCGAGAACGATTGGGACCCCGCCTGGGGCGGCGAAACCCTCATTCTCGACGATCGCGATCGGTTCAAGCGCAACTCGGCCCCGGCTTTCGCCGACTTCGACCAAGCGTTTACGGGCGAAAGCCTCGGCAACCGCAGCTTGTTGTTTCAGCGTCAGGGCAACTCCTGGCATGGGGTGCACGAGATCCGCGCTCCCGAGGGGCACTATCGCAAGGTATTCATTGTCGTGATCAATGATCGCCTGCGGAGCGGCTTGCGGCGAATCAGTGCGCGCCTGAGGGGTGAGGCGATTCGTGATTACTGAGACGGCGCCAAATGGTGCCGCGGCATCCGGCCAGGAGCTAATGTCAAGGAGCACCGTCGTGGTTGTGCTAGGTGCCGGGCGCAGCGGCACCAGTGCGCTTACCCGCGGTGTGCAGGCGCTGGGCGTGAACCTCGGCAACCGTCTGCGGCGGGGCCGGGGCAAGAACCCTACCGGCTTCTTCGAAGATCGCGATCTATTGGCGATTAATAAGCGATTGAAGCGCGAGCTCGGCATTACCGGCGAGAGCGTGCGCCTCATTGCGCCGTCGCAGTGGGATAGCCCCAATGTTGGCGTGCTGCGGCAACGCGCCGTAGAGACGATCAAGCGGCGCTTCGGCGATAGCCGGCTGTGGGGGTTTAAGTACGCCAGAACCCTTCGCATGCTGCCGTTTTGGGAGGCGGTATTCCGGGAGCTGGATCTCGATGTGCGTTACGTCGTTGCGGCACGCAATCCGCTGAGCGTCGGGCGTTCGCGCGCTACGCTCGACGCCAAGCGCGGCGTGCAGGTTAAGAGCGACGTGGAATGGCTGATCAACGTTGTCCCCTACTTTCGCACGGTAGCTCAGCGAACCTTCGTCGTGGTCGACTACGATGCCATGATTGCAAGCCCAGCCCGTCAGATCGAGCGCTTGGCTCGGGGTTTGCGCATCGAGATCACTGAACAGGCCCAGGCTGACATAAGGACCTTCGGGACCGAGTTTTTGCAACTCAGGATGCGCCATAGCCG
>JAKDMQ010000329.1 GCA_030452265.1 Nitrococcus sp.
TCCACCCTACGTGTTTTCGGAATTACGTATTTGTAATCAGCAAATTAGAGATTAAATAAGTGCCATTCGGCTCTGCCCCTCTTTTACTTTCAGTCATGAGTTGTAGCAATCGGATGCGCTCCTTCGGTCCCCTGCCGCGCCCTGTTGGGCAATACGGTCTCGAAGGCGCTTGAGCAGAGGATCCTGCAATTCCTGGGACGCGAGCCACTTCAGTTCCTCTTCCAAGGTCATCCCTTCGATCTCCGCGGAGATCTTGCTGCGAGCCGGGCGCATCATCGCAACCGCGTCGAAGCCTTTTTCCACTTCACTCATCCGTCAACACCTCTCGTGGGGTCCGAATCTCAATCATCGAATATCCCTGGCGCAGATTCACCGAGTTGTAGCCGTGAATGCGCTGTAGATTCACGATATGCTTGAAGTTTCAGCTTACCACCCAGGATCGGTTCCTTGTGTCATGCGCATTTGTGCCCAACTTTGACATTAAGCCGTAATCGGGGAAATTAGTGTAAATGGTAAAGTGTCACCGTAATACCGAATTGCTGCGCGCTGAGCCGCTATTCATGCGTGCGCATGAAGCCTACAAGCAATGATTCTGGAGATTTGATTCAGTGAGAAGCTGGATCGAATACGCAGGCGAGTCGTGCCCAAGGGTGAGCCGCGCCGAGAGGGGCCAGGGTGGGCAATGCCTGACTGATACAGCCCATTAGACCGCTCCCGACGCGTCGTTCGTGTGGTGCCGCTACGCCTCTAGGCCCGAACGTATGCCGCAGCGATTATCGCGACCTCCTGATCCGGTGATGTCATGCGGACCTCCCGGGTAAGGTATCGCTCGCCGTTCCCGAAGGAGCCGGCATTTTTAGTTTGCGCCGACACCGAGAATTGTCAAGGCTAACAGGCGGCGCGGCCGCCGCAAGCGACTCTCTGGTGCTGCATTATTTCCAGCGCTGATCCACCGACCAGGGCTACGTACGCCGGTATCGTACACAAAAGGAGGTCTGACCCGTTTTACTCTTTTATGGCGGTACTCGGCGACACCCAAACGTCGCGCCCGCTCCAGCACCAGGCCGCAGAACGTCCTCCGCCATTTGTATCCGGATTTACTCAACCGTTAACAACAGCCACTGCTCCAAGGCATTAACCCGCGTGTTGCGTGTGATCTGCAGAGCCTCGAACGACACGCCCGAGTGCGCCCGCGGTGCGTGCCGATGTGTGGTAAAAAAGGCCCATGGAAGGGCGGGGCGCATGATAGATCACGACCGGGCACGGGGACCGTGCCGCGAGGTAATCGACTACGCTGGGCCCGTAAGTAGTCTTGACCACCGGGGGCACCTTACAAACCGAGGACAGCCGGTGGTACCAATGGGCTCAACAGCGGCCGTGCCAGGCCGCTGCTGACCCCATTGATTTGTCTCCTGCTGCCCGCTGTAGCGAGTCATTATATCGGCTTTAGCCAGGCGCGGTGTCCGTTCCCGTTGGCGAGCCACAGTCCTTTGTTCTCAGGTATGAGGAGGTTGAAGGTCCGCGCGGGCCTCTCACTGACCCCGTAGAGAGCTACGTATACATAGCCAAGTTTGTACGCATTGTCGCCGTCCGGATACGATCCGTATTCCGCCTTGCGGAGGTAGACGTGTTGCACGCTGTTGAGCTCGATGTCCAGCGGTTCGGGGTCGTTGGCTTCTCCCGGTGCAGTTTGGTGTGGCCGTACGGCGTCCGATGGTAACTCGCCGGGCGGGACTCTCCCTAGATGATAGTAGCGGGCTGAGCTCGTTTCGAAGTCGTCGATCTGGTCCGAGGCCAGCGGAAACTCACGGCCGCCGTCCGTGCCCCACAGGCCGAGGTAGATCCAGTCGTCTGTCCCCGAATCCGAGTCTTGGTGAGTTACTAGATAAACGAGTATTCCCCGAATATGCGACATGGCTTTTCCCCTTCTTGGAAGTAATCTATGTCGAACCCGACTCTGACCCCTGTCACCCTCAAACATGTTCACTTGCAGCCATTATTGTCAGAGCGGCATTAAAAAGATGTCCCCTCGGCTGCTACATTTTCATCGACTATCGCCTAGACTGCGTATATGGGGCGCAAACGGAGGCAGTAGCACGAGGCCGGCTTTTGGCCCGACGCGCACTGATGACGCCATGAAACCGACCGCCAGCGCCGAGGCGCGCATCAAGCAACTGTGTTGTCTGGGCCTGGGCGGCGAGGCGATCATGCCGGCGCTGCTCGCCGAGCTGCACGCTCTGATCCCCTCGTACGCCAATTTCTTTGGCTGGTCGGATGCGCAAGGCCGGATGAGCAAGTTCTTTTTAGAAAACATCGACGAGGCATTGCCGACGGTGCTGGTTTTTCTGGAATTATTTCACAAGCGACGCCACGAGGAAGTGATAGTCTCGTTCGAAGAGTTGATGGGCGGCCGTGAAACCGTACTGACGTTCGACGAGGCGCTCAAGGTCTACCGGCGCACTTATTACCGGCACGACTTCTACAATCTGACTTGCCGCGTTGTAAATTTTCACACCAGCATGCACGCGGTCGCGAGAGAGCGCGATGTCGCCATCGGCTGGTTAGTATTGTTCCGAGCCAAATGCGATCCCGAATTCAAAGCCGAAGACAAGCCTCTATTGGCAAGATTGATGCCATTCATTACGCATGCGTTGGCCGCCGCGCCCGCGAGCGAGGTGCCGCTGGTGGACAGCGGACATGAGGGATTCGTCATCGCCGATCTCAAGGGCACAATACGCCATTTCTCGGCGGAAGCGCGCCGGCTTCTGGCTCTGGCCATACAGCCCACGATCGGGCCCAGAATCCCCAGCCCCGGCTTGGAGCTGCCTGCCCCGGTCGTAGCGCTTTGCCGGCGCTTGGCCGCGGTTTTCAATGGGCGCGAGGCCACTGCTCCACCCACCTATCATCAGCGTAATTGCTTGGGCGGCTTTACCTTCCGAGC
>JAKDMQ010000100.1 GCA_030452265.1 Nitrococcus sp.
CCGGTGAGGGAATCGATGAAGGCGCGCGTTCCGGAATGGGCGATCGTGCCGAGATTGCCCACCACATCATCGCGGTTCATTCCGATGCCATTGTCGCTCACAGTGATCGTGCGCTCGGTGAGGTCGAAATCGACCCGGATCTTGAGCTCCGGATCATCCTCGAGCAGCGCTTGGTTGCGCAGCGCTTCGAAGCGCAGCCGGTCGGTGGCGTCCGAGGCATTGGAGATCAACTCCCGGAGAAATGCCTCGCGGTTGCTGTACACCGATTGGATCATGAGCTTCAGCAGTTGCTGAACCTCGGCTTGAAACTCGAGCGTTTCTTTCTCCGCCTGTACGGTCATGTCTGATCAACCCCTAACCCGTAATAGCCGAAATTCGATGAGTTTCCTCAAAATGGGCGCGCTCGGGTGCAAAATCAAGCCGCTCATGCTCGAGCAACCAGCCTTTGATCGCGTGCATGCCGCCCTCGAGAAAGCCGGCGAAACCGCCGATGCCGGTGGCGGCAACGACGCGATGGCAGGGAACCACGAGCGGCACCGGATTAGCGCGGCAGGCACCGCCAATCGCCCGCGCCGAGGTGCCGAGCTCCCGCGCCAACGCCCCGTAAGTACAACGCGCCCCCGGCGCTATGCGCCGCAGGCGCTGCCATACCCGGTGTTGGAACGCCGTGCCGTTAGTATGCACCGGCAAAGTCACGCCACGGCCGCCGTCTATCAGATAGGCCTCGATCTCTGCCGCTACCTTGGCCGCAAAACCGCCCACCGCACGCTTAGGCACGAGCTCTTCGCGCAATAGATCGAGCCCAAGGATAGCGGCCTCGCCACAATGCACGGCCACTGCGCCAAATGGCGCCGCGACCACGACATCGTAATCCCGGGAACTGGCCTGCATTGATAATCTAACCGACTCTCGGCGGCGCACCCGCGCATGATGCCGTGCACTCCTGCTCCGGGCAAGTCGGAGCTGCTAAAACACGCCCGCGCCGCAGGTGAGGCTGCTTGCAGTACTCCTTAAAAGCACCGTTGTTCGATCTACACGCTCTGCTGCATCGCTTGATACGCTCGTTCCCAGGCGAGCGCATGCGCGACGATCATCTCCAGATCATCATACACCGGTTCCCATCCGAGCACCCGGCGAATGCGAGTGCTATCCGCGACCAACCCAGGCGGATCGCCGGGCCGGCGGTCGACCGCTTCGACCGGGAAGCGCGCGCCCGAAACCTCACGCACCCGATCGATCACTTCTCGCACACTATAGCCATGGCCATAACCGCAGTTGAGGATCTGGCTCTCGCCTCCGGCAATCAGGTATTCCAGCGCCATCACATGCGCGCGGGCGAGATCCTCGACATGGATGTAGTCGCGAATGCAGGTCCCGTCCGGCGTGGGGTAATCGGTCCCATAGAGCTTCAATCCCGAGCGGGCACCGACCACGGCTTCACAGGCGACCTTGATGAGATGGGTCGCTCGCGGGGTCGCCTGACCGATCCGAGCCCGCGGCTCGGCGCCGGCAACATTGAAATAGCGCAGAATTACGTAGCGCAGTGCCGAAGCGAGCGCCAAATCCTGACAGATGCGCTCACTCATCATCTTGGAGGCACCATATGGATTGATCGGTGCCAACGCCGATTCCTCTGTCACCGTGGACATTGCCGGCTCACCATAAACGGCCGCCGTGGAGGAAAAGACATACCAGGGTATGCGGTAATCATCGATGAGCTCGAGCAGGCCCAGGGTGTTGCGCGTGTTATTCCCATAATAGGCGAGCGGCTCCGCCAGCGATTCAGGCACGACCGTGCTGGCGGCGAAGTGGATCAGCGCCTCAAAGTGGCCTTGTCGCATGACCCGTGCAAGCTTGTCGCGCTCCGCGAGATCCCCCTCGACCAGCGGGACATCCGCTACCGCCCAGCGGTGGCCGGTAGAAAGATTGTCATAGACGACGACCTCGTGGTCGGCGGCGATGAGCTGGCGAACGACATGTGAGCCGATGTAGCCGGCGCCCCCCGTGACTAGAATCTTCATAGTGCGCCCATCCTCGATAGCGGACCGGACAATTCATTTGCTACAAAACCAGAGCTGTCTATATCTTGCCAAAAGGGCTACCAGGCTGTTGTGATAACAGACCGATTCTTACAAGGCTAACGAGGAAGATACATGGGATTCGCGCTATCGAATATGCAACTGACCAGCACCGCTTTTGAGCACCACGGTAAGATCCCCGTCAAGCACACCGGCGAAGGGGCCGATGTTTCGCCCGCGTTGACATGGACCGGCGCGCCCGATGGCACGCGATCGTTCGCCCTGATCTGCCACGACCCTGACGCTCCTCTCGTGAAATCAGGAATGTATGGGTTCGTTCATTGGCTGCTCTACAACCTCCCCGCCTCGACAACTCGCTTGGAGGAAGACACCCGCGCGGGCACGTCTGGGACCACCGATTTCGGACAAACCGGCTACGGAGGGCCGATGCCCCCCGAGGGCCACGGCAGCCATCATTACTACTTCTGGGTGCTCGCTTTGGATCAGGCATTGGACCTGGAACCGGCGCTTAACCTGGTGCAGTTCCTCGAGCGAGCCGAGCCACACCTGCTCGGCATGAACCGCCTGGTCGGAACCTACAAGCGCGTTTGACACTGAGTAAACAGGCCGGCGGCGACATTGTTGTCCACGCGCTACCAGGGCAGGACGCTGCCATCCGAATGCCAGAAGGTACCGGTGTTATCCAGGTTCAGATCATCCATGCGCTGAACCAGCCGCCGAGCCGCCTCCTGCGCCTCCATATGTCCGTGCCCATGCGTCATATCCGTGCGCACGTAGCCAGGATGCAAGATCGCCACGGCGATCCCGCGGGGCTTCAGATCGGCGGCAAGTGATTTGCCGGCGGCATTGAGGCCAGCTTTGCTGATGCGGTAGCCATATTTTCCGCCGGAAGTATTGTCCTCGATAGAGCCCATGCGCGAGGTTATCAGCGCTATTTTTCCATTGCCCGCCATTCGGGCCAGCAGCGCTTGGACCACCCGCAATGGACCCAGGGTGTTGACTTCGAACTGTTTGCAAATCTGCTCAAAGTCCATGGCATCCACGGTTTCATTCAGCATGATGCCGGCATTGTTACAAAGCGTGTCGATGCGGGTATCGTTGAGCTCCGAACCAAGCTCCTCAACGCTATCGGCGCGCCCGACATCGATGCCCGCTATTATCCTTACACCCAACGCCTCGAGCGCCTTGGAGGGCTCGCGACAAACGCCGATAACTCGATCGCCACGATTGTTCCATGCGCGCGCCAACTCCAGTCCGATTCCCCGATTGGCGCCTGTGATTACGACAGTCTGGCTCATGAAGGTCTCCGAACGTGTTGGTGATGGCCGCATTTGCTGTCCGCACGAAGGGGCTCATGACTGAGCAAACGCGGCGAGTGTTGCAGGCGAGTGTTGTCCCTACGATGCCGCGATTATGCGGCCCATCGCCTGTACGTCTTCCAGGGCAGCGGATAGTGATTGATAAGTGGATTGCGCAAGATCCGACCGTAAGTGAGCACGTACGTCTAAGGGTACGCGATCCGCGGTCCATGGGTCGCCACTAAATAGCTCGGATGCCATGTCGGCGACGATTCCCACGGCCGCCGCGGCAAGGAAATGCTCTCCCGCGGCACCCGGATCTCTCTGCCGGCCGATGACACTGGGAAACACTTCGGGCAGCCCCCAGGCACGCGCCAGCCAGGCCCCCGCGCTGCAGAAGTCAGTGCCCATGAGGTTCTGTGTCTTTGCCACCAGGCCCTCGCCGGTGTCTTGCAGCAAGGCCGCGCTAGTCTCTTGCGGACAGTGATCCGCGAGCCACAGCAAACCAATGTTATGCAGCAGGGCTACGCTGCGCCAGGTCAGTGCCGCCTCACTCTGACCCATGCCGTTTGCGAGAAGCGTAGCCCCTTCGGCGGCCAGCAGCGCTGTCGCCCAGTGGCGCTCGCCGTCAAAACCCTGGCACTTCAACGGATCGAAGCTATTCGCCACGGCGAGCGCGATGCTCAGAGTGCGCACCAACTTCAGCCCCAGGCGAACACAGGCGTCGGGTAGCCGCGTAATCGACGCCTGCGGCGATGACCAGGCGGAGTTGGCCACTGCCAGCACGCGCCCCGCGATGCTTGGAAACCGCTCCACCTCCGTTACCAGGGATTGGATGCTCAAATCCTCGTCATACAGGGTCGATAGCAGATAGCCTACCGCTGGCGGCAGCACTGGGACCGATGCGGTTTCCGGCCAATCGGGCGAAGGCCGTCGCTCGTTCGCGCCCATGGGCTACCGGCCACGCGTGCCGAATGCGGGCGAGGGACGACTGCGAGCGATGAAGTCCACCCGGGTCAGGGCCGGTATCTCACTAGCCTGCAGCGGTTTGCCGAAGTAATAGCCTTGAGCCAGTGCGCAGCCAAGTCCGTAGACCAACTCCAGTTGCTCCTGCGTCTCAAGACCCTCTATCACCGCTTCCAGCGCCAAGCCTTTTGCCATGGCGACGATTCCGCCAAGCATCAGCGTTGTCTTTGGGTCATCCAGGACGTCACTCAGGAACAGCTGATCGATCTTGAGCGTATGGACTTGCAAGCGCTTCAGCACGCTCAAGGACGAATAACCCACGCCGAAATCGTCTATGGCGATACGCACGCCAAGCCTTCTCAGCGCCTCGCTGGTCGCGACATGCGCTTCAGGATCGCGCGCCATGCTTTCGGTAATCTCGATCTCGAGCCGCCCCGGCTCGAGCTCTGCCTCTTGCAGGACCGCTGCAACCTCCTGGGCGAATCCAGGCTGCTGGAAGTGAGTCGGGGCGATATTGACCGCCACGCGCAGAGTATCAACGCCGTCATTACGCCACGCGGCCAATTGCCCACAAGCGCTTGCCATGACCCAGTGTCCAATCACCCCGATGAGACCCAAACGTTCCGCGGCGGGGATGAACTCATCCGGGGGAAGCAAGCCTCGCTTTGGGTGCTGCCAGCGAATCAGAGCTTCCACGGCCACCATACGGCCGTTGCGCAAATCGATTTGAGGTTGATAGAAAAGTACGAATTGCCGCGCTTCGACAGCCGAGTGCAGCTCCGCATCCAGAGTCATGCGTTGCCGCGCCCGCTTGGTCATCTCCTCACTGTGGAAGACGAATTGCTGATTGCACTTACGCTTGGCCTCATACATGGCCGTATCGGCGGCCTGCAGCAACGCCTCCGGCGTCGCGCCATTGTCCGGATAGACACCGATACCGATACTGGCGCGCGGCGTGAGGGTCTGGTTTCCCAACCGATACGGTCGCTTGAGCGCCTCGAGCACGCGCGCGGCGAGGTGGCCGGCGTCTTCGGCCTGGTCGAGCTCATCGGTGAGAACACAGAACTCATCGCCGCCAAAGCGGGCGGCGAGCTCGGTATCGCGCAACTGTGATCGCATACGCTTGCAGACTTCCTGCAGCAACCGATCGCCCGCGTGATGGCCCAGCGAATCGTTGATGTCCTTAAACCCGTCCAAATCCAAAAACAACACGGCAAACTGACCGCCGTGCCGCCGGGCCGCGTTGATCGCCCGACCCAGTTGCTCAATGAACTGCGTCCGATTGGGTAGCCCCGTCAAACTGTCGTGGAAAGCAAGCTGCTGGGCCCGCGCTTCGGAACGTCGCATCCAGGTTATGTCGTGCAAGGTGAGCGCATAGGTGCTGTCTTCGCCCGCCTCAGCTCCCAGCGCATATACGCGCACCTGGACATGGTGCTCGATCTGCGATCCATCCGGGTTGACGGTCACCTCGACAGTGTCGCGGGTACTCGCCAACGCCGCCAGATCGCGTCTAGCAATGATCTTGGAGCAACGCTCGCGATTGCACACGCAGGCGAGCGTCTGCCCTCGTGCCGTCGCATCGGGCACGCCGAGGAGCCGCTCGGCAGTGACGTTAGCCGCCTCGATCGTCCCGTCGCTGCGCGCCAGAATCAAGCCATCGGAGCCGAACCGTCGAAGCCCCTCGTCCGCGGCCGCTTGATCTGCCAGCGGGTTACCAAAGAGCACGATACCGTCCTCGCCAAGCAACGCGCCGTTGAGCCGTATTCGATGGCAACACCCACGCGCGTCCGCTAGCTGCCAGTCGAGATCCCTGACCAAGCCGTAACGTATCAGCTCGCGGTAGCGCGAGAACTCGACCTGCCCACCTAGAACCCTAGCGGCTGCGTTGGTATCCAATGCGCTCAACAGCCGGCACAGGCCTCCCGAACAATGGCTGATCGCGTTGTCTGCGTGCAGCACCAGACACAGCGTACCGAACTGATCCAGCAGGTTAGCGCTCGGGCCGCGCGATCGCGGGGTAGCGCCCAGCGTCTCACGCATGCGGACCAGCGCCGTGCCGACGGTGGCCAACATCCACCGGCTAAATTGTTTGCAGCGTGTCTTTATCATGACGCATTCTTTGTTTTACTAGGTCGCTTGGATTCCTAACGCGGCAGCTTTGCGAGTATCGCAACCGTTTCCAAGGCGATCCGCTGACTTGGCCACCGCCTTCTAGGGGTTTCCTGTTGCGCGTCGGCTCTCTTCACGGGTGTCGGCACCTCCCCGCGTTGCTTTAACCCGAATTAGCCCAATCTGGAACCTGTGAACATTTTTATCGATCGCCGCCCAAATCCGGCCAACAGGGGCAATAGGCATAGGTGGCCTTAGGGTCGTGCAGCCAGCTAAGCGGCAACGGCTCGCCAGACTCCGCCAACCATCGCTCGAGCCAACCGGCGATCGGCAGGTGCTCTGCACGAAGCCGCTGTGTCAAGCTGAGGAAAGGCCGCAGCAAACGCTCGCCCAAAGTGCTGGCAGCCGGCACGGGCACCAGCATGAATCCGTCCTCTTGCAGCCCCGCCAGCTTGGCGGCAGCCGCGGCGGCTTGGCGCAGCCCCCCAAGACGGTCCACCAGCCCCAAGTGATTGGCGGCCCGGCCGCTCCATACCCGCCCTTGGGCGACCTCGTGAACGGCGGACACACTCATCTCACGGGCCTCGGCAACCCGGTGGATAAACTGCTCGTAGCCTTGCTCGATGACTAATTGCACTATGCGTGCCGCCTCCGCGGTCAACGGCCGATCCGGTCGCAGCGCCCCGGTAAGCGCATGTGTGCGCACCCAGTCCGTGTGAATACCCAGATCTTCCAGCAAGGCGTGAAAATTAGGGAGCAGGCCGAAAATACCGATTGAGCCCGTCAACGTGCTGGGCTGGGCCCAAATCTGATTGGCGTTCATGGCGGCCCAGTAGCCACCCGATGCCGCCACGCTCGACATGGAAACCACCACGGGCTTGCCCGCCTGGCGGGTCGCAGCTACCGCGCGTCGAATTACCTCGCTCGCGGTTGCGCTGCCGCCCGGGCTGTTCACGCGTAAGACCAAGGCGGCGATGCTCTCATCCCGGCGCGCCGTGCGAATCTGCCGCGCCACGGTATCGCCTCCCACGACACCGGGTCGGCTCTCGCCATCGGCGATGGGACCCTCGATTACGATCAGGCCCAACTTTCCGGGCTGATTATCCGATTGCAAGCCGCCGGTTGCTTGCACATAGTCGAGGTTGCCGATGTGCCGGAAGTCACCCGTTTGCGGATCTACCCCCACCGTGGCAGCCACCTCGGCGCGCAGCTGCGCAGGGGTCACGAGCTTGTCGACCAGTCCCGCCGAGCGGGCAAGCGCCGCGGTGTTCCCATCGTGTGCCGCGAGTTTAACGGGCAACTCATTGATGTAGCGATCGATGGTCTGCGCTGGCAATCCACGCGCCTCGGCCACGTCGGTCTTGTAGATATCCCACAAGGTATGCAGCCAAGCCTCATTCTCTTTTCGGGCCTGGGGCGACATGTCGTTGCGCATGAACGGCTCAACCGCCGATTTGTACTGGCCGACCCGGAACACATGGACTTTCACCCCCAGCTTGTCAAGCGCATCCTCGAAATAGTGTTGATATACTCCGAAGCCCTGCAGCAGCACCGCACCCATGGGATCGAGGTATACCTTGTTCGCCAGGGCAGCCAGATAATACTGCTGCTGAGTGTAGCTCTGAGCGTAGGCGATCACCTGCTTGCCGCTCGCCCTGAAAGCGCTTATAGCGCTGCCAAGCTCTTGCAACTGCGCCATACCGGCCTGGGCGAGATCATCCAGCCTGAGCACAACCATGGAGATGCGTGGATCAGCGGCACCGCGCCGCAGGGCGCTCACCAAGCCACGCAGCGAGGTTTGTTGCGGCTTCCCACCTATGATGCGCCTGACCAGCGCATCGGGCCCGAGCTCGTTCGTCTCCACCACACTGCCTTGCGGTGCCCAGAGCAAAGCAACCTCGTTACCGACCTGAGGCTCCGGAGGACCTTTGATCGCGAGGAAGACCAAAACCACCAGCGAGAGCACAAACGCCGCGAACAGCACGCGCCATACCACGACGATCAGATACCAAAGCGTGGAAAAGAACCGTTTAACCACGGCGGCCATCGTTGTCTCTCCTCTTGCCGGGCGCGATGGCCCGTGCTGTAAGGCCCCCGCTCAATCCGCTCGTTGTCGATGCCCAGGGTCTATCGAGTTTTGGTCAGACCGTGCCAAGCGCGGTGCACCCGGGCGGTGGCGGACCAGGAGCCGTTCCTGCAGCTCTAGGCGCTGCGCCGCCGGCATCGGCTCACGCAGAAAGCCTATCGTGCCATTACAGTACAGAGCCTCGGGCACGCCGTCGCGGTAGATGATCCGATTGCCGGTCAGCGCCGGCAGTCGCCTACCTGGCGTTATGATACCCAATAGATTCAGAGGATCGGCGGCGGACACCACCGCGAGCGTATCAGCGCCGTCTGATCGGCGCATCGCCTTGAGCGCCGCCACGGCCCGCGGCAAAGCAAACTGCTCGCCCGAGAACTGTTGCACGAAGCGCCCGCCGCGAATCTCCCCACGCGCCTCCAGACGATGGTAGACATAGAGCAGCTCGCGCCAGGGCGGTATTGCGCTCTCCCGCTCGAGCAGCTTGCGGAACACCACACCGTAGCGTTGCAGTAATACCCAGGCGATATGCTCCAGGCTCGCGAGCTCGGTCATCGGGCCGGAGCGCCGCGCGGGCGACTCGGCGCTTTGCATGCACCGGCTCTCTAGGCACACCCAACGACCGGCGGCGCTCACGCCCAAAGCCGCACGCCGGCGGCGCCGACCACGCGGGGCGAACGAAGGGCGCTTGTGCGCCGGCGTGCTCAGCGCCCGCAAACCGGTGAAGGTATCGGAACTGATCAAGCCCCAACCGATGAGCTCCCCCAGCGCCACCTCCACCTGCGTGCGCAGCAGCCCGCTCGCCTCGACCAGATCGGTGAAAAACGACGCCCCTTGCCGTTCCAAGACGCTCAGAACTTGGCGGGCCGCACTCGAGAGCCCGGGGAGCTGGGCCGGATCCGGTAATGCAGCCAGCGCACGCCAGAGCGGCAAAGCGCTGCGCTCGATGAGGGTAATGGGGATTTGACTTACGGCACCGGGGCGCCGCCTTGCGCCCTCACCCTGCGACCGCGGTGGCATCAGTCGCAGCCAAATGAAGCGCCCGCTCGCCAATAGCTGATCCAGCTGCTGCGGCGCGTAATCGACGATTCGGGCCGGCAGGATATCCCGCTCCCAGGCGGCTGCCGGCAACGCGAACCCCTCCAATTGCTCCAGCACCCGCGCCAACGCCTCCTGGCCTTGCGCGCGATCCGCGAGGCCGTGCCATTCGAGCAGGAAGCGCATGAACGTCTGCGGGCTTACAGGCTCGATCTCGGCGCGCAGGCGGCGAACGCTGTAGCGTTGGATGCGGGCAAGCAGGCGCCGCTCGCACCACTCGGGCGCCGTGGCCGCCGCGCTAAATCGGCCCTGAATGACGAACCCCTCTGCTTCCAGGGCCAAGAGCGCGGCAAGGACACGCTGGGTCGACACACCCAGTGGCGCGGCAAGCTGTTCCGCCGTAACCGGGCCAAGACCATCCAAGCGCGAACGAATGAGCTCCACGAGCGCGGTTTGCGCCGTGCTCGCAGCCTCACTCGCTGCTACGGCTTCGATTTCGGGGTCTTGCACGAGCTCCGGATGCAGAGAGCGCAGCTCGGCAAGCCTTTCAGCGGCGACCCAGAGACTCTCGCCGCCCGGGATCGCAACGGCCGTAGCCCGGGCCGCGCCCGTGAGAGTAGCGAATAATTCCCGCCAATCAGAGCGCGTCTGTTCCACCGGTTCATTCATCGGCCCACGTGCAGCCTCAGCCGCGGTCAAAAAGCCGAACACCACCAGTGCATCATGCAGCTCATCGGCATCCCGTGGTTGCGGCCAGACCTCGCGGCACACCCGGGCGATGGCCGCTGGATCCGGGCGAGCCGAAACGGCCGTATCCGCGAGCGCCAAGCCGCCGGAGCGCAAGGTGCGCGTGCGCCGCTCCTCTTGTGGCGCATCATCGAGGAAGGCGTAGGGCCGCGCGTTGAGCACTTCCTCGGCAAGCGGCGAGGGCACGGCGCCGTCTCGGCAAGACAGCGTGATGGTACCGCGTTCCAGCTTGCCGAGCAGTCGCTCCAGCCCCGCCACGTCCATGACTTCGGTGAGACAATCGTGCACGGTCTGGCTCACCAGCGGGTGCTGCGGAATCTCCCGCGCCCCCGAGAGATTCTCGGCACAGGCGAGCTGCTCCGGGAATACCACCGAGAGCAGATCCTCGGCGTCTTGGCGCTGGAATTGCGCCGGGCGCCGCCGGCCGCTGCGGCTGCGCGCCACCGCAAGCGCAATGGTGGCGCACCAGCGCCAACGGACATTGAACATGGGTGCATCGAGCAACGCCTGGGTCAGCACGGCGCGTACCGATGCGCTGCGCAGGTAGCCCGCCACTTCCTCAAGCGCAAAGCTATGTGTGGGACCGAGCGAGAGAACGATGCTGTCCTCCAGCGCCGCGGCCTGCAGCTCGAAGTTGAACCGACGGCAGAAGCGCTTCCTCAAGGCAAGGCCCCAGGCGCGGTTGAGACGAGAGCCGTAGGGCGAATGCAGCACCAGGTGCATGTCCCCGATCTCATCGAAAAAGCGCTCGAGCACCAGGTGGGCCTGGGTGGGTAAGGCCCCGAGCGCCTGCCGCGCCGCGCCCAGGTAATCGGCAAGCTGATCGGCGGCGCCCGCGCTCAGCCCATGCGCATCGATCAGGTAATCGCGGGCCAGCGCCGCCCCGCCCTCGGCGAGGCGTGCATCCACGGCCACGCGCAAGCGCGAGACGGCGATCGAGAGCTCGTCCGTGCGCCCCGGCGCCTCACCGACCCAGAACGGGATGCTAGGCGGCGCCCCGCGCGCGTTCTCCACGTAAACTCGGCTGGACTCGACCTTGAGAATGCGATAGGCGGTATTGCCCAATTGGAAGACATCGCCCGGCATGCTCTCGAAAGCGAAGTCCTCGTTGACGGAGCCAACCCGCAGGTCCTCGGGCTGGAGCATGACATCGTAGTCGAACTGATCCGGGATCGCGCCGCCATTGGTAATGGCCACCAATCTCGCACCGCGACGCGCACGCAGGCGGGCATTTACACGGTCGCGGTGAAGGTAGGCGCCACGGCGCCCCCAACGTGAGGTGAAGCCCTGCGCCAGCATCTCGACCACGGCCTCGAATGTCTCGGGCTCGAGTCCGTGATAAGGCCAGGCCCGGGTCACGGCGCGGTACAAATCGGCCTCCGAATACTCGCCGGCGGCCGCGAGCTCGGCGACGATCTGCTGCGCCAACACATCGAGCGGCGCCACAGGGCCGCGGATTCGGTCCAGCTCCCCGCGCCGCACGGCATCGAGCAGCGCGGTGCATTCCACCAAATCATCCCGGGTGAGCGGGAATAGCCGCCCTTTCGGCACGCGCTCGATCCCGTGCCCAGAGCGGCCGACTCGTTGCAGCAACGCGCTGATGGCGCGCGGCGAGCCGAGCTGGCAGACCAGGTCCACATCGCCGATATCGATACCGAGCTCGAGCGAGGCGGTTGCCACCAGG
>JAKDMQ010000330.1 GCA_030452265.1 Nitrococcus sp.
CTCGACGCCATCCGCGCCAAGGCCGTTGCGCGGGGGCTTATGAAGGAGGATGCGGAGCTCTCTGATAAGGAGATCATGCAATTCGTATTGGAGCCTGGGTTTAGCACGGCTGAGCAAGTGACGCAAATTGCCGGACGCGGCGTTGGTCTGGATGTCGTCAATGCCGAAATCAAGCAGCTCGGGCGCAGCCTCGAGCTCGAATCGCAGCCCGGTGTGGGGACGCAGTTTATCGCCCGCTTGCCTTTCACTTTGGCGCTCAACCAGGCGCTGCTTTGTCAGGTGAGTGAGGAGGTCTACGCCATACCGCTATCCAGCATCGAAGGCGTGGTGCGGTTGGGAAAGGACGAGTTGCTCGATCTCTATGCCAGTGCGGACAACGGCGTTTACAGGTATGCCGGTGAGCGCTACGCGGTGCGTGGCTTAGCAGACATGGTGGGCACAGGCGTTGTGCGCCGCGCGCTTGAGCGGCCGCGGCTGCCACTGGTTTTGGCTCAGGCCGGCGGTCAGCGCATCGCGCTGCAAGTCGATGAGCTGCTGGGCCGGCGCGAAATCGTCGTCAAATCCGCTGGAGCGCAGATCAGCACCGTCCCGGGGGTGCTCGGCGCAACCATTCTGGCGGACGGCCGAGTGGTGTTCATACTCGATATCGGCGCGCTCATTCGTTACGAGGCCGGCGCAAACGAGGTGCTGGATAGCGAACAGCTATCAGCCACTGAGCCCTCGGCTTCGTCGCGCAGGCGCCCGCTCGTGATGGTGGTGGATGATTCGATCACCATGCGTAAGGTGGCCACTCGGCTTTTGCAGCGCAATGACTTCGATGTGGTCACGGCTAAAGATGGCGTTGATGCCGTTGCGGCGCTGCAGGACGTGGTGCCGAATGCAATGCTGCTGGATATCGAAATGCCGCGGATGGATGGCTATGAGCTGGCTACGCATATGCGCAACGACGAGCGCCTGCGCTCGGTGCCAATTATTGTCATTACATCGCGCACGGGCGAGAAGCACCGGCTGCGGGCCATGGAGATCGGTGTAGATCACTACCTCGGCAAACCCTATCAGGAAAGCGAGTTGTTGGCGACGCTGCGCGGATTACTGGCGAAAGCCCAAGCCCGCTCTTAGCCGGGGAGGATTTATTAGAAATGGCAATGGAACAAGCCGAGAGCATTCGCTGCTTTCTTATCCCAATTTGCGATCACAATCTCCTATTACCAGCCGCGGTGGTGGCCGAAGTCGCGGGCTTTCAAGAGGCTGAGCCTGTACCCGATTGCCGCGCCGAGCAGGAATGGCTGCTCGGCTTCGCCAACTGGCGTAATCAGAAAATTCCGCTCATATCTATGGAGGCGGTGATAACAGGCGAGCGCGCCGATCCACGCGCTCACACCAGAATCATTGTCCTCAAGGGCATAGGCAGACGTGAGAAGCTGCCGTATTTCGCCGTGCTAACTCAGCACGTGCCGCGGCCGACTCTGCTTTTCGAGCCGGCTGTCGAGACCCTAGATGAGTTTGAGCCGACGCCAGGTATCCACGGCCAAGTGCTTGTCAACGGCGAGCCCGCATTGCTCCCGGATCTCGAGGAGATCGAATCGCAGTTGCATACGATCTTGTTCGAATAACTCCGCGGTCGATCACTCAATGCCAATCAAACATGAGTATGCAGCCGCAAAGCCTTCATTGGGCCCGCATGAAGGCTTCGCGGCTACAGTAAGCGTGCTCAGTAGCGGTAGTGATCCGGCTTGTATGGCCCGGTCACGGCTACGCCGATGTATTGGGCCTGCGCCTCCGTCAGCTCCGTGAGCTCAGCACCAATCTTTGACAAATGCAGCCTCGCCACTTCTTCGTCCAAATCCTTGGGCAGCACGTAGACCTTTTTTTCATAGCGCCCCTCGCCGTGGAACAGCTCCATTTGCGCCAAAACCTGATTAGTAAAACTGTTCGACATGACGAAACTGGGATGGCCCGTGGCACAGCCAAGATTTACCAGCCGCCCCTCGGCGAGCAGGATGATCCGCTTGCCGTCCGGGAAGATCACATGATCTACCTGGGGTTTGATATTTTCCCAGGTATACTGGCGCAGACCGGTCACATCGAGCTCACTGTCGAAATGGCCGATGTTGCATAGAATGGCCTGATTCTTCATGCGCGCCATGTGATTCTGATCGATCACATGGTAGTTGCCGGTGGCGGTGACGAAAATATCGGCCTGCTCGATGATTCCCGGATTGTTCAGAGCGACGACGCGGTATCCTTCCATGGCGGCTTGCAGCGCGCAGATCGGATCGATCTCGGTGATCCACACGGTGGCGCCCAAGCCACGCAACGACTGGGCGCAGCCTTTGCCGACGTCACCATAGCCGCAGATGATGGCGATTTTGCCGGCAATCATGACATCGGTGGCGCGTTTGATGCCATCGACCAGTGATTCGCGGCAGCCATAGAGATTGTCGAATTTGGATTTTGTTACCGAGTCGTTGACATTGATAGCGGCGAATGGCAAGCGCCCTTCCTTTTCCATCTGGTAGAGGCGGTGAACGCCGGTGGTCGTCTCCTCGGTCACGCCGCGGATGCTCTCGAGCAATCCGCTGTAAAACCCCGGTTTGCTCCTGAGCCGCTGGCTTATGGCTGCGAAGGCGGCATGTTCCTCCTCGTTACCAGGATTATCCAGCACGCTCGGATCCACTTCCGCGCGAGCCCCCAGGGTAGCCACGAGAGTCGCGTCTCCGCCATCGTCCAGAATCATGTTGGGCCTGCGATCGTCCGGCCAATCCATGATCCGATGGGTGAACTCCCAATACTCCTCCAAGGTTTCGCCCTTGTAGGCAAATACTGGAATGCCACGCCGGGCGATGGCAGCGGCGGCGTGATCCTGCGTGGAGTAGATGTTGCAAGAGGCCCAGCGAACCTCGGCACCGAGCTCGATCAAGG
>JAKDMQ010000101.1 GCA_030452265.1 Nitrococcus sp.
GCCGCGCCGGCGCAGCGATTCCTTGATGCGCAGAACGTCGCGCTCGCTGACGTTGAAATAGACCCAGATCGGGTCGAGCTGGACCAGTGTGGCTAAGGTCGTGGGCGCGCCGGCGCCAACGAGGCTGCCGACGTCGACGAGGTGCGCGCTAAGACGCCCGTCAAAGGGCGCCGTGACCTTGGGTGTAGCCGAGCTCTATCGCGGCGAGGTGGGCGCTTGCGGTGGCGCTATCGAGCCCCGCCTGGGCCTGGTCGCGCTCGGCCCGCCAGTGCTCGAGCGCGGCCTCGGAGCTTGCGTTCTGCTTGACGAGCCGTAGCTGACGCCGGTACTCCGAGCTCGCGCGGGCGAGCGCCGCCTGTTGCTCGGCGATCCCGGCCCGAGCCTGCTCGAGCTTTGCCTCGTAGGGCTCGGGCTCGATGACGAACAGAACGTCGCCTTTCTCGACCAGTGCGCCATCCGGTACTTTGATCGCTTGTAGGAAGCCTTCGACCCGTGCCACCAGATCGACCGAGTTGATCGCCTGAGTGGTGCCGGTGAGCTCGAGATAATCGGTCACTGGCTGGCGCACCGGCTTGGTCACGCCGACCGTGGCCGGCGGTGGAGGCACGTAGCTGTTCTGCTGATCGCAGCCGACTAAGACTGCGAGCGCGAGCGCGCTCAGGAGAACGAAACAGTGGGCTTTGCAGGGGCGGATGGGCGCCATCGGAATATGTCTCGTGGTGTCCTATAACTCAGGCCAGGGTGGTGGCAGCAGGCCGGTCGCCGGGGGTTGCAGAGCGCCGTCGTCGAAGTCGAGCAGCCCGCCCCAGTCGGTGCGCTCGGCCATTTCGGCCTTGATCTGCGCCGGAACCAGCGGCCTACCCTCGCGTATCTGCCAGCCGCCACCAAGCGCCCGGTAAATCCCGATCAATCCCTGGGGAACATCCCCGCGCGCAACGGCGAGCTGGTTCTGCTGGCGCACAAGCGCCTGTTGCGCCGTGAGCACGGTCGTGTAGTCGGTCTGGCCCTCGCGGTACTGGATCGTTGCCAGCTCCACGGAGCGGCGCGCCGCGGCGACCGCCCGGCTCAGGGAATCCACCGCCTCCTGTGCGCGCAGGAAGGCGACCAGCGCGTCTTCGACCTCGCGCTGCGCCTGCAAGACCTGCTGCTGGTAGGCGAGCACGGCCTGCTGGAACACGGCGTCCTGGGCGCGAACCTGGTTGGTGATCTGCCCGTAGTTGAGGATGTTCCACCGGAAAGCCGGGCCAACGCTGAGCGAGCGGCTGCTCCACTGCGCGAGGTCGCCTACGCTAAAGGCGCCGTTGTCGCTGGACAAAAACCCAAACGTTCCGCTCAGCGAGAAGGCAGGAAAGAGCTCTGCTTTGGTCATGCCGATCTTGGCACTCTCGGCCGCGGCTTGCTGCTCGGCCGCTCGCACGTCAGGGCGGCGCCGCAGCAGCTGCGCCGGGATGCCGACCGCCACCTTAAGCGGTGCCCGCGGGATGGGCGCGTGCGGGTCCAGGAGATCGCCGAGCGCGGCCGGCGGCAGGCCAAGGAGCACGCTGAGCGCGTTATGCGACTGCTGCAGCCCGATCTCGGGCTGAGGCGCTTGTGCCTGGGTTTCTGCGAGCTCTGACTTCGCCTGCTCGACGTCGCGCTGGCTGCTCTGCCCCTCCGTGGAGCGAGCATGCGCTATGGCGAGGCTGCTTTTCTGGATCTCGAGGTTCGCGCGCACGACCCGCAGCCGCTCCTCGAAAGTACGGATATTGACGTAGGTGCTCGCGACGTCGGCGAGCAGCGTGACCAGGACGTTGTTATAGTCGGCGACGCTCGCCGTGAGTCCGGCCTCGCTCGACTCGATTGCACGGCGGATCTTGCCCCAGAAGTCGATCTCCCAATCGGCGCTGATGCCCGCTTGGCCGAGCCAGAAGGAGTTGTTGTTGAAACGGTTGAGCAGTGGGTTGCGCCGGCTCTTATCCCCGTAGTTGAGCCCGCCCTGGAGCTGTTGCTGTTGCGGATAAAGGTTGTCGATCGCGGAGCCGAGGCGAGCGCGCGCCTCGAGCACGCGCACCGCCGCGGCGTGCAGTGACAGATTCTGCCGATAAGTGATATGGATCAGCCGATTGAGGGTCGGATCGTTCAGCGCCTTCCACCAGGTGGGATCGGGTGATTGCCTCCTGAGCTGCGGGTTATCGGCTTCGATTCATGTCGGCGCGACCGATGCGGGCGGGGTGGTGAAGTCCGGACCCACCATGGTGCACCCCGATACGGCGATTGTGACTACCATGAGCAGGACGCTGGCTGATCGCGCAGAACCGCCGCCGCGAGGCTTGGCCTTTAGAGTGCCCGCTGCCACGGAGCCCCCTGAACGTTCCTGGCTTAACGCTTGTCTCATCCGCGCCGGCGCATATTCGCCGTAATACATTGGGTGCTTCGTTCTCAATGATTTTGCTGTCGTCGCCGCAACCTCATTGCGCCGGCGCTTCATCGTGGCGCTCTGGCCCAAGTATAGCCAGCATAAAGCGCTGCGTCGTCAGCGCCCTTCCAACACCGCTCCTCTTCGTTGACCCTCTTCGCCAATCGACCAGAACCCTGCGGTGTGGCGTTGGAAGTATCGCTTGGAGGGCACCGCCGTCGCGTAAGATTGCCATATACCAAATTAGGAGGATCCCCCCGCCGTGCCGGCACTGCCGCCCTGATATATTCGAATTGTAATACTGGTGTTGCCGAGCCGTTCAACGGCGCCGTTCCGGTACTTCCGGTCGATCGCTTCCAGCTCCAACATGGCGTGATTGTGTAGGATTTCGGCGAGGTTTTGGCCTACCATGGTGTTGGGACTCCCAGCACGCGCCGCCCAGGCGGCCAGCGATTGTTGAAGGGGCTACAAATTCGGTTCAGTGAAGGAGGCAACACGATGAGCGCAACGTCCCACGAGGCTCCGGACAGCCATACTGGGCGACTCGAGGAGCCCGTGCTACGGCCGTTCCCAGGCTCGCGTAAGATTTACGCCGAGGGCTCACGCCAAGACCTGCGGGTGCCCATGCGCGAAGTCACATTGGCGGATACACCGTCCACGTCCGGTGCGGAGCGCAATCGGCCATTCTACCTTTATGATACCTCAGGGCCCTACACCGACCCCGAGCATCATGTGGACCTACGCCGCGGTCTGCCGGCCGTGCGCGCGCCCTGGATAGAGGAGCGCGACGACTGCGAGCGGCTCGAAGGCCCAAGCTCGGGCTACGGGAGGGAGCGCCAGTCGGACCCAACCGCGGCGGCGCTGCGCTTTGCCCATATCCGCCCACCGCGGCGAGCGCGGGTGGGTAGCTGCGTTACGCAGATGCATTATGCGCGCCGCGGCGTCATCACGCCGGAGATGGAGTACGTCGCCCTGCGCGAGAGCCAGCTCCAGGAGCGCGAGGCCGGCGGGTTTGGCCGGCAGCACCCGGGCAGGTCATTTGGCGCCCGAATTCCCGAGCGAATCACGCCGGAGCTCGTGCGCAGCGAAGTGGCGCGCGGCCGCGCCATCATTCCGGCCAATATCAATCACCCTGAGTCCGAGCCGATGATTATCGGGCGTAATTTCCTGGTGAAGATCAACGCTAATATGGGCAACTCGGCGCTGACCTCCTCTATCGAGGAAGAGGTTGAGAAAATGGTCTGGGCTACCCGCTGGGGCGCCGATACCATCATGGACCTCTCCACCGGACGGCATATCCACGAGACACGGGAATGGGTGATTCGCAACTCGCCGGTACCCGTCGGTACGGTGCCGATCTATCAGGCCCTGGAAAAGGTGGACGGTAAAGCTGAGGAGCTGACTTGGGAGATCTTCCGCGATACCTTGATCGAGCAAGCCGAGCAGGGTGTGGATTACTTCACCATCCATGCCGGCGTGCGCCTCGCCTTCGTGCCGCTTACAGCAACGCGTGTCACCGGCATCGTCTCGCGTGGAGGCTCGATCATGGCCAAGTGGTGCCTGGCGCATCACCGCGAGAGCTTCCTCTACGAGCGCTTCGAGGAGATCTGCGAGATCATGGCCGCCTACGATGTCGCGTTCTCCCTCGGCGACGGTCTGCGCCCCGGGTCCATCGCGGATGCCAATGACGAGGCGCAAATGGCGGAGCTTGCCACGCTTGGAGAGCTGACGCAGGTGGCCTGGGAACACGACTGCCAGGTCATGATCGAAGGGCCGGGTCACGTACCCATGCAGCTCATTCACGAGAACATGACCGAGCAGTTACGCCTTTGCCATGAGGCGCCCTTCTACACCCTGGGTCCGCTTACAACCGATATCGCGCCTGGCTATGACCATATCACCTCGGCCATCGGCGCGGCCATGATCGGTTGGTACGGTACGGCGATGCTCTGCTACGTCACGCCCAAGGAACACCTGGGATTACCGGATAAGCATGATGTGCGTGAGGGCATCATCGCCTATAAAATCGCCGCTCATGCCGCCGATTTGGCGAAAGGCCATCCGGCGGCTCAGCTACGCGATAATGCCTTATCCAAGGCGCGCTTTGAATTTCGCTGGCGCGACCAGTTCAACCTCGGTCTCGATCCCGACCGTGCCCAGGCCTATCACGATGAGACTCTTCCCAAGGAGGCGCACAAGCTCGCGCACTTCTGCTCGATGTGCGGCCCCCGCTTTTGTTCGATGAAGATCTCCCAGGAGGTAAGCGAATACGCGCGGCAGAACAAAATCTCGGATCCGCAAAGCGCGCTCGAGCAAGGGCTGCGCGACAAGGCGCGCGAATTCCAGCAATCTGAGGCCGAAATCTATCAGCGGCGCTGAGTGTCGCTACCGAGCAGACGAGCGAGCTGGACTTGTAATGCGCTTATGCCAACCGGCCACAGAACGTCGCGCGCGAGGCGCGTGCCCATCGAGCTCCAGGGGGATGCGACTCTTGGCGATGCCACGGTGCTGGATGCGGTATCTGAGGTTTTTCGAGCGCCGCTGAGAAAGCCCAGCGCCAAGCCACCGCCGAAGAACGCCAATAGAATGCTTGGACGGCTCATGCGGCGGTGTATGCCCGCTCGGAGCTGTGTCGTAGCGGCGGCCATGTTGCGGCGGTCCGTGTCAATGGCGGTCTCACATTCGCGTATGCGGCGGCTTAAACGGCTCATGTTTCGGCTCTCCCAGTAAAACCCGGCGGGTGGCACGAAACATCAGCGCGCTGCTCAGGCGGCGGATGATCAGCGCGCTGATGATGACTCCCAGCAGATTGAGCGCGGCGAGCAGCAACAGCGCTGCCGCGCTGCCCATGCCTAAGTCCACCAGTGCCGTATACGCCGCCGCGAGCAGCAAAAGCCACGTTCCGGCCGCCAGTAGTCCCGCCAACACGGCCAATGCCACCATCCAAGTGAGCGCCTGCAAAGCCCGTTGTGTCTCGAGGCCGAGCAGCTCGCCTACATGCTGGACAAACCGCCGGCCGGCTCCGAGCAGCGCGCTGGCGATCTCAGTTAGCGGCAGCGGGGTCGCGTTCTCTTCCGTGCTGGAGTGCTCTGGGTCCGGCTCCGCCATAATGGCTATAGTGCTCAGCGACGCCCCAGCAATCTTCCGATGACGAAACCGCCCGCCACGGCCCAGCCCAGAGCGGCATAGGGGTGATCGTGTATGTAGGCAGTCAACGTATCGATCGCCTCGCGCGACTGATCACCGTAACGATCGCCCGTCGTGCGCAAGCGCTCTTCGGCTCGCGCACCCTGTGTGGCCACACGATCAACCGCCTCATGTGCCGCTTTGGCAAAACGATCGGTGGTGTCATGACTGGCGGTGGGAGAAATGTTTTCAGTCGCCATAGCGATCTCCTTGCACGTTGTCTGCCGAGCTTGCTGCTTCAAGGAATCAGCCGCTTGAAGCTTGCCATTGACATTGGGTAGCGGCGGGAATTTTTCAAGCCAAGGCCCAGCGCGCTAGCTGCCGAGATCGGCCCGCGGATTGAAACCCAACTCCCGCTCAAGGGCGCGAAACAGCTCTCGCGCCCGTTCGGTTCGGACCTGGGGATTGACGATGCGCAGCTCCAGATACTGATCGCCGGGAGGAGCACCCGGCATTCCGCGCCCACGCAGGCGCAGCCGCCGGCCGCTTTGGGAATTTTGCGGAATTTTCAAGTCTACCCGGCCACCGAGGGTTGGAACATTGAGGCTCGCGCCCAATGCCGCCTCCCATGGGGTGATAGGCAGCTCGAGATGTACGTCTTTGCCGTGCACCCGGTAGAGTCTATGGGGTTCTATGTGGACATCGAGGAAAAGGTCGCCGGCGCCGGCATGCCCGAAGCCCGTGCTGCCTTGCCCAGCCAACCGAATACGCTGGCCCTCGCGTACGCCGCCAGGAATCTGGATGCGCAGATTGCGCGTGGTGCGCCGCGCCCGACCCTGAGCGTCGACTTCCGGTGCTTCCACCGCGATGGTACGGGTCGCCCCCTGATAGGCTTCCTCCAAGGATATCGCGATCTTTGCCAACTGATCTTCGCCACGTCTGGCAAAGCCGCGGCGCCGAGCCGTGGCAGAGCCGAACATGCCCTCAAAGGGCGAGCCGCCGCGACCAAACAGGGTATCGAAGAAATCGCTGAAGCCTCCGGCACCGCCGCTGTTGAAATTACCCCTGAATTGCCAGTCCGGCGGCGGCCGGAACTCCTCTCCGGCGCGCCAGTTGCTCCCGAGCTGATCGTAGGCGCGGCGCTTGTTGGGGTCTTTCAGCGCCTCGTAGGCCTCGGCGACTTCTTTGAAGCGCTGTTCGGCATCCGCCGCCTTGCTGACGTCCGGATGATACTTGCGGGCGAGCTTACGATAGGCGCGCTTGATCTCTTCGGTGGACGCATCTTTCGACACGCCCAAGGTGTGGTAGTAGTCCTTGAACTCCATCGCGCTCGTAAACTCAAGCCATATTCAGCAAGCGGGCCCCCCAGGCGGGCCCGCTTTGGGTGTTAGCCTTCGACCCTGATGCGCCGAGGCTGCAGCTTTTCTTGTTTCGGAATCGTAACCTGCAGTACGCCGAGCTCGCTACGCGCGCTGATGCGCTCGGCATCCGCGGTATCCGGCAGGCTGAAGCGGCGATAAAAGGCGCCGCTCGAGCGTTCCGTGCGCTTGTAATCCGGTCCGGATTCCCGGGATTGTGCTTCTCGCGTTCCTTTGATGATCAGCATGCCGTTTTCCATGTTGATCTCGATATCCTCCGCGCGCACACCGGGTAAATCGGCATCGATCACGTAATGCCCGGACTCCTCCCGGATATCCACGGCCGGTACCCAGTCACTGGTGGCGAGACTACTGGAATCCGTACCCGGCTGACCCTCATAGATCCGCGAGAGCTCTTTGCTCAGCTCGTTGAACAATGTCCACGGCTCGTAACGACGGATGGCCATCAAAACACCTCCTCATAGTAAAGTATGGCTTAGGCAATCTTCTGAGTCGTTACGCACAAAGTGGTGGCGTGGCGTGGGAATTCAAGGTAGCCGCGGTTGAACAACGCCCGCCATGCTGGTATAAACCGGTTTGCGCCGCGACCGCGGACAAGTGATCGAGTCGGAGCTCAAACGAGGAGGTTGCAGCCATGACCAGGGTTTGCCAGGTGACGGGCAAGGGTCCGATGTCAGGTAACAACGTCTCGCATGCCAATAACAAGACCAGGCGTCGTTTCCTACCCAACCTGCACTATCATCGTTTCTGGGTGGAAAGCGAGCAACGCTGGATCCGGTTGCGCGTCTCGTCCAAGGGTATGCGGATGATCGACAAAATTGGTATAGACAAAGTGCTCCAGGGCATCCGCATGCGCGGGCAAAAACTCTGAGGTAAAGCGCCATGCGCGACAAAATCAAGCTTGTATCGTCGGCCGGAACCGGCCATTTTTATACCACGAGCAAAAACAAGCGGAACACACCGAACAAGCTCGAGTTCCGCAAATACGATCCTGTGGTACGCAAGCACGTGGTCTATCGTGAGGCGAAGCTGAAATAATCCCCGGTTGTTACGATATCGGCCGCTACCGGGAGCACCGACGAGCGTAACCGGCACGATCTGCCCCGTTACGCTCGCTGGGGCTCTCTCTTTAGCGCAGGGCCGATTGCACCACCGTGAAACCGCGCAGGCCGCGGGCGAACTCCTGCAGGGTCTGGATACCGCTGAGCTCCGCTTGTGCGCACCAATCTCTAAGCCCTTTCAGCAGCACCTCGTGCGAGGTGTTTGAGCTACTCCAGAGCCGCTGCAGACGCAGCCTGAACTCATACACCGTCATTAGCCGCTGGCTTTGCGCCAGTGCATTCTCCAACCGCGCTTCGGCGCGGCGATCAAGCAGGCTTTGCTCGCGTAGCAGTGCCCGCCGGGCGCGTTTGAGCATTCTCTGGCAAGAGACATCGGGGCACTGCAGCTCTTCGCGCAACGTGGGCAGCAACACCTGCCGGGCGTAAATCGCCAGCACGTGCACTTTGGCCCGAACCACCGCCGCAACCGTTTCCATATCCACATCCGCCTTATCGAGGATGGCGGGGCGTGGCGCTATGCGCTTTACCCGGGCCAACCGCAGCGCTTGCAGAACCCGGATATATACCCACCCGAGGTCGAGCTCCCAGGATTTGACGGCGAACTTGGCCGAGCTCGGGAACGCGTGATGATTGTTGTGCAGCTCTTCCCCGCCGATCAGGATACCCAGCGGAACGATGTTGGTCGAGGCATCCGGCGGCTCGAAGTTGCGATAACCCAGTGCGTGCCCCACGCCATTGACGACGCCGGCGGCCCAGAACGGAATCCAGAGCATCTGCACGGCCCAAATGCCGACCCCAACCACGCCAAAGCAGAGCAGGTCGATGAACAGCATCAATACGAGGCCGGAATATGAGTACGGCCGGTAGACATGACGCTCGATCCAGTCGTTGGGGGTGCCACGCGCATAGGTTGCAATGATGTCCGGGTCGTTCAGCGCTGCTTTATAGAGCAACGCGCCCCCCCAGAGCACTGCGTGGAGCCCGCGCACCTGCGGACTGTGCGGATCCTTCTCTGTCTCCACTTTAGCGTGATGCTTGCGATGTACCGCCACCCACTCGGCTGTGACCATCCCCGTGGTCAGCCACAGCCAGAACCGGAAGAAGTGCGCTACCGCCGGGTGCAGATCCATGCCGCGATGGGCCTGGTGGCGGTGCAGATAGATGGTCACGCTGGCGATCGTAATGTGGGTCAACCCGAGCGCGATCAGAACATAGCCCCACCAGGGGAGCTCGAAAAAGCCGTACAACATGAGCGGTAGATACCTTCTGTTAGAGGTAAGCCTATGAAATACTAATCCACTTCACGAAACGAGAAGCGTTATTGTATTATAGGGAGCCCGGTAAAGCAGCGTCCATGGAACTGTTCGTAACCGCGTATGGTCAGAGCGCTCTAGGATGCCTCCTCTGCCAGCCCGCAATCCTGGCACGAACGCATGCATGAAGTATTCCTCGCACGTCAGCCCATTTTTGACCGCAATCGCGACGTTTACGGTTACGAGCTGCTCTTTCGCCATGCCTCGGTGGCGAATGCCCAGGTGGAGGACGGCGACCGCGCGACCTCTGAGGTCATTGTCAACACGCTTACGGTATTCGGCCTCGATGAACTGGTCGGAAACCGCCTAGCCTTCATCAACATGACCCACGGCTTCGTCGTCAACCACGGCCGTATTGCGCTGCCGGCCGCTCGGGTCGTCCTTGAAATATTGGAGAATGTGGCTCCGGAGCCGGAGATCATCGCCGGGCTTGACTCCCTGCGCTCGGCGGGGTATCGCATCGCGCTCGACGACTTCGTCTACGATCCGTCGCTGCGCCCGTTGCTCCAGCGCGCCGATCTGGTCAAGGTTGAAACACCCAGATTGAGCCTCTCCGAGCTGGCCGAGCAAGTAGACCTACTGAGGCCCTTCAATGTCAAGCTGCTCGCCGAGAAGGTCGAGACTCCAGAGGGCTTCGAGGCGTGCAAGCGCATGGGCTTCGACTACTTCCAGGGCTATTTCCTCAGCCGCCCGAGCACGATGAGCAACAAGGATATACCCGCGAGCCGTCTGCCCGTCCTCAAGCTCATTGCCACGCTGCAGCGCCCGGACGTGGATGTCGGCGAGCTGGAGGATCTCATTAGCCAAGACATCGCGCTGAGCTACAAGCTGTTGCGCTATTTGAACTCCTCGTTCGTTGCGCTGCGCCGCCCGATTGATTCCATACGCGAAGCGGTGGTGTACCTGGGAACGCGCAAGCTGTGGACATTGGCCGCGCTTATAGCGCTCGCCTCGATTCCCGGCAAGCCGAAGGAACTGGCCGTGGCCGTCATGATACGGGCGCGTCTTTGCGAAAGCACTGGCCGCATGATTGGTGTGGAAAATCCCGCGCGGTGCTTTATGGTAGGATTGTTGTCGGGCCTTGATGCACTGTTGGATGCCCCGCTGGAGCGAATCCTGGAACGGCTGCCGCTAGACCAGGCCATCGCTTCGGCCTTACTGCATGGCGACGGCGCCGAAGGACGGGTGCTCAGCGCCGTCAGGGATCTCGAGGCGGGATGCGTCGCGCGCGTCCGGGAGCTGGGGCTAAGCGCCGCCGAGACCAACGAGGCCTACGTGGAGGCCGTAAGTTGGACCGAGAACATTCGTACTGTCTGGTAATCGGGCACGGATCGGCATGCCAGAGCTCCCCGAAGTGGAAACCACCCGCCGCGGCATCGAGCCCTACGCGCGCGGTCGGCGCATTGCAAGAATCATCATACGCGATGCCCGCTTGCGCTGGCCTGTCGCCGATAGCTTGCCCCGACACGCCGAGAATCGCCGGATCATCGCGGTACAACGGCGGGCGAAGTATCTGCTGCTGCGACTCGAGGATAACGCTACGTTGATCCTGCACCTGGGCATGTCCGGCAGTCTGCGGTTGGTTGCGGCGGCGGAGCCGGCGCTTGCGCATGCTCATCTGGATATCGTCTTGTCTGACGGGCAGGCACTGCGCTACACGGATCCTCGCCGTTTCGGCAGTCTGCACTGGAGCGCCGGCGATCCCGCTCAGCATCGCCTGCTTTCCAAGTTGGGCCCCGAGCCCCTGTCCGGGGCCTTTGATACGGCTTATCTGCATGGCCGCAGCCGTGGTCGGCGTGCCAGCATCAAAGCGTTGCTAATGGATAACCGGGTGGTGGTGGGCGTTGGTAACATCTACGCCAATGAGGCATTGCACCGCGCCGCAATTCGCCCCATGTCCTCGGCCGGGCGGATAGGCCGCAAGCGCTGCGCGCGGCTGGTGCAGGCAGTCAAGGGCGTGCTTGACGAAGCGATCGACGCCGGAGGCACTACATTGCGCGATTTTACCGGCAGCGACGGGCGCCCCGGTTACTTCCGCCAGCGCCTCGAGGTCTATGGCCGGGGTGGGGCGCTCTGCCGCCGATGCGCGGGCTGCATTCGAATCGAGCGCGGCGGTCAGCGTGCGACATACTATTGCCCTGGCTGCCAGTTCTAGGCCCTGGCGCGCCACGACCCTCCGTGCAAACATTGAGTGTGAAGCCCATGACTAAAGACGAAGGTCACCCGTCACTCGAAGCCGGTCTTCAGCTACGCTACGCCACCGGGCTGCTGCTTGCGGACGAGGGGATCGGACTGCTCGAGGCAATTACCGAGCACGGTTCAATCAACCGGGCCGCCCATGCCACGGGTATCAGCTATCGTACGGCATGGGAGCGCATCGAAGGGCTCAATAACCTCTCTGAGCGCCCTCTCGTCGAGCGTGCCGTAGGTGGACGCGGTGGCGGCGGAACCCGGCTCACCGGGCATGGAGTGCAGCTCGTGCGAGTTTTCCGCGAGCTCGAGCAAGAACATCGGCGTTACCTGAACGGCCTCGCGAGCCGAATCAATGGTCTCGAAATCGTGATGCCGGTGCTGGGGAGGCTGCATCTGCAGACCAGTGCCCGCAACCAGCTCTGGGGCCAGGTCAGCTCCATCCGTCATGACGCCGT
>JAKDMQ010000331.1 GCA_030452265.1 Nitrococcus sp.
ATGACCCAATCCTGCGCAATGGGTCGATCGCGCAGGCTGGAGAGCACGGCCATGAGCACCGGCAAATCGCTCGCTGTCTCGCTCACCCGGACACCGCCGACCACGTTGACAAACACATCCTCGGTGCCTGTGCGGATACCGCCATGGCGCTGCAGCACCGCGAGCAGCATGGCCAAGCGGTTGCCGTCGAGGCCGACGCTGACACGCCGGGGATGGGTCAACGGACTTCCGGCGACCAGCGCCTGAACCTCAACGAGCAGCGGCCGGGTGCCCTCGCGCGTAACCATGATGCCGCTACCCGGTACCGGCGCATCATGGCGGGTGAGGAAAATTGCCGAGGGGTTTTTTACTTCGCGCAGGCCTGAATCCGTCATTGCGAAGACCCCCAGCTCGTTGACCGCGCCGAAGCGGTTCTTCACGGCCCGCAGCAAGCGAAAGCGGCTGGCGCTGTCGCTCTCGAAATAAAGCACCGTATCCACCATGTGCTCCAGCACCCGAGGCCCGGCGAGCTGGCCTTCCTTGGTTACATGTCCGACCAGAAAGACCGCGGTTCCGGTCTGTTTGGCAAAACGCACCAGGTGGGCCGCGCATTCGCGCACTTGGGCGACGGACCCAGGCGCCGAGCCAAGCGCGGCTCCGTGCAGGGTTTGCACGGAGTCCACTACCATCACCGCCGGGCGCTGTGCCTCAGCCGTCGCGAGGATGGCCTCCAGCGCCGTCTCCGAGAGCACGTACAGCCCCTGCCCGCGCACACCGAGGCGCTTGGCGCGCAGCGCCACCTGGCGCAGCGACTCCTCGCCTGTGACATACAGCGTGGGCGCGGCGCTGGAGAGCCGGGCCATGGTCTCGAGTAACAGGGTGGACTTGCCGATACCAGGGTCACCTCCGAGCAGCACCACGCCACCCTGCACCAGCCCCCCACCGAGCACTCGATCGAGCTCGTCGCTGCCGGTGGCAAAGCGCGCCTCGTCAGTGCGCGCGACCTCAGAGAGCGGTTTCACCGCGGACTCGCCGGCGTAGTGCCCGAACGGCTGGGTGCTGGGTTTGGCGGGAGCCGTCTGCGCAAGGCTATTCCATGCTCCGCACTCCGCGCATTGCCCGGTCCACTTGGCGGCGCGAGCGCCGCAATCAGCGCAGATAAAGACGGTGTGTGGTCGGGAGTGCATGGTCAGGTTCTGCTTTGGCCGGCTCGGTGACGCCGGTATGGAGGGGATCAGCCTACCCCATGCCGCCCGGGTCGACGTGGCGAAATTGGACTCGACTCGTGATCTTGCACAGCAGCTCATAGGGGATAGTGCCGCAGCACTCGGCAACGCGTCTCACCGGCAGGCCCTCACCCCAGAGCACTACAACATCACCCACCCGCGCATTCGGAGCCGATCGCAGATCGATACTGAGCATGTCCATCGACACCCGGCCTACCAGCATCACTTCGCGCCCCGCGAGCAGCAGCGGCGTTCCACTGGGGGCATGGCGCGGATAACCATCGCCGTAACCGATGGAGACGACGCCTACCGGCATCGCCTCGGGGCAGGCATAGTCCCCGCCATAGCCGATGCGCTCCCCCGGCCGGCGATGATGGATTGCCACCAGCCGCGCCTCTAGGGTTTGCACGGGTAGCAGCTCCGGGCACTCGAGCCCGTCGCTGAAAGGAGAGCAGCCATAAAGCATGATACCCGGGCGGACCCACTGCGCATGGGTCCGCGGCCAGGCGAGGGTGGCGGCGGAATTAGCGATGGTGCGCTCGCCGGGCAGACTCCGGCAGGCCGCGTCAAATGCCTCGAGCTGTACCTCAGTCATGGGGTCGCGCCGGTCATCGGCACGCGCAAGATGGGTCATAAACCGTATGCTCGCCACCGAGGCAGTGGAGCGCAGCCTTCGGTAGACCTCACGCACCCGCTCGGTGGGGAAGCCAAGCCGATGCATACCCGTATCCACCTTGAGCCAAACATCCAATGGCCGCTGCAAGGTTGCGCGCTCCAACGGCGCCAACTGCCATTCGGCATGGATAACCGGATCGAGCCCATGCTCGGCGAATGCCGGCAGCTCATCGGGCTCGAAATAGCCCGCCAGCAGAACGATCCGATGCCGAAAACCGGCCGCGCGCAGCCGGCTCGCCTCATTCACGCAGCTCACGGCGAAAGCATCCGCCTGCTCCAAAGCGGAGGCGACTTGAAGCAGCCCGTGGCCGTAGCCGTCGCCCTTGAGCACCGCGACGATACGCGCGCTCGGCGCCGAGCGGCGCGCGACCGCTAGATTGTAACGCAGTGCGCCGAGATCAACGGTTGCTCGCGCCAGACGAGTCACGCACAGACCTCGCCTCGAAAGTCATCATCGATATAGTTCTCAAAGCGCGTGTATTTGCCCAGGAACGTCAGCCGCACGGTCCCTATGGGACCGTTGCGCTGCTTGCCGATGATGATCTCCGCTGTTCCCTTGTCCGGGCTGTCCGGGTGGTAGACCTCGTCACGATAGATAAAGACGATGACATCGGCATCTTGCTCGATCGCCCCGGATTCGCGCAGATCAGACATCGCCGGGCGTTTATTGGGGCGCTGCTCCAGACTGCGATTGAGCTGCGACAAGGCGATTACCGGCACGCTCAATTCCTTGGCCATGCTCTTGAGCGCGCGGGATATTTCGGCAATCTGGGTGGCGCGGTTTTCTTTGTATCCGGGCATGTGCATGAGCTGGAGATAGTCGACCACGATCAGGCTCAGGCCGTGCTCGCGCTTGAGCCGACGGGCGCGGGCGCGCATTTCTATGGGTGTCAGCGCCGGCGTGTCGTCGATGAAAAGCCGTGCTTGGGAGAGCAGATTCATGGTGCTGGTCAGGCGCGGCCAATCGCTGTCCTCCAGGCGGCCGGTGCGGATCCTCTGCAGCTCAACTCGGCCGAGTGAAGAGAGCAT
>JAKDMQ010000332.1 GCA_030452265.1 Nitrococcus sp.
GGGCGGGATTCCCACCCGCTCGAATTGGGCGGCCTTGCCAGGCCGCTGCTGTCCCGAATGGCACTTACTTAATCTCTAATCTGCGGATTATAAATGCGTAATGCAGAAAAACCGTGGTGGATAAACGTTAGCGCATCCACCGCCCACTGTTTCGAAGGCTTGCACGTGCATGCGCTGCGCTTATCCACCTACGAGATTCCAGCTTGCTTTCACGCAATCCATGAGTTGAGGCTTAAGTAAGTGCCATGCTGGTCGGTCCCCTATTGTCCCCCTATTGTCTCGAACTCTGGCCGCATCGGATTATGCGCAGCTGCAACCACCCGAGGAACGCGAATGGGTTGATGCTCCGACCGCCGGCCGCGAGCCGATTCCGTACTAATGCCACACGCCAAAAAATGCCCCGCCGATTAGGGCGGGGCAGGTCGCATACTTCGGCCCAATGCGGGCCGATCGTCAGGTCAGGGACGATCCTTGCGATCAGATGCGCCGGCCGCCTTCAGCGGGTTTACGCGAACGCATCAATAGTATCAGGCCAAGACCCATCGCCAGGAGCACTACGCTCGACGGCGCGGGAACGGCGCTGACGGCGGTTTCGCCGACGCGAATATCGTCCAGGAAGAGTCCGGCCGTGAAACCTTGCTCATACACGAAGAAGGTCTGCAGGGCGCCATTATCCTGCGCCGCAAACTCGTTGAAACCATAAGTGCCATCGTCGAAAAGTACACCATTGAGAATGAAGTTGGAGACGGTATTGGCGGCGTTGTCGATGGTTGCCGACAGCTCGTACCATGTGTTGGGATTGAGGTTCGACGCCAGAGTGGGGCCCTGGGAGTGTCCCTGATCCGTCATGTAGATCAGGTCGTCGCGTCCGGGGCTGGTATCTCCGCCGAGGCGAAAGTCGATGAGGAGTTGGGTTCCAGCGCCATAACCCGGGCTTGTTGAGCCCGGGTTCGCCAGGGTGGAAAGACCAAACACGGAGGAGTTCGTCGATTCGTCGAACAAGAACCGCACGGAGAATTCGCCCAGTGCACCATCGGAGATGGCGTTTGCGCCCAGGTCCAAATACAGGCTGGGGGTGGCTTTGGCCGTTCGCTCGAAAAAGCCCACGTTGTTGCCCGTGCCCGGGGCAGCGGGGTCGTCCCTGACCTCGGCGATGATGTCACTGGGAGTCTCGCTGTCCCATCCGCCGGTGCCGACCAGGTCGGTGCCAACTGAATAGCCTTCGAAATCCTCGACTATCGGCGCCGCCAAGGCGTTGCCGGTGGTCAGCCCCAGGCCGGCGAGCGCTAGGGTGGCTGTGGTGAGCAAAAGCTTGCGTTTGCGTTGCATGGTGTTTCCCCCTCGTATGGATGTCGTACTGTTGTGTCAACTATTACGTTCGGTCACTGATCAGTGTTGAACGCTGTCGCCAGGGGACTACGCACAACCTATGCCATTCAAATTTCGTGTATAAAATCAGTATCGTTTTGGAGGTGACTTTTCTTGGAAAGGAGACCGTGTAAAGAAAGCTGACATCGAGCAGAGTTTCCGGGATGACGGCCTCGAGGACATATTTATCGCCGATCACCGGATGGCGGATTGACGTGTCTCGGCGTGGCAGGACTCACAGCGCATACTGTACGCATGCGCAGTTTGCCGCCGGATGGCCGTTCCCGCAGCCTAGGGTAGCGTCGAGCTGAACTGATGGTTGGTGCGCGCGGGCTGGGTAGTCGCTTACCGGTATCACTAGACCGCGTACATTGCCGAAGGGGAAGCCGCCCGCGCGGCGGATCGAGGGACCTGGTCGAGCGTATTGGTACCAGCGAAACATGACGCGCCGTAGGCCGAAACCGCACAGCGAGCAACCCGCGAAGTAAAGCCTTGCAGTTTTGGTATCTTCGCTATGGCCATGACTGAGTTTCACCCAGCGGTCCGATCTTGGTTCGAGCGCGCCCTCGGCGAGCCCACGGCCATGCAGCTAAGCGCCTGGTCCGCCATCCGCGCCGGTGAGCATGCGCTGATCGCCGCCCCAACGGGCTCCGGTAAGACCTTGGCCGCGTTCCTCGCGGCTATTGACTCCCTGGTGCGTGAGGGGCTGGAGCAGGAGCTTGCCAAGAGCACGAGGGTGCTCTATGTCTCGCCACTGCGGGCCTTGTCCAATGACATTCAGCGCAATCTGCAAATTCCTCTGGCGGGGATCCGCTCCGAGTTGGCGCGGCAGAGGCTGCCCCCGGTCGAGATCCGCGCCTGGGTGCGCACCGGTGATACGCCGCCAACCGAGCGCCGGCGTATGCTGCGCGAGCCGCCGCACATCATCGTGACCACGCCTGAATCGCTCTATATCCTGCTCACCTCGAAATCCGGGCGAGAGATGCTGGACTCGGTGCGCACGGTGATCGTGGATGAGATTCATGCGCTCGCGGGCAGCAAGCGCGGCGCGCACCTTGCGCTATCCTTGGAGCGGCTTGCCAGCCTTGCCCCGCGCCCGCTGCAGCGCATTGGTCTGTCGGCCACGCAAAAGCCCATCGCCGATATCGCCGCGTTTCTAGGCGGCGGTAATAGTCTATGCAAGATCATCGATGTCGGTTTCGCCCGCACGCGAGACTTGGCCTTAGAACTACCCGGCGCGCCGCTCTCGGCGGTGCTGGCCAATGAAGTTTGGAATGAGATCTATGACCGCTTGGCCGAATTGATCGATACCCACGGCACGACTTTTGTCTTCGTCAACACCCGGCGCCTGTGTGAACGCGCCACGCGCCACCTAGCCGAGCGCCTGGGAGAGGCCGCGGTGACCTCTCATCACGGCAGCTTGGCGCGCGAGCACCGCCTGGAGGCCGAGCGCCGGCTCAAGACGGGCAATCTGCGCGCCCTGGTGGCAACCGCCTCGCTCGAGCTCGGTATCGATATCGGCGATGTGGACCTG
>JAKDMQ010000333.1 GCA_030452265.1 Nitrococcus sp.
AAGCAGTGGTAGGATAACATCCTCTTGCTGGACAACCATCGACCTTGATTTCCATGCTAGGTTTTCGTCGTAAAAAGCACAGTAAAGATCGCGCTGCCGATGCAGCCGACAACGCCGAGCCGCAGCCGCGCGAGGTAGAGGCGGCCGATTTGCCCGAACAGATCGAGCCGCCTGCGGTAGAGGCAGCCGAGACGAGCGAACAAATCGAGCCGCGCCAGGCGGCGCATGATGAAGCGAGCGCGCGCGGCGGCTGGCTCATCCGTTTGCGCTCGGGGCTGCGCAAGACCGGCAGCGGATTCTCCACGTTGTTGCTCGGCCCTAAGGTGATCGACGAGGAGCTGCTCGAAGAGCTGGAAACGCTGCTGCTCATGGCCGACGTCGGCATAGAGGCAACCCAGCACATCATCGTGGGCTTGACCGAGCGATTGCTGCGTAATCAGCTCGCCGATGCGGCGGCACTGCAACGCGCATTGCGCGAGGCCATGATCGCGATGCTTGCGCCCTGCGCGCAACCGTTTGGCATCGACACGCGGCCCTACGTCATACTCACCGTTGGCGTCAACGGCGTGGGCAAGACCACCACCATCGGTAAGCTGGGGAGCCGCCTGCGTGAGAATGGCTATGACGTGCTGCTGGCGGCCGGCGATACCTTCCGCGCCGCCGCCGTCGAGCAGCTCACGATCTGGGGCACGCGCGCCCGCATCCCCGTGATTGCACAGCCCACTGGCTCGGATGCGGCCTCCGTGATCTATGACGCTCATCAGGCCGCCCTTGCGCGCGGAACCGGCGTGTTGATCGCCGATACCGCCGGGCGCCTGCACACGCAGAGCAACCTCATGGAGGAGCTCAGAAAAATAAAGCGTGTTTTGGGTAAACAAGATCCGGCCGCGCCGCATGAGGTGCTTTTGATTGTCGATGCCGGCACGGGCCAGAACGCGCTCGCCCAGGCGCGAGAGTTTCACGATGCGGTGGGTGTGACTGGAATCGCCATCACCAAGCTCGATGGCACCGCCAAGGGCGGCGTGATCTTCGCCATCGCCCAGCAGATCGGCCTCCCCATTCGCTGTATCGGCGTGGGCGAGCAGGTCGAGGATTTGCGCCCCTTCACCGCCGAGGAGTTCGTCGATGCCTTGCTCGGCGTGCCACAGCAGGAGAGCGCGGCTGGATGATCCGATTGGATGGGGTCGGCAAGCGCTACCCCGGAGGCAAGGAAGCCTTGCGCGGCGTCTCGCTACGCATCGCTCGCGGCGAGCTCGCTTTCGTTACCGGACATTCCGGCGCCGGCAAGACCACATTGCTGCGGCTGATTCCGTTACTGGAGCGGCCGACTCGCGGGCAGATCCTTATCGCCAATGTAAGCCTCACGCGAATGCCGCGCCGGCGCATCCCGCTTCTGCGCCGCGGCATCGGAATGATTTTTCAGGATCATCGCCTGCTCAATGATCGCCCGGTGTTTGACAATGTGGCGCTGCCCTTGGTTATTGCCGGTGCGCCGCACAAAGAGATGGGTCGGCGGGTTCGCGCCGCGCTCGATACGGTGGGGCTGTTGGACAAGGAGCGCCAATACCCGGTCATGCTTTCCAGCGGCGAGCAACAGCGCGTTGGTATCGCACGAGCGGTGGTGGCGCGCCCGCCCATTCTGTTGGCCGACGAGCCCACGGGCAATCTCGATCCGCAGCTCTCGGCAGAGATCATGCGGCTGTTCGAGCGATTCAACGAGTTGGGCGTGACGATGCTGATCGCCAGTCATGACCTGACTCTGATCGGCTGCCTGGGGCATCGACGCCTGACCTTGCTCGACGGGGAGCTGATCGATGACGGTCTGGGCGGCCGTCGGGACATTTAGGCCCTAGATTGCCAATGAAGCCGCGCCGCTCGCATGGAAGTCTTCGCCGCCTTTTCCGCGTTTGGCGCGAGCAGCACGCTCGAGCTCTTTTTGGCTCGCTGGGACAGTTTACGCGCAGCCCCGTATCGAATCTGATGACGGCCGGTGTGATTGGCGTCGCGCTTGCTTTGCCGGCTTCTTTTTTGCTGCTATTGGATAATATCCAGACACTGACCGCTGGCTGGCAAGGACAACCTCACGCCTCCTTGTTCCTAAAGCGTGCCCTGGATGCCGGTGAGGTATCGCGCCTCGCGCGGCAGATAGGCGCCCGCGAGAGCGTTACCCAGGTTCGGATTATCACCCCGGAACAGGGCTTACAGGAGCTGCGCGAGCTCTCAGGATTCCGCGACGCGCTCACCTTGCTGCAAAGCAATCCGCTGCCACCCGTCATTGAGGTGGAGCCGAGCGGTACGCTGACACCGGCGCAGGTGGACACGCTCATCGACGCGCTTGCCGTGCTGCCGAGCGTCGAGCACATCCGCCTGGATCGAGATTGGCTGCGGCGCCTGCATGCCATCATGCAACTGCTCCAGCGCGTTACCTGGATTGTGGCAGCGCTGCTCGGCGTCACCGTCATACTGGTGGTTGGCAATACCATCCGCCTCGACATCGAGAACCGGCGCGATGAGATCGTTATCGTCAAGCTCATCGGCGCCACCGATGCCTTCGTTCGCCGTCCTTTCCTCTACTCGGGCCTCTGGCACGGGCTCGCGGGCGGCCTGCTCGCCTGCCTCCTGGTAGAGACAGGGCACTTGCTCCTAAACGCTCCGACCAGCCGCTTGGCGGGCCTCTACGGCAGTCGCTTTGAGCTCACCGGAATCGGCTTCTCCGGAAGTCTCACTCTGCTCGGTTGCGGGGCGTTCCTGGGCTTGGTGGGCTCCTGGCTCGCGGTCGGGCGGCACCTAATCGCAATTGAGCCTCGCTAGCACCAGCAATTCTAATTATGGCGTGGAAGCCAAGGCTTGTTGGGCGTGAGCGCGCAG
>JAKDMQ010000102.1 GCA_030452265.1 Nitrococcus sp.
CGTTGTCAACCATCAAGCCGCCAAGTACCGCCTGTTCTGCCTCGATTGAGTGCGGTGGAACCCTGAGCGCCTCGGTCTCGCTCATAACGGCCTTCACGTCCATCATCGATCATCCCCCAATTGGCCGATCGCGGACGGCAACTTGCGTTTCCTACCGATCTCAGGGCATTTATTGCGCCCGCGGTAGCTCGTATATGACAAGTTGCCGATGGGGAGGAGAACTGGCTGTTTGTAGCCTTGTCCGGGTCGGAGCGAGCACGTCCTTGCGCGCTGTCAGACGTGCTGGCGCTGTCCCGCCATCCAATTACTCCTCGGGCGCGATAATTACCTTGACGGTTGTATTCACATCCGTGTGCAAGTGAAGCTCGATGTCGAATTCGCCACAGGCACGCAGCGCTCCGGTAGGTAGACGCACCTCGCTGCGATGGATCTCGACCCCGGCGCGCGTGATCGCATCAGCGATATCGGCGGTACCGACAGAGCCAAACAGCTTGCCCTCCTCACCGGCCTTCACGCTGAGGGTCACAGTCAAACCGGCGAGCTGCTCCGCGCGGCTTTGCGCAAGGTGCAGTGTATCGGCGGCCGCACGCGCCAGCTCCGCCGCGCGCTCCTCGAAGTACTTGACGTTCTCCGCTGTTGCGAGCTTCGCCTTACCGTAGGGAATCAGATAATTCCTCCCATATCCAGGACGCACCCGCACTCGATCGCCCAGGCTGCCGAGGTTTTCGACCTTCTCAAGCAGTATGATTTCCATTGCTGTACCCTAATTGTTCCGTTTGATCCATCCCAACTACGCACTTTAGATCGGGCCGCCCTAACCGGGCGTGCCGGTGCTTCGTCGGCGCACATCCAAGAACACGTCGATGATACCTACCACCGCCGTGAGCTGTATGGCGAGCGGTAAGAAGAGATAGGCGAGCACCATCCACAGCTTGCCCCAGCGCCAGCGTGCCGAAAGTGAGTGCAGCACGGCGAAGACCTGCAGCACGAACACCGAGCTGAGCACAAACGCAATATCGTATACCAGCCCTTGGCCCAGCGTCGCCGCAACGACCAGCAACGCCAAGACCGCCCATGCGAACCAGCGCTCCAGGCGCAGCGCCTGGAACTCCGCGCGGAATCCGCCTGGATTATACAGCATGGCCTGCCACCATCGACCCAGAAGCAGGCTGACGACGGTCAAGCCAAGCAAGTTTGCCGCCCATAGCCGCGTCATCTGCGGGGCGAGCAGAGCCACCACGTTTTGCCAGGCGGTGGAGTCCGGTGGGGATGGGCCCGCAAGCAGCGCCCGCGCTTGCCCGAACACCTCGCGCCAGTACGCGGTGGTATCCGGGTGCAAAAGATGAAATATCACCACAGCCATAGCCGCCAAACCCGCCGCAACCTCCAGGGCTTGCGCGAGCGAGACGCTGTAGCGAAGCCACAGTGCGATGAGGAAGACGGGCAGCCATAGCTGCAGTATCGGCTGTAGCGCGGGCGCCGGCGTGCCGACCAGGGCGCTGATCACCACCATGAGCAAGAGCGTCGAAGCACCCGCGGCGAGGGCGCCTTCGAGCGCACCACGGCGAAGGGTAACGAGCGATAATGCGCCACCGCCGACCCAAACCAGCAGAGGTATCATCGCGGTGGCGAAAATAACCCCAACCGCCGGCACCCGGCCGCGCATGATGAGCTCGGCAATATACCTCACGGGTAGACTCGGCGGCAGGCTCGTCAGTGGCGGTCGGTGTAGGGCAGCAACGCCAGAAAGCGGGCCCGTTTGATGGCGCTGGCAAGTTGGCGCTGATACTTCGCGCGCGTGCCAGTGATCCGGCTGGGTACGATCTTGCCGGTTTCGGTTATGTAGTTTCTAAGTGTGTTGATGTCTTTATAGTCGATTTCCTTGACACCCTCAGCCGTAAATCGGCAGTACTTCCTGCGACGAAAAAAACGGGCCATAGCCTGTACCTTTGCTAGTGTGCTAGTCGCTCGACCGCGCTGGCACTGATGATCAATGGGTAGTCACCGCTTCGTTGCCGGGATCGGATCAGAAAGCCGACGACTCGTAAGCAAGCGCCAGGCGGCACCCCCTGCATTGATTCGGCCAGAGGCCGACCCGTGGCCCGCACGCCGATGCGAAAGCGGGTCGGCCGAGAGTTGCCGGCCTCGCTCTGCTCGGAAACATGCTCCAGGAGGAAACGGGCGATCGGAATGCCTGCTGGTGAGTAGCGAACCCACGCCGGTGCCACCAAGGTTCCGGCCAACGTCACCACATTGACGCTGCTATCGACGCGGACCGACGCCATGCTCAGCCCAAGCCCGAAAGCAAACTCGGCCGATCCCTATCAGACTTCGGCGGGCTCCTCCTGCTCGCTTTGCGTCTCGGCATCAACGGGCTTGTCATATCGAGACTGCTTATCCGCACGCTCGCCGCGAGCTCCCTTCTCCTCGTCCTGGCTCTTTGCCAACAGCGAGGGTTCGCTGACCGCTTCTTGCCGGGACAAAACCATATGGCGGATCACCGCATCGTTGAAGCGGAACATAGAGACGAGCTCTTCCATGTCTGGGGGCTGGCACTCCACGTTCATGAGTATGTAATGGGCTTTGATCAGCTTCCTAATTGGGTAGGCGAGCTGACGGCGACCCCAATCTTCCAAACGGTGGATCTTGCCGCCGTTGCCCTCGATCAGGCTCCGATAGCGTTCGATCATGGCGGCAACCTGATCGCTCTGATCCGGGTGGACCAGGAAAACGATTTCATAATGTCGCATATTGACTCCTTCCGGATGATCAGACCACGGCGTGGTCAGAAAAGCCTCCCGCACGCTGGCGATCGGCAAGGAGAGCCGCTGTTCGCCGGCGCGAACAGCCCCAAAACTACGCGCGCGAAGCGCCAGAGTTTACTCCCGTGCCGGGAAAATGGTAAAGCCTTGCGTGCGCTGACGCATGGCCTCGTAGAGGACTACTCCCGTGGCGACCGAGACGTTGAGGCTGCTGACCGCCCCCAGCATGGGGATTCGGACCAGCCTATCACAGCACTCGCGCGTGAGCCGGCGCATACCGGTGCCCTCGGCGCCCATGACCAAGACCAGGGGACCGCTGAGGTCCGCCTCGTAGAGGGTAGTATCGGCTTGCTCGGCCATGCCGAGCAACCACATGCCCGCCTCGCGTAGCTTGCGCAGTGTGCGCGCCAAGTTGGTTACCTGGAATAAAGGGACGTGCTGCACGGCCCCCGCCGCCACCTTGTGCACGGCTGGCGTCAGTCCGACCGCGCGATCGCGCGGGGTGATGAGCGCCTGAACGCCGGCGGCGTTGGCCGTGCGCAGGCAGGCACCTAAGTTATGGGGATCCTGTACTTGGTCGAGCACCAACAGCAAGGGATCCTGATCGAGCCCGCTCAGCAGGGCATTCAAATCGGCCTCGGTGCGGGGCGGCTCGCCGCTGAAACGGATCGCCACTCCCTGATGCACGCTCCCACCCGTGAGCCGATCCAGTAGCCGACGCTCGACCACATGGATGGGGCAGGAGAGCGCCTCGAGCTGCCGGCGCAGAGTATACCAGCGCCCGCCGTGACATTGGCGGTCGAGCCAGGCTTCGATGACATGGACGGGATCGTAGCGCACCGCGGCGCGTACGCTATGCAGGCCATGGATGATGCGGCTCTGGGTGGGCATGGCTAGTGATCGCGGTGTTTGCGCGAGCGTTTGCCGTCCTTGGCTTGCATGGCTGCTTGACGCTGCGGCGGGCGGGTTTTGCGCCGGCGTCGCGGCTGTTCCAGCGGGTTGCCCTCGGCATCGAGCGGATGAGCCACCAGCGCCAGGTCGAGCTTGCGCTCGTCGATGTCTACTTGCGCGACGCGCACCCGCAGCCGATCGGTTAGCCGATATTCCTTGCCGGTGCGCTCACCGACAAGACGATGACCGATGGGATCGAAATGAAAGTAATCGCTCTCCAGATTGGTGATGTGGATGAGCCCATCGACATAAATCTCATCGAGCTCAACGAACAGCCCGAACGAGGTCACGGCGCTGATCACCCCGCTAAGCTCCTCGCCCAAACGCTCGGCCATATAGCGGCACTTGAGGGTCATTACCGCGTCCCGGGAAGCCTCCTCGGCGCGCCGGTCGGTCATGGAGCAATGCTCGCCGAGGGTGGTTAGCTGATCGTGGCTAAGCTCGAAGGTCTCGGCCTGGCCGCCGGCAAGGACATGCTTAATGGCTCGATGAACAATCAGGTCCGGATAGCGTCGGATCGGCGAGGTGAAATGCGCATAGGCATCCAACGCCAGCCCGAAATGCCCCGCGTTATCGGGCCGGTATTCGGCGGCCATCATCGAGCGTAGCAACACGGTCTCGATCAAATGACGATCGGGGCGGTCACGCACCCGCTGCATCAAGCGCGCGAAATCTTTGGGCGTAGGTTTTTCGCTGCCGGTCAAGCGTAGCCCAGTCTGGGCAAGAAACGCGCGCAGCTTCTCGAGGCGCGTCGTCTCCGGCGGCTCGTGCACCCGATAAAGGGTCGGCATTCTGTGGCGGCGCAGGAAACGCGCCGCGGCCACATTGGCCTTTACCATGCACTCCTCGATCATCCTGTGGGCCTCGGTGCGCCGCGCCGGATGAATGGCGCTGATTTGCCCGTCCGGGCCAAACTCGATGGTGCTCTCGGTCGTTTCGAAGTCGATAGCGCCGCGCCGATCACGCTCTTTGCGCAAAATACGGTAGACGCAGAACAGGTGATCGAGGTGCTTGAGCAGTCCCCGGCGGCGGCGGCGCAGTGCCGGATCGCGCGCCTCATGCAGCGCCGCCACCTCCTCGTAGGTCAAGCGGGCTCGGGAGCGCATATTGGCTTCATAAAAGCGCGAGCGGCGTAAAGCGCCTTCCCGGCTGATCTGCATCTCGCAGACCATGCACAGGCGATCCAGCCGCGGATTCAAGGAGCACAGCCCGTTGGAGAGCACGGCCGGCAGCATGGGCACCACGCTGCGCGGGAAATACACCGAGTTGCCGCGTTTGGCGGCTTCGCGCTCGAGTGCCGTGCCAATGCCGACATAATGCGAGACATCGGCAATCGCCACATACAAACGCCAGCCATTGGTCATCGGCTCGGCGTATACGGCGTCATCGAAATCGCGGGCGCTGGCGCCATCGATAGTGACAAAGGGCAAATGGCGCAAATCGACCCGTCCTTGCTTGGCCGCCTCCGGCACTCGGTCGGTGACTCCCGCGAGTGCCTCATTGACTGAATCGGGCCAGTCGACCGGTATGCCGTGCACGCGCGCGGCAACGGCAATCTCTTGGCCAGCCTCGATATGCTCTCCGAGAACCTCGACGATGCGCCCGATGGGCTGGCGGCGCTTGGAAGGCTGGCTGAGGAGCTCGGTGACCACGAGCTGCCCGTGAGCTGCGCCATTACCCTGCGCCACCGGTACGACAATGTCTTGGTGAATACGCCGGTTCGCGGGAATTACGAAACCCACTCCACTCTCTTCGTAGTAGCGCCCCACCACGCGCCGATTCGCCCGCTCCAAGACTTCCACCAGCTCGCCCTCGGGCCGGCCGTCGGCGTCGAGGCCCACTAGCCGGACTACCGCGCGGTCGCCGTCGAGCAAACAGCGCATCGCGCGCGGCGGTAGATAGAGCTGCGGACCCGGTCGGTCCGGTTTGAGCCAACCCGAGCCTTCCAGCGCGGCGCGCACCCGGCCGCGAACCAAATCCCGATTATCGACAATGACATAACCACAGCGCCGATTGCGGATTAGCTGGCCGTCGCGCTCCATCGCGCGCAAGCGCCGGCGCAGGCCTTCCAGCTCATCGGCTGCCGTCAGCTCGAAGAGCGCCGCGAGCTGCGTGCGGCTGAGGGGACGCGCTTGCTCGGCAAGCTTCTCGATAATGAACTCCCGGCTGGGAACCGGTTGCCCATACTTGCGCCGTTCACGTTCGAAGTAGGGATCGTCCGCTCGCATTGCGCCCTGTTTCTTGGTCATTCGCTGCCATTCGTCTCGATGGGATAGAAATCATTCGTTAAGCTTACCCGGGCCCGTGCGCCGCGCGTCACCGACTCATCGCGCCGCCCGGCGCGAGCGTTGACAGAGCATCTCAGCGTCGGTTAAGTTTGCGGCCCGCGCAGAGGCATGGGCGCCTCGCGCGCAACCGCCGTATTTGCCGAGGTGGCGGAATTGGTAGACGCGCTAGCTTCAGGTGCTAGTGGGGGCAACCCCGTGGAGGTTCAAGTCCTCTCCTCGGCACCATCCCGCCAAGGCTTTAAAGAATAACATAGGCTTAAGCATCTGGGTGGCATTGCCGAGCGCTCGACCGAGGACTCGGAGTGTCGCTCAATTTGGCTCGTCAAGCTGTGCAAATCTGCGGGGATGGCTCCATCCTCCGCGATTGGCGCGGCGCCTGATTAACAACCAGGGGAGAAGCCGATGCGCTGTCTACTGATCCGCCATGCGCAGTCTGTTGCCAATGCGGAAGGTCGGCTGCAGGGGCATGCCGAGTTTGACCTGACCAAGACGGGGCGTTGGCAGGCGGAAAGGCTGTTTCAGCGCTTCCAAATGGAGTGCCTCGAGCCGACCCACATCTACTGCTCGCCGCTACGACGAACGCTAGAGACGGCCCAGATCGTATCCCGATCCTGGCAAGTGCCGCTCATCGAGTGGGATCAGCTGATCGAATACAACCTCGGCGTGTTCTCCGGGCTGAGTTGGGAGGAGATCGGTGCGCGCCACCCGCAGATGGCACGGGCTTTTCGCCAGAGCGGGGACTGGGGAGCGGTGCAAGGTGCGGAAGGCTTGGCGCAACGCCGGGCGCGGGGGCGCCGAGTGGTTGCATCTCTCGTTGACGGGCACGGTGGCGGGGACGTGATCGTAGCGTTTAGTCATGGCGGCATATTGCAGCACATCATCGCGGCACTCCTGGGTAGCGAGCGGACCTGGGGCATCCGGGTGCGCAATACAGCCGTCTTCGATCTCACCTTGGACGAGAGCCTGTGGCATGAACCTGGCGATGTCCGGCTCGATACCCGCCACTGGCGCATCCATTGCTTCAACGACGCAGCCCATCTGGAGGGTGATTACGGCGCGGCGGAGCAGACGGGCTCGGCCAAGGAGGCATGAGGCATGAGGGACGACTATCGTTTGCTCGGTGCAGAACGGAAGGTGATTGGGCCGCTTGGCTCTACGTCTTTCTGGGCGGGCGATTTGGCCCCCGGACTGGGATCGAGCATGAGGAGGGAGGATGCGATCAGGTTGTGGTGATGGATGGGTTGCATGCGGATAAAGGCGGCGCGAGACACCTCGTCCACGCGCCGCCACCACCGTGATGCTTCGCCGGGATCCTAGCGGATGCCGCGTTGCGGCTCGGTGCTAGCCTCCGGCGTGCCCGGGCTGGTACCCACGCCCAGGATCACGAGCTCCACGCGGCGATTGCGCGCGCGTCCAGCCTCGGTGCTGTTGGGCGCCACCGGATTCGCCTCGCCGTAGCCGACCACCGTCATGCGGCCGGAGGCGATGCCCCGGGCCATCATCGCATCGGCCACGGATTGCGCACGGCGCTCGGAGAGCCGCTGATTGTAGGCCATCGAGCCCACGCTGTCGGTGTAGCCTTCGACCCGCACCCGGTAGCTCGGGTGCGCCCTCAGGAAGGACGCTAGCTTGTCGAGCGGGGCGTCCGCGGCGGCGCTGAGCTCGGCGCTGTCGAAGGCGAACAGCACGTCGCCGATGGTGAGGACGATACCCTCCGCGGTCTGCTTGGGCTTGAGCTCGCTGAGCTGCTCCTTGAGCTCCTCGATCTGGCGGCCGCGGGAGCGCAGCCGCAGCGTATCGCGCTGCTCCATGATCAGCTTGGCTTGCGCTGCGGCGGCCTGCTCCGCCGCCATGGCCGCGGCGATCTGGGCACGCCCTAGCGCCATATACGCCAAATGCTCGGCACGTGCCTGATCCTGCCCCTTTGTCCAGGCAGATTGCGCCGCCTGCAGGGTGTCTTGTGCCTGTTGCAGCGTCGCCGCGGTATAGCGCTGGACCTGAGCATCGGCCGCCGCCGCGGAGACCGCCTGCTCTGCCCGTTCGATAGCAGGAAGCGATTGTTGGGTCGGAATCCCGACACAGGCCGTGAGCATGACCGCTACGAGTAGGCCGACTAGAATGCGTGCGTTCATTATTCAGTCTCCTCTCGTGGCAGGCTCTCGCGCAGCGACTCCAGGGTTTCTTCCAACTCTGCTTTTCGTGCCTGCGCTTGTCGTGCCTCGGCCCGTGCCTGTGCCAAGTGAGCGGCCACGGTCGCCTCCTCGGCGAGACGGCGTGCCTTGGTGTAATCCTCCTTCGTGGCATTGGACTTATTGACAAGGCCGCGGGCCTGGGCAAGCTTCTTTTCGGCCTCGTACAAAGCCACCGATTGGGTATCTTCGGTGACCTCTTGGTTTGCCTGCATGATCGCGTGCTCCGCCGTGGCGAGCGCCTTCTCGGGCTTTTCGAGTGGCACAGAAGTACAGGCCGCAAGCAGGGCGGCCGACGCCAACAGAGTGGAAAAGCGTATGGGTATCGTAGCTCGCATTCCTTGCTCCTTCGGGTTGGTTTATTGATGCTCGATTCGGCGTGCAAAGTATGCCGGTCTAAATTCGTTAGACCCGTGGTCGGAACCATAGGTTCCGTGCACGCCTCGGTACGGCATTCGCAAAACCATCCTATTGTCTCCCGATTGCACCGTCGGTTGCATTGAAGGCGGACCTGCGCCAGGCACGAAACCCCCTTATACAACCGGCATTCACCGATGCAGAATCGACCTCGCAAATAAGCTCTCTTATTGCCTGATCGGCCGCTCAAATGCCTTGCGCGCGCGCCAACGGGCGCCTTCGCGCTCGGTGCTCGCCTTAAATGCCCGGAACTTCACCGTGCTTGGCCGATCTAGATACTAAGTGATCGGGCTTAATCACTTATATGAAAGACGAAGAACGTCCATGAGGCTCTTTACTGACCTGGTAGCAGGCGCCCTGTTCAGCGTGAGCGCCCTGGCGCACGCGGACTTGCCACTTTGCGGCGGCGACGAACGCCGTGCGGTGGCGGCCCCCGAGATCGCTGGGTCGACGCAACCGGTGCATCGCCACCCCACCGCCAACGTTTCGGGGGCGGTCAGTGAGCGACTTAGCGTTCACAAAAGTGCCGCTTTGGGCACGATGATCAGCTATCAGGGCGCCACCCTAGACGGTAGTCGCGGCACGATCCACAAAAGGCGTGATACGGTTGAGCTCATGGCGTGGCACGCCGATGCAATTGGCCAACCTGCCTGGGACAGAGCCGAAGGCCCGAGCGCGCGGTTGCCTGTTCTCGTCCAGGCGCGAGCTATCGATCAGGCGCGAGCTATCGATCCGCGGCGGACATCCAAAATCGATTTCAAAGGACCGGTTCTGTATTCCCTCAGCCTTATGACAGCGGGTTTCGGGATTTTTGTTGCCAGCGGTATGTTCAAGAACAGCCCCAGTATCGATAATTTTGTTGAAAGCTATACGTCTCCACCGCGCTTTGATGATAATCCACTGGTGGTCAACTTCGTCCTGCATCCTCTGTGGGGCTCGGAAACGTACTTGCGTGCGCGCGAAGCCAACTTTGGAATCCCTGGAAGTGTCGCTTTCAATCTGGGCGCCTCGATCGTGTGGGAATACCTCTATGAAGCGTGGGTAGCACATCCCAGCGCGCAAGACCTTCTAGTGACAACCGGTATTGGCTGGATGATTGGGGAAGGACGTTACTACCTAAAAAACAAACTCGGCCCAGAACATTATTGGTGGATTGATCCCATCCATACCACACTCGAGTATTTCAACATCGTTGTGAATCGGGATCGCGAAGGGAACACTCGAACGACCTTGCGTGTGACTTGGAATTTTTAGAAAGCAAGATTACGAATGCGTAACGCGAAAAACGTGTAGGGTGGATAAGCGCAGCGCATCCACCGCTTTCTGATTCGGGGGCTTTTCGGTGGATGCGCTAACGCTTATCCACCCTACGAAATTCTCGGTTTTTCGGTATGCGGTCGCACCGCGATTTGGTGCCTCGACATTGCGCGCAACGCAAAGACACCGGGCCGATGGCCGGCCCGGCACCTTACAGTGGCTCTGTTGATGCAGTGCGGTGCCCACTATGCAGGCCAGATCTGCGAATGAACCGCGCCCTGCTCTATACTTTACTGCCCCTTGCGCGCGTTTCGCGGCGGATGAAGTAGAGAAGCCGCGGATTCTTCATTGCCTTTCGACGCCCGCTCCGATGCGCTCGCCGAGGTTCCCGTCGATGTTGCGCCAGTACTCGAGGGCTCGCTCCAGCACCGGTGGGGAGACGCCGTCCTCGAGGTGGCCGACGACGTTGGATACCAGCCGCGCGCGCGCGGCCTCGTCCATTACCTCGCGCACCAGCGTGCCGGCCTGGCCCCAGTCGTCATCGTCCTTATGCAGTGTGTAGGCCGCGTGTGCCATTGCGCCGCTGGTGTGCCACCCCGCGGGCTCGCCGTAGCGTGCGCTGTCGGCCCGCGGCCCTCCCTTCGAGTTCGGCGCGTACACGGGGTCCGAGACGTTGCGATAACGCATCGCGCCGTCCTTACTATAGCTGTGTACCGGGCATTTGGGCGCGTTCACCGGTAACTGCTGATAGTTGGTGCCGATCCGGCTCCGGTGCGCGTCGGCATAGGCGAACAACCGAGCGAGCAGCATTTTGTCCGGACTCGGGCCGATGCCTGGCACCAGGTTGTTGGGCTGGAAGGCCGCCTGCTCGATCTCGGTGTGGTAGTCGGTCGGGTTGCGCTCCAGTGTCATGCGCCCGACCTCGATCAGCGGGTAATCGCCGTGCGGCCATACCTTGGTTAAGTCGAACGGGTTGAAGCGGTAGGACTCGGCCTCCGCGAACGGCATGATCTGCATGAAGAGCGTCCAGCTCGGGTGCTCGCCGCGCTCGATTGCCTGATACAGGTCACGCTGGTGGAAGTCGCCATCCGCCCCGGCCAGGTGGTCGGCCTCTTCCTGGGTGAGAAAGTCGATGCCCTGGTCGGTCTTGAAATGGTACTTGACCCAGTATTTTTCTCCCTGGGCGTTCACCCACATATAGGTGTGGCTCGAATAGCCGTTCATCTGCCGCCACGACTTGGGGATTCCGCGGTCACCCATCAGCCAGGCCACCTGATGGGCGGACTCCGGCGACAGAGTCCAGAAGTCCCACTGCATGTCGTGATCACGCAGATTGTTGTCCGCGCGGCGTTTCTGCGAGCGAATGAAATGCTGGAACTTCATCGGGTCGCGCATGAAGAACACCGGGGTGTTATTACCGACCATGTCGTAATTGCCCTCGGTGGTATAGAACTTCACCGCGAATCCGCGCGGGTCACGCCAGGTGTCCGGGCTGCCGCGCTCGCCGGCAACGCTGGAAAACCGAATGAGCATCTCGGTCGTGGTGCCCGGCTGGAACAGCGCGGCCTTGGTGTAGGCGCTCACGTCGCCGGTGACCTCGAAACGGCCGAACGCGCCGCCACCCTTGGCGTGCGGCTGGCGCTCCGGGACGCGTTCGCGGTTGAACTGCGCCATTTGCTCGATGAGGTAGTGGTCCTGCAGCAGGATGGGCCCGTCGGGGCCGATCGTGAGCGAGTGCTCGTCACTGGCAACCGGGATCCCGGCATCGGTGGTGGTAGGTTTGGTTCTCGGATCGGTCATGGCAGAGCCTCCTTGTCGTAGTCGCCGCATTACTATTGGACTCGCTCCAGGGCGGCTGGTTCGGCGGTATAGTAAGAAGGTTAGGG
>JAKDMQ010000103.1 GCA_030452265.1 Nitrococcus sp.
TGATCGGTGCCGGCATCAAGACATCCGTTTCGTTGGAGGCATAGCCGAACATAAGCCCCTGATCGCCTGCCCCTTGTTCCTCCGGCCGCTGCCGATCGACACCTTGGGCGATATCAGGCGATTGCTTGCCGATTGCGTTTAGCACCGCGCACGCATCGCCATCAAAACCCATGCTGCAGTGGTCATAACCGATCTCATTGATCGTTCGTCGGGTCAGCTCCTCGAGATCCACCCAGGCAGTAGTGGAAATTTCCCCGGCGATGATCACCATGCCGGTCTTTACCAGCGTCTCACAAGCCACGCGAGCGCGTTGATCCTGGGCGAGGACAGCATCCAGAACGGCGTCGGAGATCTGATCCGCCACCTTGTCCGGATGGCCCGCCGATACGGACTCGGATGTGAATAGGTATTGATTGATCATTGCTTCGACTCTCTATAACCCGGTCCGATCGAGCATGGGCTCAGGCCGCCGACCAGGAACCTAGTAGAATATGTTGACATTTATCGCGACGTCGCGACGGTGGCCATTTACTCACAAGACAAGGCGTCTCGGCTGTATCGCTCTTCCGTGAACGACAGCCGATGACTCGCTGCAAGCGTTGGTAGCGGCTCAATTAAAGGACTGCAAATGCTCGGCCGTCATTGCAATCCCATGCTGGCCGATGCAAGCTTCTGCGTGCCGCCGCGCGGCAAGTTATGAGAAGGCTCTCTTAGTTCGCCGGTAATTTCAAGTCAATTGATAAACCTGCGCCGATGGCGCCTTGCCTGAAATCGGCATCTCAGCGAGAATGTCGCGCTGCCGGCGGCGGGCGTGCTGGGCTGACTGTGCTCATGCACTGTGACGACTGAACGGCAGGCTGTCTCACTGGTGGCGGCGCTCCGCGGCGGTTCGCAGCCGGCAATTGGATCAGGAGCAATTTGGGAGAGCACAATGGCCATAAAGGTGGGTATCAACGGTTACGGTCGTATCGGGCGTAACATACTGCGCGCCCTCTATGAGGCGGGCCGCACGGATGAGATTCGGATCGTAGCGATCAACGATCTCGGCGATGCAGAGACCAACGCGCACTTGACGCGCTATGACTCCGCCCACGGCAAATTCCCCGGTACCGTCGAGGTAAGCGACGGCAATCTGGTGGTCAACGGAGATCCAATCCGCGTTCTCTCCGAACGAGATCCCGCCAAGCTTCCTTGGGGCGATCTCGGCGTGGATGCGGTGCTGGAGTGCACCGGCTTGTTCGCCACCAAAGAGAAGGCTGCCGCCCATCTGGAAGGGGGTGCCAAGAAGGTCATCATCTCGGCTCCGGCCAAGGGCGTCGACGCCACCGTTGTCTATGGCGTGAACGAAGAGACGCTGGCCTCCAGCCATGTCGTGATCTCCTGCGCTTCCTGCACCACTAACTGCCTGGCCCCCCTAACCAAGGTACTGCATACGGCCATTGGAGTGGAACACGGGTTGATGACCACGATCCATTCCTTCACCAACGACCAGGTCTTGACCGATGTGTACCATAGTGATCTGCGCCGTGCCCGCAGTGCCGTAATGTCGCAGATTCCAACTAAAACCGGGGCCGCGGCAGCGGTCGGTTTGGTGCTGCCGGAGCTCAATGGCAAGCTCGACGGCTTCGCGGTGCGTGTTCCAACCATCAATGTCTCGCTGGTCGATCTGACCTTCACCGCAAGCCGCAACACCTCTGTCGAAGAGGTCAATGGTGCGCTCAAGGATGCCGCGCAGGGGCCGCTTCGCGGCGTGCTGGCATACAGCGACGCGCCGGTGGTATCGATCGACTTCAACCATGACCCACATTCGTCCATTTTCGATGCGACCCTGACTAAGGTCGCCGGTGACCGGCTGGTTAAGGTCTGCTCTTGGTACGATAACGAGTGGGGGTTCTCCAACCGCATGCTCGATACCGCGCTTACGTTGATGAAGGCAAAGTAAGCTTGGCAATGCAGTGATGGGTAGACGCATCGGATGCGCGCCAAAGCGCGTGTCCGTTCGTGTTCTAGAGTCTCTGGATTGCCTAACTGGGAGGCATTGAGGCATATGGGCGTATTGCGGATGACCGATTTGGATTTGGCCGGCAAGCGGGTCCTGATTCGGGAAGATCTCAACGTTCCGGTGAAAAACGGGAAGGTTGGCGACGATACGCGGATCCAGGCCTGCCTCCCCACGATCCGCCATGCGCTCGCGGCCTGCGCAAAAGTCATGCTCATGAGCCACTTCGGGCGACCCGAGGAAGGGCGCTTCGATGAGCGCTACTCGCTTGCCCCGGTGGCCGAGCACCTCTCCACGCTGCTCGGGCAACCGGTGCGGCTGGTTCGGGACTGGCTCGACGGCATAGAGTCCGGCGCCGGTGAGGTCGTTCTGTGCGAGAACGTGCGTTTCAATCAGGGCGAGCTGGCCGATGACGCGGCACTGGCGAAGAAGATGGCCGCGCTCTGCGATATCTATGTCATGGACGCCTTCGGCACCGCGCATCGCGCCCAGGCCTCCACGCACGGAGTGGCCCGTTTCGCCTCGCAGGCCTGCGCGGGCCCATTGCTGGTCGCTGAATTGGACGCGCTGAGCAATGCCTTCGAGCAGCCGGCCCGGCCCATGATCGCCATCGTCGGAGGTTCGAAGGTCTCTACCAAACTGACCGTGCTCGAGTCGTTGGCGGACGTTGTCGATGCGCTCATCGTCGGTGGCGGCATCGCCAATACCTTCATCGCGGCCGCGGGCTATCCGGTCGGTCAATCACTGCACGAGCCGGATCTACTGGATGCGGCGAAGCGGCTCATGGCGGCGGCCACGGCCAAAGGCGGAGAAATCCCGCTTCCGGAGGACGTCGCCTGTGCCAAGGCGTTCGATGAAAAAGCGGAGGCGGTCATCAAGACCCTCGATCAAGTGGCGCAGGATGATCTCATTTTGGACATAGGGCCGCGTACGGCCGCCCGCTATGCACGGAGCCTCGAGGAAGCCGGCACGATCGTCTGGAATGGGCCGGTTGGCGTGTTCGAGTTCGACCACTTTGGTGACGGCACCCAAGCTTTGGCGCAGGCCATCGCCGCCAGCGGCGCATTCTCCCTTGCCGGTGGCGGCGATACGCTCGCGGCGATCGCCAAATACGGTGTCGGTGACAGGATTTCCTATATTTCCACCGGCGGGGGGGCGTTTCTGGAGTTTCTCGAGGGTAAGAAGCTGCCGGCGGTCGCCGCCCTAGAGGCGCGCGCCGGCTGATTCGCACCGTTACAGACGTGCGTCGTGTCGTTCCATAGAGACAGTCTGGGGGTTATCTGATTCATTTAACATAATATACATTATACGCACTTCGCCATGTGTGCGCTGCGCCTGATCTCCGTTCCGAGTAGATCAAGGCCCGTTCCCGGTTGCAGTAGCTGGATAACCAAATCATCGCCTTGGGGGCTGGCGCTATGGATGGGGCGAGGTTTGCGCGTGCGGCGAATGATGCGGCTGTCTAGGCGGCTTCTGCGATTCCCAGTAAGACAGATAAGGAGCGAGTGAGACGCGCCATGGTTGGTTCATCCAGACGGCCTATTACGTCCTTAATGCGGCTTTTCTTCAACGTGGTTATTTTGTCCACCATGATATCTGATGGTTTTTGCAATCCGCTTTCATCACTCGGCTTGACCCTCAGTCGCAGAATTCGTAACTCCATCAGCGTTGATGTCATCGGGCAAACAGCCATGCTCGTGCTTTCTTCGGAGAATACGTCCGCCTGCACCACGACCGCTGGCCTCGGCTTACCATGATCGCCTTGAGCGACTATGAGCACCACATCACCGCGCTTCAAGCCGTCCAACCCTCGATATCATCCTCATCATAGAAATCGAGTTCGCCCTCGTTTGCGGCGATTATCCTCATTTCCCGCTTGCATTCTTCGATGAACGCTGGATTGCGGATGTCTGGCACCCATATCTGAACTGGCCGCAACCCCTCGGCTCGCATCCGCTCACGGTAGCGCCTTGACTTCTCCGCGTTGCTCGATCGTTGCTTTCCCATGATATCCCCGCGTAGTTACATGACACGGTCGCACTACACCATTCTACAACTTCGTCGCGCGCCGAACACGCACTGTCGCAGCCCGTCCAGATCACGGCGTAGTCATCGCAGTTCGACCCGGATCGCGGCGCAGCATCCAATCCCCAATGCTAACGCCCCGACCAACTCCTGCAATGCGACCCCAAAGATGGGCAGCCAACGTGGCGGCAACTTTTTGCGAAGCTGCCCTCTTCACGCGCTTGACTATACGTGCGCTGAGCGCTGCATGGCCTTACGCGGCCTCCGGTCCGCGCCCGAGCCATCGTCTGCGGATCTTTGTAGTGCTTTGATAATAATCCAATCGTTGTTCTCACTGGGCCTGCGGAGGCTCCGGCGGAGCGAACGGCTTTACGTTAATCTCCCCGGCCCGCTGGCGCATGGTGTAGCTGTCGTACCACGCCTGCATCCGCAGCAGCGTTTCCATGTTTACCCCGAATGCCATTTCAATCCTGAGGGCCATTTCCGGGGAAAGCGCGGCGTTGCCGTTCACGAGATCGGAAAGCGTAGCCCGGCGCACGCCCAGAATCTCCGCCGCCCGCGCGACGGACAGGCCCAATTCGGCCAGGATTTCCTCACGGATGAAGCATCCCGGATGCGAAGGTTTCATGCTGAGCTTTGAGATCGCTTCGCTCATCAGTGGTAGTCCTCCAGATCCAGGTTACAGATTTCACCGTGGTCGAGATCAAACGTGATCCGCCAGTTGCCCGATACAGATATGCTCCACGTTCCAGCCCGGTCTCCGAGGAGCTGATGGATGTGCCAGCCTGGCGGGCCTTGAACGCCGTCCATATCCTGTGCGGCGATGAGAGCGGTGAGAATATTACGGACCCGGCTCACGAGATCGGGCCGGATTCCCCAGCGGTCGTCATCTTCAATAAAACGTCTGAGGCCCCTATGGCGAACACTCCGGATCCTCATGCGTTCATATGTACGTCAATACCGTACATACGTCAAGCAAAAGACCTCCTTGCTTGTGGTCAGAACGCGTGCGCCGCTGAGGGGATGCACCGCGCCCCCACATATTTGCCCTCCTACGTGCGCAATGTGGCACATTGGGCGAGCACGCGGGGTGCAGCTCTGGCCCAAGATCAACCGCAACAGGTGTTTTCGATGTGCTGACGCTCGGCTATGCTCTGCATGTCGGCCATTGCAGAGCCCCGGAACTGCCCAAATGAAAAAGATTCCCCCCGCGAATCGGCCGCACGCGAACCCGCCCGTTGCGGCGGCCAGCGCCGTCCCAACTGTCGCCTTCTTCAGCTACGCGCGCAGCGACGACGAGCATACGCGGGGCGTCGTTTCGGCGATCCGCAAGGAGATCGAGGACGCCGTCTCGTTCCACAACGGCGCGCGGCTCACCGTGTTCCAAGACACGGAGGACATCGAGGGCGGGGAGCACTGGCGCAAGGCTCTGGAGAAAGCGTTGGCTGAGGCGACGATCTTCGTGCCGCTGATCACGCCCGCTTTCTTCAACTCGGAGCATTGCCGTGACGAGCTCTCGCGCTTTCTCGCGCGTGACGACGCCGGCACGCTTGTCCTGCCGATCCATTTCGTCGACACCGACTTCGCGACCAGCGAGGCCCGGGACGAGCTGATCGCCGCGATCGAAGAGCGCCAATGGCTCGATTGGCGCCGCCACCAGCGCCAGACGCGGATCAACAGGCTACTGCGCGAGGACATCCACGCGGCGGCGCAGCGGATCCTGAAGTGCTGGCGCGCCGCGCGCCCCACCTCCGAGGCCCAGGCCGCCATTGCGCCAGCCCCCCGCCGCCGAGCGTCACACCCCGATCACAGGGAGGTGCCCTCCCCCCGCATCACCAAGCCCGCTTGGGCCTACGGCATCGGCGACGACCGCTTCGGCCCCTGGAGCGAGATTGCGGTGGAGCGAGACAAAGGCGAGCCGGTCATCCAGCGCTTGCGCTGGATCCCGCAGGGACGGTTCATGATGGGCTCGCCGGATGACGAGCCGGAGCGCTTATCCTGGGAAGGCCCACGGCACACGGTGACTCTCCCGGAAGGTTTTTGGCTGTTCGACACCGCCTGCACCTAGGCTCTATGGCAGGCCGTAATGGGCCAAAACCCAAGCCGATTCCAGGGAGCGGACCGGCCGGTGGAGAATGTGAGCTGGGACGATGTGCCGGAGTTCCTGCAACGGATCAACACAAGTGTGCCCGGATTGAATCTTAGACTACCGAGCGAGGCGCAGTGGGAGTATGCCTGCCGTGCCAGCACCACAACCCCGTTCAGCTTCGGCGCCAATATCAATCCGGAGCAGGTCAACTACAATGGCGACTATCCGTATGCGGGCCGCGAGAAGGGTTTGGACCGGAAACAGACGGTGGCAGTAAAACGTTTGCCGCCCAACCCCTGGGGTCTGTATGAGATGCACGGCAATGTCTGGGAGTGGGTGCAGGACAACTGGCACGATGATTACACCGGGGCGCCGGCCGATGGCTCATCTTGGGAGGCCGGCGCGGGGCGCGTCGTGCGCGGCGGGTCCTGGTGCCACAACGCCAGGAACTGCCGTTGCGCTTCCCGCAGCAGGTACGAGCCCGACGGCCGCTACGTCAATCTTGGCTTTCGCTGTGCCCGAGGTCAGGCATGAGCCAAGCAAGCCAAAGGGAATGCGGAGCAGGCGAACCGGGCGCGGCCCGGCGCGCGGAGTGGCGCCGGGCAAGCCGGCCGGCCCGGGCCCCCCCGAAAACACGGCGCGCGCCAGGGATGGCATGCGTAATCCAGTTCCCCTTTGCAACAGCAGGATGGCTCGCGGCCTACGCCGGAATGACAAGGCGGAACAAGGTTTTTCGAAACCCCCTGGTAGTTTATTTACATTACCAGCAGCTTTACCAGTATGACGGTTACCATTCCAATTAGCAGTCCGATCATCCACCGAATCGAATTAATCTGGGCATCCAGCCCATCAATTCGGTTAGTCAGCTTCAGTTCCACAGACTCCAACTGAGCGCGAGTGGCAACGGATTCGGAAATGGCCTCGCTAAGCGCTTCGGCCTGAGCATCAGCCTGATCTCTACTGAGGCCCGCCGTTTGCAGGTGTTTGCTGTATTTCAACGTGTCTAGCATCTCTTGCTCTGTTACTCTGCAATGCCATCTCAACACCCATACCATTACACACAAGTCTAACCGTGTGGGGCGCAATAGCGAAGCGCAATGCGCCTGGTCACCGATGCCAGCGGTGTTGTGAGTAAGAGTCAGGCATGACCAGCTCTCCGCCCTTGGGGCTGGAGTTGATGCGATTGAAAGATCCACCTGGACGTAGCGCTGGTGCTTCATTTCATTTCTGGGGAAAGCGCGGCGTTGCCGTTCGCGAGATCGGAGAGCATAGCCCGGCGACCCCCAGGATCTCCGCCGCCCGCGCTGAATCGAGTTGTTTTTCCCAGTAGGAGTGCTCCACACCGCCGGGGTCCAAACAAGGCGTACGCGCGCCCTGGACCGCCGCGCTCCGAGAGCCCGGCTCCGAGAGCCCGCTGGGCAATGGGCGATCGTGTTTGAGTATAGGCAGATAGGCGCTCATTGCGACCGCGCGCGGCGCCCATCACGAACCACAGAATCATTCCCTCACGCGCCTCAGTGCTTGCTCCAGCACACGCCGTGAGAGATACAACCCGGCGCTCATCATATCTTCGATGACCGGTCGGGCTTGTGGGATGAGCCCGCGTTGTTTGGCGGCGAGCACGATGCCGAGGGTGCCGCGCACCGGAATACCGAGGCTGGCGGCACACTTGCGCCCGGCGGGGTCGTCGATGATCGCTTCCAGGCCATGTGCTTGCGCCAACGCCAAGGTAGCGGACTCGCCAGGCCCCAGCCGCCATTCCAGGATAAGCGTTGAAATATCGGAAACCGGCTGAGTGATCAGCCAGGCTGTATTCTCGATAGCCAGTGCCGTGATGTCCCGCCTGCCCCGCCGTGCGATCTCGTTCGCCACGGTCGCCGGCACCCAAACCGTCGATGCGAAACCCTGGAGCAGGTCGAGATGGCGGCTGCGGGCAAGAAAAATCAGCGGTGAGGCATTGATGACCGCCGTTTCAGCCACGCGCGAGCTCGCGATCCAAATCGTTGAATTCGACGCCGAACGAGTCCTTGCCCAAGCGCGCGAGTGCGAGCAGGAAAACGGTGCGGTCGAGACCAGCGATCTCGGCGGCCCATTCCTGCGAGATACGCCCTTGGCTGTACCATTGCACGGCGGCCGCCAGCCGCAACTCAGCGCCGAGTTCGTCCGGGCTTAACTGGAGCACGGAATAGACCGTCTCCGGTAGCTCCACGTTGACCTGTGCCATTGCACGACGTCCTCACATTACCCGCACGCACGGTTCTTGGAGGCCCAGCGTGCGACCTCAGCCTTGGGCCAGGGCAGAAGGTGACCTCCAAGCGCACAGACTGCGCCGCCATTGGGGCGCGATCAAGCAGATTTCGCATAGCCGGGAAGGTTGATCTCTTCGAGGCTCACAGCAATGTCAATCGCGTCCAGCCGCCGCCGGCAGCGCTTGCGGATCCGCCCTCACCTTCCCGGACCGGCCAGTCCCGCCGCAGGCGAAACAGGCGCTCACGAACTCTATATTGCCGTTTTTGGAACTTCTTGCGTAGATCCGAGCTAACGTCTGTCGGCGTAAAGACTGTGCTCCGTACGGGAAGCGACCGTTGACTCGATGTGGCTGAAGGGCGTAGAAAAGATCCTATTTGGGAACATTGTACTTGAAATAGTTATGAGACCGGCGTATATATAGCTATGCGGATCTTTGCTAAAAGGACGCTCAGGGAGTTCTGGGAGCGGCACGCAGATGCCGAGGAACCGCTGCTCACTTGGTATTGCGAGGTTCTAAAGGAGGACTGGGATACGCCGGCGAAGGTGAAAGAGAAGTATCGCAGCGCTAGCTTCGTTGGCGGCAGTCGGGTGGTCTTCAACATCAAGGGCAACGACTATCGGCTCGTGGTGAGGATCAACTACCCGGCGCGTATCGTCTACGTGCGTTTCGTCGGCACCCATGCCGAGTATGACGCCATAGACGTCGAGGAGGTGTGAGATGGCCAATAGCATGATCAAGCCGATCCGGACCGAACAGGATTTCGAGGCCGCACTCGCGCGGATCGACGCGCTGATGGACGCGGAGCCCGGCAGCGCCGAGTTCGACGAGCTCGACGTTCTGGCCGACCTCGTCGAGCACTATGAGAGCAAGCACGAGCCGATGGGCTATCCCAGCCCGGTGGCCGCGATCGAGTTCCGCATGGAACAGGGGAAGCTGAGCCCGCGCGATCTAATCCCGTTCATCGGCAGCCGCGCCAAGGTTTCGGAGGTTCTATCCGGCAAACGCGCAATCACCATGCCGATGGCGCGCGCGCTTCACGAGCATCTCGGGATTCCCGCGGACGTGCTGTTGCGCGAGCCGGGAATCGCGCTTGGCGATCCGCTGGCGGACATGGAATGGAGCCGTTTTCCCCTCAATGCGATGGCGAAGCTGGGCTGGATTCTAGACAGGCCGAACCGAGCGGCGCACGTTGAGGAGATCATCCGGGACCTGATCGATCGGGCGGGAGGACCGGATGTCGCCGGCGCCGCGCTCTACCGCAAAAACGATCACGCGCGCGCGAATGCCAAGATGGATCCTTATGCGCTGAAAGCTTGGTGCTGGCAGGTCTTGGGGAAGGCGAATGAGGAGCGGCTAAGCGCGACCTACAAGCGCGGTACCGTCACATTGGACTTTCTCAAGAGGCTGGCGCAACTGAGTTGCTCCGAGAAGGGCCCGCGGTTGGCCAAGGAGTTTCTGGCAAAGCACGGGATCCCGCTCGTGACCGTACAGCAACTGCCGAGGACATATCTCGACGGAGCGGCACTGCGACTCGGCGATGGACGCCCGGTAATTGGGCTGACCCTGCGCTACGACCGCATCGACAATTACTGGTTCTGTCTGCTGCACGAGTTGGCCCATGTTGGCCGGCACTTGGACAACGACAAGGGTAGCGCCTTCGTCGATGACCTGACGCTGCGCAAAGTGAAAGGCGTACGGGATGATCCGAGAGAGAGACAAGCAGATGACTGGGCGGAAGAGGCCCTCATACCGGCGGTGGCTTGGGAGGCGAGCGTCGTGAAGGACCGTCCGACGCCCATCGCCGTCATGAATTTCGCCAATGCGCTTGAGATTCATCCCGCGATTGTCGCGGGCAGAGTCCGGTACGAACAGCAAAACTACCGGCTGCTGTCGCAATTCGTCGGCACCGGCGAGGTCCGGCGGCAATTCGACATGAGGGCATGAGATAGCGGATGGATCAGGCAAAGGGAAAGCCGTGTGCGAGCCGGCCGCGGCCCGGCCCGCGGAGCGGAGAAGGCCGGGCGGCGGCCAGTTTGCGCGCCGCCCTCTGAAGTGGACCGCCCTCCCCCGCCTGCCTGAGACGAAAGGCTTCAGTACCGCTTGTAGTCGACAACTGCGCGGCCGAGCGGGATCTAACCGGAAGAACGACCTGTTCGCGGGCTCAAACTGAGGGGGCAAGTAAATCGTGCCAATGCTTCATGTGCTGGCGCTGCGCCTGGGTGAGCGCGCCCGGGCGGTAGAACTGATCATAAAACTCCGTAACCAAAGGAACGGGGAAGTCTCTGCCGAAGAGACGCGCCAGCGCCGACATGACACGGCCCATTGCCAAGTACCGGCTCGCCCTCATCTCTCCCATGCGGCAGCCGAGCGCCTGGAACCAGCCGAAGGCGTGGGCGGCCCAATGCGGCCCCCCCCCAATCCCATGGCCTGCACCATCAAGGCGATGTTCTGGATCATCATGCCCTGCTCCGCCGTGACAAACTCGGTTACAAGGCTTTCGAGCTGCTGAATGGTAAGCACACGACCCTGGCGCGAGTCACAGCCTTCAACAGCCTCGTACATGCTTGCTGAGCAACTCAGCCATACGAGTCTGCCAACCCGGGCCGGTAGCCTTCCAGGCGGCAAGTACGGATTCCGGGAGGCGGATGGTGACCTGCCGCCGTGGGTTGGTTGCAATAGGACGGCCTGCGCGCTTGACGGTGCCACGCTTGAGCATGGCATCCGTTAGCTCAGGAAGTTCCTCGTACTCGCTTGCTCGAAGACTCGCGCGATCTAACCTTATTCGTTAGGTGCGTGATTTCCAATAGCCCGGCCTCTGCAAGCGCTTCCGGATGAAACCAGCAGGGCTTCATGAATATTTTTTTTGGAGCTGGGATAGGGCGTCTTCTGCTGATATGAGCTGTACTTTTCCGTCATCTATTTCACGGCAGCGTTTTTGAATTTCGTTCATCCACTCATCAGAAATTAAAAAATCCTCTTCATAATCTAGGCTTTCTAGCAGTAGTTCTGCTAAGGACGCTCTTGCGGTTGATGGAAGCTTGAGGGCTTTTTCGGCGATTTCTTCGATCTCGGACTTCATGGCGAAACCTCGCATAGTTAATTTATTAAGTGTACCTCGGCCCTGCCGCCACCGCAGCTATCGGGCCGCGAGCTGGGCGGCACCCGCGACGAGGCGGAGAGCCCGAAGGGCTCGACGCCGAACGAGCGGGCGCAGCCGCTGCAGCGGTGTCCGCTCCCGCGGGTTGATAGCCGGCGCCTTGCGCCGGCGGAAAACTTGCCAGCTCGCGGCAAGATAGCGCGGCGCGAAGCGCCGCGCTATCTACAAGTACTAAGGAATACGCTGAAAAGGCCTCATTGGATTTTCAACGAACACTCGCCAT
>JAKDMQ010000104.1 GCA_030452265.1 Nitrococcus sp.
TTTCCTATTGCGACACCTGAACTTAGCCTTTATAAATCTGTCCACGATAATACGCTAGCGCGCTTCTCAATAGATATTATAAATAACGAAAGTGGCAAACTTATCTCTTCCACCTCTGCTTACGAAGGTAGAGCCTATCATACTGATACAACCGTGTTGTTTGGACTTAGCTTTGAATCGACGAACATAGCGCCTCCACCCCCTCGGTAACGTCGTCGCGGTAGCGCGTCGGCGACGCCCGCTTTGTGCCAAGAGGGTCGCAGTAAGCAACGTTAGGTTTACCCCTACTTGCCGCCACCGGGAATCGGTTTATTGCCCCTGCCGGAGGGGTGTAGGTTACCGCGGCGCAGGCGCGAGCGCGGCATCCCAAGGTCGACTGGGCCCGCGGCCGCGGTTGTTGCCTCGGTGGATAGGGCGAGATCATGGATGTTCAAATCGCTGAACCGCTCGGTCGCAGCGGTCTCGATCTGCGCCATGAATTGTTGCACTGAATCGGGTGCCTGCAATCGCTCTGGGGCCAAGCCGAGCTGCTCGTTATATCGGCGCAGCGTGATGAGCGTCTCATGCACACGGGTTATCTCCAGTGGCACCGCCGGCAAATAGCTCACCGTACGATCTTCGATCCGCTTCAGCAGCCCGCAGTCGGTTAACATGGTCAACACTTCATCGAATAGTTCTTGCGGGAGGTGTAGTCGGCCGGCGAGCTTGTCTGCGGTCCACGGCGGCTGGCGGTGATAATAGCGCTCGGCGATCAGCGCCAGTACGCTCAGCGCTACCCACTCGGTCATGCGCAAGGACAGGCGCGGCTCCCGGCGAAGCCAACGCAGCTGCCGGGGATGTTGGTGATAATAGGTGATACTAGCCCCTAGCAGCAGGATCAGCCAGCTAAGGTAGACCCACATCATGAATAGGATCAGGCTGGCGAAGGCGGAATAGACCGCCCTGTAGTGGGAGGAGGTCGCGATGACGGAGGCGAAACCCCAACCGGAGAGCTGCCAAAGAACGCCCGCGACCACACCGCCGGCCAAGGCTGAGCTTATCTGCACCCGGGTGTTCGGGATGAACGCGTAGAGAAAGGCGAAGGCGGCGATAATTAGTAGAGCGGGAAGGATCGTGGCGGCCAGTGCGACTAGAGCCCCGATGGGCTGAATCGATTGCAGGCTATGGACCGCCTCAGACCGGAATACGGCGGCGGCTAAGCCCACGGCCGTGAAAATCAGCACCGGACCGACCAAAAGGACGCTTAGATACTCGCTGAACAGTTGCGTAGGGGTGCGGGCGCGGTGGATATGCCACGTATCATTGAACGCATACTCGATTTTCTGGATAAGCGTAACGGCCGTGTATAGCAGCAGCACCAATCCCAAGGTTCCAAGCACGCCGACCTGAACGTTCTCGACGAAATCGATGATCTGTCCGCTAATTTCAGTGCTTTGTGGCCCCAGAGGCGCGAGAAACTGGTTCAGCGCGGGCTCGAGCTGGCTGTGGACTCCGAACGCTTTCAGAATGGAGAAGCTCACGGCCAGCATCGGCACCAGTGACAGCAAGCTGGAGTAGACCAGGCTGGTCGCCTGTAGCGTCAGCCGTCCTCGGGCCAGGTCACGCACCACCGCGTATACGAGGCGCGATATGAACACGGCCACCGACTTCCACCAGGGATAGTCGGTCGTATCGGCGTCCAGCACATGCCGGATGAACCGTTGCTTGAGCTGCGCGGCGGTTATCACGGGCTTTCCGTCTCCATCGCCTGCCAGCTGACAAGGGCGCGAGCTAATCCTCGGCTGGTTTTATTTCGAAGCTGCACCTGGCGGGAACGACTGTCCACCCTCAACATGCGCTATCCTGAATACATGTGCTGTCCGCAAATCCTTTGGCCAAACCCGATCGCACGGCTGGCGTGGCGGTGGCTTTCATCCTACTGTGGGTAGGCGGGTAGCGATAGCTGAGATAAGGCTGTGCTCAAATACCGCAACAGTGGGTTGCGTGTCTTGAAACTCTATACAATTCGTAACTATTCAGCAAATTCCCCATTAGATCATTTGTGCCAGAAAGACTTTTTCGGGCACATGGTGGCCAAACCATCAGACTTCATGGGTTGCAATGCAAGCCAAGAGGTCTGAGGATCATGCATGTCCCGTAGTGGGCGGAACTGCCTAGGGGCGAGCCCTCGATGCTGCAATTTGACGGTATCGGGCTCATGCGGGATACTGCCGGCGCTCGCCGAAAACCAGCATTTGTCCCACCGGCACCGTAGCGCGCAGGTTTAATAGCTCAGGCGATCGCATATGGCAACCGATGCGGCTAATCAACGCGATGACCTTCTGGTCGAGATCGAAAATTTGCACTTCTCGCGCGGGCCGCGGCGAGTCTTTGCGGGGGTGGACATCGGTATTCGCCGCGGCGAGGTCGCCGCGATCATGGGCCCGAGCGGCAGCGGCAAGACGACCCTGCTACGCTTGATCGGCGGCCAGCTGCGCCCGGATGCGGGAAGGATCCGGGTCGATGGGGTGGACGTTCATAGCCTCGGGCGCAGGCCGCTCTATCAGCTTCGCAAGCGCATGGGGATGTTGTTCCAAAGCGGGGCGTTGTTTACGCACCTGAATTGTTTTGAGAATGTGGCCTTTCCCCTGCGCGAGCATACTCGGCTCTCGCAAGCGCTGATCCGTAATCTCGTGCTGATCAAGCTCGAGGCCGTCGGCTTGCGCGGCGCCCGCGATCTCTATCCAGCCGAGCTCTCCGGTGGTATGGGCCGCCGGGTGGCCTTGGCGCGGGCCATCGCTTTGGATCCCATGATGGTCATGTATGACGAGCCATTCTCGGGACAGGATCCAATTACCATGGGGATATTGGTGCGGCTCATTCGCCTGCTCAATGACGCCCTTGGCCTGACCAGCATCATTGTCTCCCATGACGTGGCGGAGACCGCGGAAATTTCGGACCACATTCACGTGATCTCCGCGGGCAAGATCGTGGAGTCCGGCCCACCGGCGGCGCTGCGTGAGTCACGATCCGAATGGGTGCGCCAATTCCTCAATGCTTTGCCCGATGGGCCGGTACCGTTTCATTATCCGGCCCGGCCCCTCGATGAGGATCTGCTCGGCAGCAGTGCAGGGGTAGGCGCTTCATGATCGAATGGCTGCGGCTAGTCGGTGCTCAGACCCTCGCCGCGATCGCCCGTCTCGGGCGCGGTTGCATGTTTCTGCTGCGGGTTGTGCTCGGCATGCCGGGGTTGCTGCTCCGTCCTCGCCTGGTAGTCGCCCAGATCTACTCGGCCGGTGTGCTCTCGTTGCTCATCATTGTGGTCTCCGGCCTGTTCGTTGGCATGGTGCTGAGCCTGCAGGGCTATAATACTCTGGTTGATTTTGGCGCCGAGCAGTCGCTCGGCGTGCTCGTGGCGCTATCGCTCACGCGTGAATTGGGGCCAGTCATCTCGGCGTTGCTCTTCAGCGGCCGTGCCGGCTCGGCGCTGACGGCGGAGATTGGGCTGATGAAGGCCACCGAGCAGCTCTCCGGCATGGAGATGATGGCGGTGGATCCAGAGCATCGTGTCGTGGCGCCCCGATTGCTGGGCGGGATGATTGCGCTGCCGCTGCTCGCCGCGATCTTTACGCTCGTTGGCGTGTTCGGCGGCTATTTCGTGGGCACGGTGCTGCTGGGTGTCGACGCCGGCGTGTACTGGTCGCAGATGCAGGCTCAGGTCAGTTTCACCGAGGATGTGGTCAACGGCGTGATCAAGAGCCTGGTATTTGGCTTCGTAGTGAGCTGGACCGCCGTATTCGAGGGATTCGATTGCACCCCGACCTCGGAGGGCGTGAGCCGGGCTACGACACGCACGGTGGTGCACAGCTCACTCGCGGTTCTGGGGTTGGATTTCATCCTGACCGCGCTCATGTTCGGTTGAGCGTGGTCGTGCAATGGACGGGCGCGGAGCAAATGCAAAATTCGCGGTTACTTGAGATCGGGGTGGGGCTGTTCGTCATCGCGGGCTTGCTTGCCCTGCTGGTACTGGCTCTGAAGGTCAGCAATATAGCGGCCTTTCAGCAGGCCAGCGGCTATAACGTCATCGCCAAGTTTCAGAACATCGGCGGGCTGAAAGTGAGCGCTCCGGTGACGCTCGCCGGAGTACAGGTGGGGCGGGTAGCGGATATCAGCGTCGATCAGCAGACGTTCGAGGCTCGAGTGGTGCTGACCATCGCGGATAAGTATGCCAACCTACCGCAGGATACGAGTGCCAGCATTTACACCGCCGGCTTGCTGGGGCAGCAGTATATCGGTTTGCAACCCGGCGGTATGATGGAGACATTGCAGCCCGGAGACCAGCTCATGCTGACGCAATCGGCCATCGTGCTCGAACAGCTGATCGGCCAATTCCTGTATAGCAAGGCAGCCGGCGGCTCCACGGGTGACGAGACTGGAGGACAGGAGCAGTGATAGATCGCATCCCTGCGCTGCTTGCCGTGGTTTGGCTGGTTGTGGCGATGAATCTCGCCAGCGCGGCGGCGGGCGTCGTGCCGCCCGATGTGCTGGCGCGGCAGACGACCGAAAAGACACTGCAGGCCATCAGGGAGCATCGCGATGAGCTCAAGCGAAATCCCTCGATGATCTATGATTTGGTCAAGGAGCTGGTGGCGCCACACTTCGATTTCGAGCTCATGAGCCGCCTCGTGCTGGCGCAGGATTGGCGTGCCGCCACGCCCGATCAGCGCAAACGCTTCGTCGATGAGTTTCGCGAGCTGCTGGTGCGCACCTACGGCAAGTCGTTAGCGGAGTATTCCGGACAAACGGTTCAGTTCGAGCCGCTGCGCGCCGACCCAAGCGCCCGGCGGGTGACGGTGAGTGCCTCGATCAAGCAGCCCGACGGTCCACCGATCGCCTTGGACTATAAGCTCTACAAGACACAAGATGCTGGCTGGAAGGTCTTCGATGTGTACGTTGCCGGTGTCAGCCTGGTACTGAACTACCGTAACTCTTTCGGCTCGGAGATTGCGCGCAATGGATTGGACGGGCTCATCGAGCAGCTGGCGCGGCGCAATGGCGAGGGCGGAGGTTAACTTTGAGCGCGGGGCACGTTGCAACCGAAGGCGAGAAGGGGGAGCTGGCATTGCTTGGCGCGCTGACGTTTGAGACGGTTCCGGGACTGAGTAAGGAGTTGGCACCGATGCTCGAGCAGCACCCGCGCCTGCGCATCGATCTCTCCGCGCTCGAGCGGGTGGATAGCGCGGGACTGGCGCTGTTGACCGAGTGGACGCGATTGACGCGCGCGTTGGGCCATTCCCTGGAATTCATCAATGTTCCCCAGCAACTCCTTACGATTGCCGGTGTTAGCGGCCTTGATCAGATGTTGCCCTTGCGCCAAGCGCAACCTGGGGCCGATGCGCCCGGGGATCACATTACAGGAGGTCAACCATGATGAATCCGCAGCAGGTCAAAGAGCTGCTCGAATCCGGCTTCACCGATGCGCGCGTGGAGGTTGCCGGCGACGGCCGACACTTTCAGGCGCTGGTCGTCAGCCCGGATTTCGAAGGCGCCCCCATGCTCAAGCGCCACCGCATGGTCTATGCCCAATTGCGCGAGCACATCGACAGTGAAGTTCTGCACGCCATCTCGCTGCGTACCTTGACCCCCGAACAGTGGGCGGCGGAATAATGGCTGATCGATGGAGCGCCTGATCATCCAGGGTGGCCGGCCCCTGGAGGGGGAGATCCGCATCTCGGGCGCGAAAAACTCAGCCCTGCCAATCTTGGCGGCGGCGTTGCTCGCGGACGGGGCAAGTCGCATCGATCGTATCCCGCACTTGCAAGATATCACCACCACCATGGAGCTGTTGGGCCAAATGGGGGTGGGCCTTACCGTCGACGAGCACATGAATATCGAGGTCGATCCGCGCGACATTCGTGAGTGCTATGCGCCTTACGAGCTCGTGAAGACCATGCGAGCCTCGATTCTGGTGCTGGGTCCATTGCTCGCCCGCTACGGGCAGGCCGATGTCTCGCTCCCCGGCGGGTGCGCAATCGGTATTCGGCCGGTCAATCTGCACGTGGATGGCCTGCGCCAGATGGGCGCGAATATCGAAGTGGAGAACGGCTATATACGGGCACGCTGCAAACGTTTGCGCGGAGCGCGTTTGGTGATGGACCTGGTGAGCGTTACCGGCACTGAAAATCTCATGATGGCGGCCACTCTAGCCAAGGGAACCACCGTTATCGAGAATGCCGCGCGCGAGCCGGAGGTAGTTGACCTGGCCGATTGTCTGAACCGGATGGGCGCTCGGGTGAGTGGGGCCGGCACTGATACCCTCGTAATCGAGGGTGTAGAGAAGTTGAATGGGGTTCAGTACAACGTGCTTCCCGATCGGATCGAGACCGGCACTTATTTGGTGGCTGTCGCCATGGCCGGTGGCCGCGTGAAGCTCAAAGATACGCGGCCGGAATTGTTGGAGGCGGTTTTGCTCAAGCTGGAGGAGGCCGGCGCCCAGGTGAGCACCGGTGAGGACTGGATCGAGCTGGGCATGTCCAGAGAGCGCCCGCGAGCCGTCAAGGTGTGGACCGCGCCCTATCCGGGTTTCCCGACCGACATGCAGGCTCAGTTCTGTGCCCTCAACGCCGTGGCAAGCGGTGTGGGCATGGTAACCGAAACGGTGTTCGAGAACCGTTTCATGCATATTCTCGAGATGCAGCGCATGGGCGCGGATGTGCGCCTGGAGGGGCGCACGGCGATCAGCACCGGGGTGGCGCAGCTAACTGGAGCGCCGGTCATGGCCACCGACTTGCGTGCTTCCGCGAGCCTTGTTTTGGCGGGGCTGGTGGCGTCGGGCGAGACCCTAGTGCATCGTATCTACCACATCGATAGAGGCTACGAGTGCATCGAAGAGAAGCTCGCTCAGCTCGGTGCCAATATTCGGCGCCTGCCACGCTAGGGCGAGAGCCGCCGCGGCGTCGTGGGTGAATATCAACCGGTCCTACCCATGAGTGGCGACGATACGCTAGTCATTGCGCTCGCAAAGGGTCGAATCCTGACGGAATCCTTGTCGCTACTGAGTCACGCTGGCATCGAGCCGGTGGAGTACCCGCAGGGGAGCCGCAAGCTGATCCTGGACACCGCGCTGGCACAGGTGCGGCTTGTGATCGTGCGTGCGGCCGATGTGCCTACCTACGTCGAATATGGCGGCGCCGATGCGGGTGTGACGGGTAAGGACGTCCTTTTGGAGTACGGCGGACAGGGGCTTTATGAGCCGCTGGACCTCGGAATCGCTCGCTGCCGGCTCATGGTCGCTGGGCGCCCCGGGGCCAACGTGGCCGCCCGCCGCGCGCGCGTGGCGACCAAATACGTCAATATCACTCGCCGCTACTTCGCCGGGCAGGGACGGCAGGTGGAGCTGATCAAGCTCTACGGCTCGATGGAGCTTGCGCCCCTAGTCGGATTGGCCGATTTCATCGTCGATCTCGTGGACACCGGCAACACTTTGAAGGCCAATGGGCTCGCGCCAATTGAGCACATCGTCGATGTCAGCTCGCGCTTGGTGGTCAACCGGGCCGCAATGAAGACCAAACACCGCCTGATCAAGCCGTTTCTGGAGCGAATGCGCCGCGCGGTGGCGGCGTCGCATCGCCCGGCGGCAGCGGCCCCAAATACAGCGCGGTAAATCTTGATTTGGGTCTGTTGACATCCGCCCACGGCGTTGTTGGCGAATATCAATAGGCCCTATCTGGAGCCGGAGATGCTTACGATCAAACGCCTGAGTACAACGCAACCGGATTTCTGGGACGATCTCCGCTCGCTAATGGAATGGGATGACGGCGCCACGGCACAGGTGGAGCAAGCCGTCAGTGAGATTCTCGAGGCAGTTCGCCGGCGCGGCGACGCCGCGGTGTTGGAGTATACGGCTCGCTTCGACCGCATCGAGGCGGCCGAGGTCGCCGAGTTGGAGATACCGCAGGAGCGCAGAGCGAAGGCCCTGGACGAGCTTCCAGGCGCGCAGCGGCAGGCCTTGGAGCTTGCGGCGGAGCGGATTCGCGCCTATCACGTACGCCAGCTTGCCGAGTCATGGACCTATACCGAGCCTGATGGCAGTGTCCTCGGCCAGCAGGTGAGCGCACTGGAGCGCGTGGGTGTGTATGTGCCGGGCGGTAAGGCCGCCTACCCTTCCTCGGTGCTGATGAACGTACTGCCGGCGCGTGTCGCCGGAGTCGATGAGATCACCATGCTTGCCCCGGCGCCGGGCGGTGAGATCAACCCTCTGGTTCTGGCGGCGGCACAGATCGCCGGCGTGGAGCGGATGTTTACCGTCGGCGGTGCCCAGGCTATCGCGGCTTTGGCTTATGGCAGCGAGACCATCGCGGCGGTGGACAAGATTGTTGGCCCGGGCAATGCGTATGTCGCGGAGGCCAAGCGCCGGGTCTTTGGCCGCGTCGGGATCGACATGGTGGCCGGGCCCTCGGAGATCATGATTGTCTGCGACGGTCAAACCGATCCCGAGTGGATCGCCGTGGATTTATTCGCGCAGGCCGAGCACGACGAGGATGCCCGGGCCATGCTCGTCTGTCCCGATCCGTTGTATCTGGATCAGGTCCAAAGCGCGATGGAGCGGCTTCTGCCTGCCATGGACCGCTCTGAGATCATCCGCGCGGCGCTTAAGAACCGTGGCGCACTGGTTTGCGTTCGGGATCTTGGGGAAGCCGCGGAGGTGGTCAATTTCATTGCCCCCGAACACCTGGAGCTTTCGATTGTCGAGCCCGAGCGGATGCTCGGTGCCGTGCGCCATGCAGGTGCCGTTTTTCTAGGCCGAGATACCGCGGAGGTCTTAGGCGATTATTGTGCGGGGCCGAATCACGTCCTGCCGACGTCGCGCACGGCTCGTTTTGCTTCGCCACTTGGGGTATATGATTTTCAGAAACGCACCAGTCTCATTCATTGCTCCGGCGCAGGAGCCGTTCGTCTGGGGCGCATAGCAGCGCTCATGGCGCGTGGTGAGGGGTTCACCGCGCATGCCCTGTCGGCCGAATGTAGGGCGCAAGGCTCTGGCGACGAATAGCGGCCGCGCCCTACAAGCCGCGCGCACGCGCCTTAACCGCGACCCGGCGCTGGAAAGCGGGCCGAACTGCGGGTTGACAGAATTATGGTACAGCTTGCAAAGCTAGTCGGTTATTGCGATGAGTTGCTCGGCGCGCGCGGCTTCCAGGATTACGCGCCCAACGGCTTGCAGGTAGAAGGCCGGGCGGAGGTGACACGGCTTGTGACCGGGGTTACCGCCTCGGCGGCGCTACTCGAGCAGGCCATTGACGCCGGCGCGGATGCCGTGCTGGTACACCATGGCTTTTTCTGGAAGTCAGAGCCCAGCCCGGTGACGGGCCTCAAGGCGCGGCGCCTTGGCATGCTGCTGCGCCACGGGGTAAGTCTTGTCGCTTATCATTTGCCGTTGGATACACACCAGGCGTTCGGCAATAATGCGCAACTTGGCAGACGACTTGCCGTCGAGGTAGACGGCTATGCCGAGGCCGGTGGGGTGCCCGGGCTGCTCGCCTTCGGACGCCTGAGTAATGCGTGCTCTGCAGCCGATCTGAGCGATCGTCTTTCCTGCCTGTTGGGTCGCGCGCCGCTGCATGTTGGCGCCGGCTCACGGATTATCCATAAAGTGGCCTGGTGCAGCGGCGCGGCGCAGCGATTCCTTGCCGAGGCCGTGAACCTGGGGGTCGATGCTTATGTCAGTGGCGAAATCTCCGAGTCCACGACGCATGAGGCGAGGGAGTATGGAATACACTACTTCGCTGCCGGCCATCACGCGACCGAGCGTTACGGGGTACAGGCGCTCGGTGAGCACCTTGCCGCGCGGCTGCGGCTCGATCACCATTTCATCGACGATCCTAATCCGGTTTGATGTGTCGCAAACGGCGGCGCGGCCGTGCTTGACGGCCTGGGCGCTATGTACGATCCTTGCACGCTGCGTATATCTGGTAGTTTAGAGTGCGCCCCGAGAGCCGGCCGTCCAGGCTTTTTTCTGGCCGAGTTTTTCAGTCAACCCAGTTAAAGGGGGGATATGGATGAGACGGGAAGGGGCGGACTTGAAACGACGGCGTTTGCTTACCGGGGCGGCCAGTGTGGTCGGCGGTGTGGGCGTGGCGTATAGCGCCGTTCCATTCCTTGCCTATTGGCAGCCGGGCGCCCAGGCCGAAGCGGCTGGCGCACCTGTTGACGTGGATATCGGCAAGCTCGCTCCGGGCCAGAAGATTGATATCGATTGGCGGGGCAAGCCTATTTGGATTTTCCGGCGCGGCGCGCGGGAGCTCGCAACGTTGCCGAAGGTAAGCGATTTGCTGCGCGACCCGCGCTCTTCGGTCAGCAGCCAGCAGCCACCCTACTGCCAGAACCCGTCCCGCTCGATCAAGCCTGAATACGGTGTGATCATAGGCGTTTGCACCCACCTTGGCTGCATACCGCTCTATGAGCCGGACCCCGGCTCGGTGGACAATAAATGGCTGGGCGGTTTTTTCTGTCCATGTCATGGCTCCAAGTACGACCTCGCCGGGCGTGTCTACAAGGGGGTGCCGGCACCGCTCAATCTCGAGGTGCCACCCCATTGGTACCCGAGCGCGTCGCGTATCATCATCGGTGAACACCCGCAGAAGGGGACGGTGTCATGAGCGAAGCCGCGAAGAATCGAGGCCTGCTGGGCTGGATCGATGCCCGTTTCCCTTTTACTAAGCTGTGGTTAGAGCACGCCGCGGGCTACTATGCGCCAAAGAATTTCAACTTCTGGTATTACTTCGGCTCGCTGGCGATATTCGTGTTGGTGCTGCAGTTCGTCACCGGTATCTGGCTGACGATGTACTATAAGCCGGACGCCGAGCTCGCCTTCGCCTCAATCCAGTACATCATGCGCGACGTGCATTGGGGATGGCTCATTCGCTACCTGCATTCCACGGGTGCGTCGGCGTTTTTCATCGTCATTTATCTGCACATGTTCCGCGGCCTGCTCTACGGCTCCTATCAGAAGCCGCGAGAGCTGATATGGCTCGTCGGCATGGTGATCTATGCCGTTCTCATGGCCGAGGCGTTCTTCGGCTATTTGCTCCCCTGGGGACAGATGTCCTATTGGGGTGCGCAGGTAATCACGTCGTTGTTCGGCGCCATTCCCTGGGTCGGCGATACGCTCATGATCTGGATCCGGGGCGATTACACCATCTCCGATGTTACCTTGAACCGCTTTTTCGCGCTCCATGTGGCCGCCATGCCGTTGCTGCTCATCCTGCTGGTGGTAGTGCACATTACGGCGTTGCATGAGGTGGGATCGAACAATCCGGATGGCATTGAGATCAAGCGCCATAAGGATGCCAAGGGCATTCCCCTGGATGGGATTCCATTCCATCCTTATTACACCGTCAAGGACATGGTTGGCCTGACGGTGTTCTTGATGGTGTTCGCATTTGTCGTATTCTACGCGCCCAGCATGCTGGGGTTATTTCTGGAGCCCGAAAACTTCCAGCCCGCCAACCCGCTAAAGACCCCGGAGCATATCGCGCCTGTTTGGTATTTCACGCCGTTCTACTCGATTCTTCGCTGCATACCCGACAAGTTCTGGGGCGTTGTCGCGCTGGCCTCGTCGATTTTCATGCTGTTCCTTCTGCCCTGGCTGGACCGTGGCAAGGTGCGTTCGGTGCGCTATCGGGGGCTCGGATTCAAA
>JAKDMQ010000105.1 GCA_030452265.1 Nitrococcus sp.
CGCGTGGGTCAAGGGGTGGGAGCAGGCGCTGGCCGAGGCCGGGGTGGTTATGGAGCAGATCTACCCGGAGGTGCTGGCGCTGCCGCTGCAGACTGAGGCTTGGACCGTGCTGGTGGACGGTGATCGGTTCCTGATCCGCAACGGCAAGGAGTCTGGTCTCGGCGGCGACGCGGACAATCTGATGGTGCTGCTGGAGGCGGCGCTGACCGAAGCCGCGGAAGGGGCGCCGCCGAGGCTGGTCGTGTACCGGACGGCGCAGACGCCACCGGGGCTTCCCGATTCGGCGCCCGCCGCCGAGCACTATGCGGTCGATGATTCGCTGGCTTTGCTGGCGGCGCATCTGGAGCCCGCGACAGCGATTCGCCTAGGCACCGGCGCGGGCGGCGCCGGCGCAGCCACTCGAGCGCGATGGCGGCGCTGGCGGTTGCCTGCCGCCATCGCGCTGGTCCTGCTGGCGCTCACAACCGGCCACGCCTGGCTGCAGCAGTGGGAGTTGGCGCGGCGCTCCGAGCAGTTGCAGGCGCGTATCGAAGCCACCTTCCAGCATGCTTTCCCGAAGACTCCGGTGCGCTCTCCGCGAATGCAGATGGAGAATCGCTTGGCGGCTTTACGTGGTGCTGGCGATGGTCGCTTCCTCGGTCTGCTGAACGCCGTGGCGCCGGCGGTTGCGGCCGTGGAGCAGGCTCAAATCACGGCATTGAGCTTCCGTGCCGGGAGCCTGGAACTGGAGGTGACCATCGACAGCCTGCAACGCGTTCAGACGCTGGAGCAACGCTTGGCTGCGGCCGGTAACCTTGGCGTCGAAGTGGCGGGCGCCGAGGCGAAGGGCAAGCTGGTTCGGGCCAGGCTGGTGGTGGAGGCAAAGCCGTGAGGCGGTGGTGGCTTGGATTGGCACCCCGCGAGCGCCGTGCGGTGGCGCTCGGCGGATTTGTCGTGTTTGCGATGCTGTTCTACGTCCTGCTCTGGCTGCCGCCCCATCGCGGCGTTGAAGAGCTGCGGCAGATGGTGGAGGCCCAGCAGGGTGATCTTGAATACCTGCGCCGGGCGGCCCGCGAGGTGATGGCGCTGAAGGCGAGACAGGAGAGACAGGCGCGCCCGGCGAGCGCTGAGGCTCCTGTGGCGCTCTATGCGCTCGTCGAGCGCAGTGCTCGGGAGGCGGGACTCGCCGATGTCATCCAGCGCATTGATCCGGCTGGTGACGGCGAGGTGCGGGTGGGCTTGGAGCAGGCGGCATTCGATCCGATGATCCGCTGGCTTGCTGGGCTGCACCGTGATTACGGCGTGGTTGTCGCCACGGCCTCCGTCCGGCGCGGTGAGAAGTCGGGTCGGGTAGCCGTGCAGCTCATGCTGAAGGCGATGACGCAATGAAGTGCCCGCGGTGCCTCGCCATCCTGCTGCCGGTTGGCTTGATTGCCTACGCGGTGTTTCTAATTGCTTATCTGCCGGCGGCGGCAGTGTGGTCAGTAGCCTCGGATGCGGTGCCGGCCCGGCTCTACGGTGTCGAGGGCTCCATCTGGAGTGGTCGCGCCGCGACTGCGATGGTGGCCGGCGCGCGCTTCGACGCGGTTCATTGGGAGCTCGCGCCGCCGGCGCTGCTGAGCCGCACCGTGGCGTTTCGGGTGCGCGCCAATCTGGCGCATGGCGCGCTCGATACGCGCGTAGGCTTTGCTCTAGGTCGAGGCCTGGTGGCGGAGGCGGTAAAGGCTGGGACCACGGTCGACACGCTGTTCGAATGGACGCGCTTCCCAGAGCTGGCTATTTTGGCGGACGGTCGGGTCGAGGTGCGGCTACGCCATCTGCGCATGAACGGTGCGCATCTCGCGTCAGCGCAGGGCCGGATTATCTGGCGCAAGGCCACGCTCAATCTCGGCGGCGGCATCCCCCTGGGCGACGTCGTCGCGCGGCTGCGGCCCGCGGACGGGGCCGGGACTCGCATCACGCTGAGCAATGACGGCGGGCTGCTGAGGCTCGCCGGCGACGGGAAATTGACCCTCGAAGGTCGCTATCACTTGACTCTACGCCTTCAGGCGCGCGATCCGGACGATCCGGCGAGCCAGCGCGCCGCCCGCGCCTTGGGACTCCCCGATCCGACGGGGACCGTCGTAGAGGTAAGCGGCGTAGTGGGCGGCCCGCTACCCGCTGTAGCGGTGCGCTGAAGCCACCTCAAAGCAGGTTCCGCTCGAGCTCCAGAAAGGCCTACGGTTCTGCGCGGGCGTATTGTTCGTTCATGCCCATCACCCTGCGCTAGAGGATCGTCCGAGATACGGCATGTATCGAGTCTGGCGCCATAGGCTCAGCGCTGCTGGTTCGAGGTTGCAGGCGGAGCGAAATGCGGACTGCTGAGCCTTATTAGTGGCCGCAGTCCGCGACCTTGCGCCTAAACCTGCTGGCTCAGAAGAGGTAATGGATGCTGAGACCGAGCAGGTTGCCCGTCGGTTCCAGAGAAAAGTTCACCTCATCGTTGACGAGGGTGAGGATCGGTCCCCCGTCCAGGCTAAGCATTACGCTATCGAAGATCGTATAGTGAAAGCCGGCAAGGCCGAAGGCCGAGAAGAGAAAGTTATCGTTAGCCGTACCCATGGCTATACCCGGGCCGACATGAAGCCCCGCGTATTGGTCTCCCCAAACCGTGAACTTATACGCTCCGCCGATCGAGAAGCTTAAGCTGTCATTGGTATTATAAACGCCGAAAAAAACCTGCGCCCAATCCTTTTTCACCGAATAGAGCCCACTCACGTTGTCTCCCTCGAGCGTCAGATTGTCGCTATCGAAATAGCCCAGCCCCATTCTGGCTTCCGCCTTGAAGGGAAGCGCAAGGAGGCACAGGGTGGCAATGAAAGCGCCGGCCATTGTGAGACGGATGAGAGAAGTTCGCATAATGGAGATCCTTTATTGTCGATTGAGTGGTAAGAGATGTGTACAAGGAAAAGAGAGCAAACGCAAGCCAATCGGCGGTGGCTCGCGCGCAGTGGGCGGCCAGGCACGTTGCATGGTAGCCGCGTTCTCGAGGCGCGAGGCGTTTTGGCGTACTGACCAGGGCGGTCTCCTTGATCCAGGGGCCGGCGCTCCATCGCGAGCTCGAGCCATCGGCCAATCTACAGTACGCTTCCGACCGAGCCAATATACGTCTTTAGTATGATATTTATACGCCGTTAGCATTAATCATATACGGCTTTAGTGTATATAAATACGACTTTAGTCTAGGTGGCGTAGTCTGGTGTCATCGCCATTGGCCTAGTGGCAGGCGATCTCATAGATATGCTGGGCAGCCAGCGTCACCAACGGATGATCGATGTGCCCCGGATGTCGGCGGCCATCGCGGGGGGCGACAACGCGTATGCTCGTCTCCCCGCAGGTCGGGTGGCGGTTGATTTGGACGTGGATTCGGGTGCCGTGGGGGCAGTGGGTTTGACTCGCCGTTTGCGGGGGAGAAAACGCTGGACGTCAATCGGTCGAGGCACGTTCGTCTCCTAAAGACCGGGGCCGATGCCCGGGGTCATCGAAGCCTAATGGATGAACCGTGCCCCAAGTGGGCACGGCCGGTAACCTAGGGAAGGAAAAACGAATGAGTGTACGATGGGTTTCAGTAAGCTTTGTTTTGTCGCTCGCCGTTTTGTCGGTTTATGCTATAGCCGCACCGCGGAATGGCGATTTGATTACCGGCAATCCGCGCGGACTGCTTAGAACCTACGTGTCGGGTGGCGGAGGGATCGATCCGGCGAATGCCTTTTTTCAAAGCCTTGGCACCAACGGGCGCAGTTGCAATACCTGCCACGTGCTGGAGGCCGGCTGGGGTACCAGCGTGACGCGGATTCGCGCACGCTTTGAAGCCACCAGCGGCACTGACCCCATATTCCGGCTCGTGGACGGCGCCAATTCACCTCTGGAGGATGTATCCACCGAGGCGAAGCGGCGAGAGGCCTATAGCATGCTGCTCAACTACGGGGTCATTCGCGTTGGCCTGCCTATTCCCCAGAACGCGGAGTTCACTCTCACTGCTGTCGAGGATCCGTACGATTTCGCCAGCGCCGAGCAATTGTCCCTGTTTCGGCGTCCATTGCCGTCAACCAACTTGCGTTTTATTACCGGGGTCATGTGGGACGCACGCGAAACCACCGAGCCGTTCCTGCCGCCCATGGACGAAGGCGAGGCCTACGACATCCTGGTGGAAAGTCTGACCAATCAGGCGCGGGGTGCCATTCTGGGCCATGCCCAGGCGGCGAGTCCACCTACGGCGGAGCAACTCGCCGAAATCGTTGCCTTCGAGATGTCACTCACCACCGCGCAGTTCAGAGACAGGCAAGCCGGCCGTCTGAAAGGCGGGAACGCCATTGGTGGCCCGCGGGTCCTGGCCAATCAGCATTTCTTCGTGGGTATCAACGACCCCTTCGGGAACAACCCGACGGGCGTGTCCTTCGATACCAATGCGTCCATGGTGCTCTTCGATGGTTTCGGCTCGCGGCGGGGTAACGGCCGCCGCCAGCGCGCCCGCGCGGCCATCGAGCGCGGCGAGAAGCTATTCAATACGCTGCCGATTAACATCACCGGCGTGGCCGGTCTCAACGACGCGTTGGGTCAGGAATCCGTCCAGGGGCACTGTACGACCTGTCACAACGCGCCCAACGTAGGCAACCATTCGGTAGGTGCGCCGCTCGATATCGGGGTGTCCGACGCCAGCCGAAGAGAAGCCGGTTTTCCGTTGTACACGCTGACGAACATCCTCACCGGTGAAACCCGTCAGACCACCGACCCGGGTCTCGCCCTGATTACGGGGAAGTGGGCGGACATCGGCAAATTTAAGGGACCGACTCTGCGCGGGCTGGCCGCCCGGGCGCCTTATTTCCACAACGGCTTGGCGGCGAACCTGGGAGAAGTCGTCGACTTCTACGACAGCCGCTTCAACATCGGTATCACGCCCCAGCAACGGGCCGACCTGGTCGCGTTTCTTTCCGCCTTGTAGGAACCCGAACTCACCACGGTAGCCGTGACTGCGCCATTAAAACCGCTCGGCGATTACGTCGGGCGGTAAGGTGAAGGTCGTGTGTCTGCACGTCATGCGCACGCGACGCCGGCTTAATGAGCGGCTGATGTGGGCTTCCTTGGCAAACGGCAGGCTAGCAAGAGAGTAATTCGCGTCTGTGGCGGGGCTGATATCGGCGGGTGGGCCGCCAGTCCTCCGTTCGTCATCTCAGCGCAGGTCCACGATAACCGGATCGTGATCCGACGAGCGATAAGGCGTCGGCTCAGCCTGGGGGCTTGTATAACCTAGATATCGCGGCTCATCGGCATTGATGTGCCAAATCGCGACCCTGTTCACCGCCTCGGCAAGCGCCGGCGTGGCGAGCGCATAGTCAAGATAGCCCGCATAGCCATGATATACGTACGTGTAGCGACCGGCGGGCGGCAGACGCTCAGCGATCAGGTTCCTCAGCCCGGCGCTCAAGAGCATTTGCACTGGAGCCTCTCCAGGGTAGCTATTGAGATCCCCGACGAGCAGAAACCGCTGGTGACCGACTTTGGCCCCCAAGCCCTCGATCCACTCTAACAACGCCGCCGCCTGACGCCGGCGCAGCTTCCCCCAGCACCCCTCGCCCTGATCCACATCGCCGTGCGCGGGGCAACCGCCTTTGGACTTGAGGTGGGCTGCAATAACGACAAAGGCGGGCCCCTTGCCACCGAGGCGCTGAAAGTTCGCCGCCACCGGCGGCCGGGTGAACACCGGATCCTCGTTAATCCATACCGATCGCGGCTCCAGGAGCTGACTACGGTATAACAGCACCGTTCGGATTGCCCCATCGCCATGATCCATACCCGCCGCCGCCGCCAAGTACTTCGCCCCACTCGGGCTGGCCGCATTGATGGCGCGCAGCAGGGCGGCGACGGCGCGGCGGCGGTTCTCCACTTCGTGCAAGGCCAGCACATCGGCATCCAGCTCGAGGATGGCTGCAACCAACTTGCGTTGCTGGCGCTCGAAGGCCGCGTTGCTGTCCGCTCCGCGCGCATCCAAGCTGACGAAGTAGTTCTCCAGGTTGAAGCTCGCGATGCGAAGCGACCCGGTGCGCGCGGGCGGCAGCGCCTGACGGGGGTTCGTGTCGCGAAACCGAGGCGCGCTGCGCGGCTGAATTCGCCAGTGGCCAAAGGCTTTGGCCAGAATACCGGTGAGATCGATGACCTCGCTCCCCAGCCGTCGCGTGCCGTTGTTGTTCAAGTAGGGAATAGGCCGTGGCCTGGCACGATAGCTGCCGTCATCGAGTATTAGCCCAGCCGGCACGCCAGCCACCGCGGCGGTGCCGTTGTGCGTCTGAAACAGGCGACCACCGACGGACAACCGGAGTGTTCCATAATGGGCGAGTTGGTAATTGGATGTGACGGTCAGCTCGCCCGGCACCCGCACCAAAACATCTTCCAACCGGCGCAGGCGCGATGCCTTGGCAGGCAGGTGCAACGTCCAGGCCTGTAGCGATCGATCCACCCCGCAAACCGCGATCTGCTCCACCCGTTCGAGCTGGATGTGGCCGCGGTAGCGCCCCGTGCGGGCGCTGAGCAGCACCCGCTCGCCAGGCGCAGGATAAGTGTGAGGAGCTTGCTGCGCTTGATAGACGAAGATGCCCACCGGGGGACGATCGTTCAGGCCCGCCTGTTGCAAATAGAAACCGCCGAGCTCGCGCGGATCCGCGAACGCGGCGGTGACCGTGCCGGCCACGGTGACTCGAAGGCCGGGCGCCAGCGGCTTCGATCCCACTCCCTTGATGGCTTGAAGGGTGGTGGTAGGGCTGGACGAACACTGGGCCTGGGCAAGCCCGCCGGCGGCGAGGCTCAGCAGCAGGATCGTCAGGTACGAAGATAAGCGCAAGACGAGGTCAGACGGATATTGCCTATTAATCTGCCGCATTCTCAGGTTGTTTCTTAGCTTGGTGGTGGATGCGCTAACGCTTATCCATATCACGCTACCGGTATGTCATCCAATGTCATCCGGGCAAGCTACCCTAGGCGAATCAGCAAGGCTATGCTATGTTCATCGCCTAGTGGCAAGGTCGCGGCCAACCGGTGTTCTGCGGGCCGTATTTTTACGCTATGTGACGCGATGTCTTCTATACTCGAGTTCCTAAAGCCGTGGGAGCCATCGTTAGCTATCCAGCTGCTCTGTGCTCTCGCAATAGGTCTCTATATCGCGGGGCTGGTGCGGGGCCATCGAAGCGGCCACCGCGCGGGGTTTTGGAAGCCGTTTGCTTTCGTGCTCGGCGTAGCGCTGCTGTATTTCGTCACGCAGACTCAATACGATTATTTCGCGCAGCGCATGTTCTTCATCCATCGGATTCAGCACTTGGTGCTGCATCATTTGGGGCCGATGCTCATCGTCTTGTCCGCCCCGGCCGCCGTACTCGGTTTCGGCATACCGGCCGTTGCGCGCCGCCATAGGGGTGTCCTGCGGCCGCTTTGGGTTCCCGTGCGGATTGCTTACCGTATTGTGCAGCAGCCGGTGATTGCCACCGTGCTGTTTGTAGGCTTGATCTACTTCTGGCTAACGCCTTCGATTCACTTCGGTGCCATGCTGAGCGCGGAGCGCTATGCCTGGATGAACTGGAGCATGGCCGTGGATGGGCTGCTCTTCTGGTGGCTGATACTCAATCGCGCGCCGGATGGTGTGACACCGCATCTGAGCTACGGGCGGCGAATTCTGATTCTTGCGTTGATCATGCCGCCACAGACCGTGCTCGGTGCCTATATTTTCTTTAGCGATCAGGAGCTTTTCGATGTCTATTCGATCTGTGGTCGTGCCTGGCCGATCAGCCCGATAGTCGACCAGCAGATTGGCGGATTGGTTACCTGGATCCCGGCTTCCATGATGAGCGTGGTGGGGGCTGTGATTCTGCTCAGCTTCATGTTCCGGGAGCATCGAGTTCAGGAGAATCGGGCGCGTGCAGCTACTACCGCGCCCGTGGCCGTGTCGTCCTCGGGCAATCCCATGTCGACCAACACTTTATTCGATCACTCATCATGACTTCTGGGTATCGTCGCATACTGATCAGCATGGGTCTCAGCCTGCTACTTAGCGCTTGCAGCGATGGGAGCCACTGGCAAACCAAAGGGATTGCCGGGCTGACGAAGTCATTGCATTTTACCCTGATGGCAGACGGCGGACGTCGGGTTAGCGCTCAGGACTTCTTTGGCCATATCGCGTTGGTTTACTTCGGCTACACCCATTGCCCGGATGTCTGCCCAACCACCTTGGCGAAGCTGAAGGCCGCTATTGATCGGCTTCCCGCGTCGACGGCGAAGGATGTTCGGGTACTGTTTGTCAGCGTGGATCCAGAGCGCGACGGGCTTGAACGTTTGCGCACTTATACGGCGGCGTTCGGTCCTCAGTTCGTGGGCCTGCGGGGCAGCCAAGAACAGTTGACCAAGATTACCAAACGCTACCGCGTCGGCTACGGTTACGGTGAGCCCGATGCGAGCGGCGATTACGAGGTTTCCCACAGCAGCGCGGTCTTTGTCTTCGACCAGACCGGCGATGCACGCTTTCTGATCCGCACGGCCGATCAAGTGCAGGCCATCGCGGCGGACCTCGAGCGGCTGGCGAGACAGGCTTAGCCTTCGCATAAATATGCAAGGCCGGGGCAGCTCGGGCTATGAGAGGTTGGGGTGAGCTTGCGAACCCCAACAACGCTTGTCCTCAGTCAAATAGGTCTTTGTCCGTAACAGCCCCGATGCTTGCCGAGGATACCAGCCTCGCGTACTTTGCCAGCACGCCGCGGCGGTAACGAGGTTGGGGCGCGCGCCATGCACTTCGGCGCTTAGCAAGCTCGTGGTCCGCAATATTGAGCGTCAGCAGGTTGTGGTCGGAGTCGATGGTGATCTCATCGCCGTCCTGGACCAGGGCGATCGTACCGCCGACCGCGGCCTCCGGGGCGACATGGCCTACCACCATGCCGTAGGTACCGCCGGAGAAGCGCCCGTCGGTGATGAGACCCACGGCATCACCGAGCCCTTTGCCGATGATCGCAGACGTCGGCGCCAGCATCTCGCGCATACCTGGGCCGCCCTTTGGCCCCTCATAGCGAATGACGATGACATCGCCTGCCACGATTTGATCCGCCAGAATGGCCTCCAGCGCTTGCTCTTCCGAGTCGAATACCCGCGCAGGCCCCGTGATTCGACGCTGTTTAATGCCGGTCACCTTGGCTACGGCGCCCTCCTCCGCTAGGTTGCCGCGCAGGATGGCCAGGTGTCCCTGCGGATAGAGCGGCTGAGCGAAAGGCCGAATGATCTCCTGGCCAGCCGGCGGTTCGGTAGGTATATCGGCCAGCAGCTCGGCAATGGACTGCCCGGAAATTGTACGGCAGCCGCCGTGCAGCAAACCGTTGGCCAAAAGGATTTTCATGACCTGCGGGGTACCGCCGACTTCATGAAACTGGCTCGTCACGAAACGCCCTGAGGGTTTGAGCTCGCACAGCACGGGCACCCGCTGGCGGATCGCCTCCACGTCATCGATGCTGAAATCCACCTCCGCGGCATTGGCGATCGCCAGCAGATGCAGCACGGCGTTGGTCGAGCCGCCGAGGGCCATAACCACGGCGAAGGCATTCTCGAAGGCTTCTCGGGTCATGATGGCACGCGGCAAGCGCTGCTCGCGGATCGCATCCACCAGAACTTCGGCTGAGCGCCACGCGCTCTGAGCTTTCTCCGGGTCCTCCGCGCATTGAGTAGAGGAGCCCATCAAGCTCATGCCCAAGGCCTCGAAGGCGCTGGACATCGTATTTGCCGTGTACATGCCACCGCAGGCGCCAGCGCCGGGGCAGGCATTGCGCTCCACGCCCCGAAGATCCTCGATCGAGAGCTTGCCGGCCGCGTATTCGCCGACCGCCTCGAAGGCGCTGACGATGGTCAGCGCCTGATCCTTGTAGCGCCCTGGCTTGATTGTGCCGCCGTAGACGAAGATCGCCGGAATGTTCATGCGTGCTATGCCGATCATGGCGCCGGGCATGTTTTTATCACAGCCGCCTGTGGCGAGCATGCCGTCCAGGCATTGGCCATTGCCTACCGTTTCGATGGCATCGGCTATGACTTCGCGCGAGACCAGAGAGTACTTCATACCCTCGGTGCCCATCGAGATCCCATCGGAGATGGTGATGGTGCCGAAGCTGACCGGCATGGCCCCCGCCTCACGCAGGGCTTGCTCGGCCTGGGTCGCCAATGCCCCGATGCCCACGTTGCAGGGCGTAATGGTGCTGTGGGCATTACCCACGCCGACGATGGGCTTTTCGAAGTCGGCGTCCTTGAAGCCAACGGCGCGCAGCATGGCCCGATTGGGGGTGCGAGCCACGCCTTGGGTGATTACGCGGCTGCGGCGATTATCGGCCATCACTTCTCCTCGGCGGCGGCATGCGGTGAACGCTCGGTCAGGCTGAGCAACGTATTATAGCAGGCACCCGCCCCGCCGATGGCGTGCGCCGTCGCGCAAGAAACAACCGAGCCTTGAGGATCATGTGGGAGCGGCACCCTTGCCGCGATAGTATAGGTTGGCCGGCCAACCGAGAAGATTAGAGACTCTGGCGGCTTCCAAGCAATAGCACTTAACCTACCAGTTTGATTATGGAATCCCAGGCTTTCCACAGAATCTGTGGATAACTTTGTGGACGAACTGGGGGAACAGCGGCCGAAGCGGCACTCTGAAAGGCTCCCCGTTAGTTCGATCAACTTTTCATCAATTGCCAAAGTTGCAATTAAAATAAAGTGTTGAACAGAGTTTTAGCGCTCGGTCAAGCAATCGCGCAGGCGTGACCAAAGTCGCTGACCGGTGTGTGAATAACTCGTCTTGTCAATATTGACAGATTCAATCAATGCATCAGCGCGGCGACGTGCCGAGCAACGCTTCTGGCCAGCGCCTGCAGGTTATAGCCGCCCTCAAGCGTGGAGACGATTCGACCGCGGCAGTATGCCTCAGCGAGGGCCACCAGCTCTTCAGTTGCCCACTGATAATCCGCGTCGATCAAGTTGAGCTCGGCAAGGGGATCGGACTCGTGGGCATCGAAGCCCGCCGAAACCAGGATCAGATCAGGATGGAAGTCCGCTATAGCGGGTATGATCTCGCTCTGGAACTGCAAGCGAAATGTCTCGGAGCCGGCACCGGGCGGCAACGGAATGTTGTATAGCGCGCCCGGGCGATTTTCCTCGCGCCGCCCGGTGTTCGGAAACAGCGGCTGTTGGTGTGTCGAGGCATAGAGAAAACCCTCGCGGCCGGCCAGCATGGCCTGGGTCCCATTGCCATGGTGGACATCGAAATCCACGATCGCGATGTTGCCGGCCGCATGAGCGCAGCGGGCATGCATTGCGCCCACCGCCACGTTGTTGAATAAGCAAAATCCCATCGCGTGCGCGGGCTCGGCGTGATGGCCGGGCGGGCGCACCGCGCAGAAAGCCCGTGTAGCTTGGCCGCTCATTACCGCGTCCACGGCCTGCCTGACGGCTCCGGCCGCTCGTAGCGCGGCCTCACCGGAGCCGGGGCTAATCATGGTATCCGGATCGAGCGAGCGCCACCCCGAGCTCGGAATCATGCTCAAGATTAGCTCAATATAGCGCTGTTGATGGACCCGCGCGATCTCCTCCTGCGTAGCGGCTTCTGCCTCGCGTCGCACGAGGCC
>JAKDMQ010000106.1 GCA_030452265.1 Nitrococcus sp.
CGGGACGTGGGCGAGGGCATGGGCATGGGACTTAGTGTTTGCCAAACCATCGTTCGCAACCACGGCGGTACGCTTTGCGTGCGCAGCGAAGAGGGTGCCTGGACCGAATTCACTTTTGACCTGCCGGCAGCTGAAGAGCTGATTGAGGCAGAGAGCAGGGCGCTAAACTGATGATGCACGTGAGCGAACCTCATAAGCGGCTGGCCGTGCTCTTCGTCGACGATGAGGCCAAGGCGCTGAAGTATTTCACGCGTTGCTTCCAGCAACAGTTCAGCGTCCTGACGGCCGGCGATGGCGCGGAAGCCAGAGAGATACTCTCGCAGCGCGGCGAGGGCATCGCGGTTTTGTTAACCGATCAGAGAATGCCCGTCAGCGATGGCATCTCGCTGCTAAGCGATACCAAGCAGCAGCACCCCCATATCGTACGGTTGCTGACGACTGCGTATACGGACATCGATGAAGCCATTGCCGCGGTCAATCGCGGAGAGGTGTGGCGCTATATCACCAAGCCCTGGGATCTCGACGCGCTGCGCGGCGAGCTCACCGATGCGCTGGAGCTGTATTGGGAGCAGGAGCACGAGCGCAAGCTGCTCAACGAACGGCGCAAGAGCATACTCTCCGTAGCTAGCCACATCGCGCACGAGATGCGCACCCCGCTGCTCAGCACCCGTTCCGCGGCCGTGGGTATCGAGCGCTTCCTGCCGCGACTGCTCGAAGGCTATCGCTGGGCGTGTGAGGCTGGGGCACCGATCGAGCCTATACGAGAGTCACATAGGCTCGCCCTCGAAGCGTCCGTCGCCGCCATCCATCGCGTGGTGGACCGAACCAATGTAATGATCGATCTATTGCTGATGAACTGCGGCGGCAAACGCATCGATTCGCGCTCCTTCGAGACTTGCCCTATGGATGAGTGTATCGAGAGCGCATTGCAAGATTTCCCCTTTCAGGCCGATCAGCGCGAGCGGGTTCATTGGCAAGCCGAGCCAAGCTTTCACTTCGAAGGCTCGCGCCGGTTGATGGTGTTCGTGCTGCACAACCTCATACGCAACGCGCTCAAAGCCATCGCCATCGCTGGCAAGGGAGATATACGTATCTGGGCAAGCCAGGATAAGAGTGGCAACACACTTCATTTCGAGGATACCGCTACCGGTATCGACCCGAGCGTGTTGCCTGAAATATTCGAGGACTTCGCCAGTTTCTCGGACAACGGCAAAGGGGTGGGTATTGGGCTTGGTTTTTGCCGCCGGGTGATGGATAGCTTCGGGGGAACGATCAGCTGCCAGAGCGCGCTATCCATAAACACCCGATTCGACCTTTGGTTTCCTGCACGGGCCACTGGGGCTGCGGATCCGAACTGATCCGTTGCTTCTATAACATGAAAGGGAAAACACCTTCTATGACGACATACGCAGTTCTCTACGTGGACGACGAAGAGAAAGCACTGAAGTACTTCCGCCGCGCGATCTCAGACGAGGCGCTTACCGTGCACACCGCCTCCAGCGTCCCGGAAGCGCTGGCGGTGCTGGAGGAGCACGGCGACGAGATCGGGGTGCTAGTGACCGACCAGCGCATGCCGGGACAGACCGGTGTCGACCTGCTGCGCCGAGTGCGCGAAGACTGGCCGGATATCGTACGCCTGCTGACGACGGCGTATTCGAACCTGGAGGAGGCGATTGAAGCAGTCAATCGCGGCGAGATCTTCCGCTATATCACCAAGCCCTGGGACATGCGGCAACTGCGCACGGAGTTGCGTCAGGCGCTGGAAATCCATCGGCTCAGGATAGAACGCTCACTGCTCATGCAAGAGAAGCTGAGCGTTTGGCAGCGTCTAGTCGAAGTCAACCGCATTCGTGACCTCGTGATCATGGCGGGTAGCTTCAGCCATATCCGTAACGCCATGACCGCGGTCGCCGCCTACCTGGAAGACAACATCACCGGGAGCTACGCCGACAAACTGACGGCTCCCGAGCAGCTCGATCTATGGAGCCTGACCGAGGCCGAGATCCGGCGCACGCTGGCACTGGCGGACGCCCTGATCCACACCACTGAGCCGGCCGAAACCTTCGATACACGGATCACCCCTCGACGCCTTATCGAGAGCGCCGCCCCCGAGGCACAGCCGGTCTGCGTCCAAGAAGTCGACGAGGTTCAGCCTATGCTCGTCGACAATGCTTTGGCATACTCGCTCATTGCCAGCCTGTGCCGTATGAGCGCTGCCAGTGAGGGGGCAGCCGTTGAGGTGCTTTGCGAGCCGGGAAAGTTGTATGGGGTCGAGGCGGCAACGGCCATGACCTTCCGCGGCACGGCCGATTCTCAGGAGCGGGAGGAGGCCTTTGGGTTGGGCGCGAGCCCGGAGCATCTGAGTGCCTACCTCATTGCCTACCATCACGGTGGCAGTTTGCAGGCGGTAACGGATGGCTCTGCCCAGAAGGGCTTTCGCCTCATCCTGCCTTGCGATCCAGCGGCCACGTTTGACTCATGGCCTGCAGAGGATTGGCTGGAAAGGATTCTCGCGCGCCTGGAGAGCTCGGAGGACGACTATGACTTATACGCACCTACGCAGCGGCGGCCGCGGAAGAACGCGCGCAGCAGCGCGCTGGAGGGCTCGGCCAACACCCCGGCATGTACGGCGATGCTGTGATTGTGGCTAGAATGCTCAATTAGGCACAGCGCCCCACCACAGGCACCGGTCTTAGGGTCGTCGGCCCCGAATACCAGGCGGGCTATGCGAGCGTGAATGAGCGCGCCGACACACATCGCACAGGGCTCCAGGGTTACGTAGAGCGTGGTTGCCGGCAGCCGATAAGTTCCCAGAGTCCGACCAGCATCTCGGAGTGCCTCAATCTCGGCATGAGCCGTGGGGTCGTGTCTGGCGATCGGCCGATTCCAACCTTCGCCCACGATCCGATCCCTATGTGCCACCACGGCACCGATCGGCACTTCCCCGTGTGATTGCGCCCGCGCCGCTAGCTCTAGCGCCCGATGCATGAAGGCCGTATCGTCTGTTTCGGTATCCATGGTGCCACCGTGCGACTCGGTGATCGAGCTGTCGACGGTGGGTCGTGCAGTTGTCCACAACCCGCCACAGCGCCCGAGCATGATTGGTAATGGCCCCGGAAGGTGACGGTAGTGACGGGCGACACTCGCGCAATATGCGCCATTCTCCACCCTACTTGTGCTTCTTGTCCGAATCCGTCAACGCCGAGGCGATATCGGTCTGCGCGAAATCCTCGCCCTTGTAGAGCAGGGGCAATCGCCGGATTTTGGCAAGTGCATAGCTGAACAGGTCGCCGAAGTTGAGTTGCGCCGGGTGGCCGCTGCCCTTGCCGAAGGCGACGAAGGCGGCGTACGCGGCGGCAGCCGTCGCCGCATCCGGCGCGATCATTTCGAAATAGGGGAGACGCAACAGATCGTCGAGTAGCACCACCGCGCGCTGGCCGCGCCGGCCGTGCACCACCATGCGTGTTTCGACAACCGAAACCGTGCTGACCAGCGCCCGCCGCGCACGCTGGATCACGTTCCGCATCGACAGGCGCTCGGGTTCATCGAACACGATGGCGGCGAGCGCCGAGGTATCGACGACAATCATTCCGGCAGGCCGTGCTGGTCCCAGTGGAGAGGGTCGTAGGCGTCCACGCGGTCGGGAACACGATCCATCTGGGCAATCAGCGCGTTAAGCTGCGCGACTCGGTCGCTTGGTTCTAGTGCGGCATTGGCGAGCAGGTCGAGTGCCTTGTCGACCACCGCAGTCTTGTTCAAGCCCGTGGCGCGCGCCAGGCGCTCGACCTTCTCCACCACTGCGGGATTGGCGATTTGCAGGGCCATGAGAACCTTTTACTTGTTGATACCAACATCGTCACTATACATCGGCATTTCGAGTGCGACAAGACCGAGTCTTTTCCAACATGAAATGAGTCTGAACGAGGCTCCTGTTTCCAAGATGAGATGAGTCTGACGCGAGCCGATTTCTGTTTATGATGGAGGGATGCGGCAATCATGAATGCGGAAGAGCTCGGAAAACGGTGGAGCAGCTGAGCGCGTTTCTGAACGGAACCCGGTCCGTGCTTTTCGCGGAGGTGGGCAAGAAGGATGCCGGGTACCGGTGGATCGAGCGCACCTTGGCGATCCACATGCTCAATGAGCATTTTTTTTACTGATAAACAACAACGCATGCAAAATGATCAGGTAGTGATCGCCGGCGGCCCCGCACTCGACCTGTCTTCCATTCAAGAAAGAACTAAAACCTGCTTCAACCCCTCTGCCAAGGCTTCCAGATCCTTTTTAGCTAAACGCCCGGCCGCTTCCAGCAGCCGAGATTTATGCACTGCCCGGATCTGATCACATACAGCGACCACAGGTTGGCCCAGGCACTGGATAGAAATGGTGAGCGGAGGATTGGGTTTGGCGGAGGTGGAAAGCGGTACGACTACCACCGTGCGCCGGGCGTGGTTTATGGGTGTAGCCCCTACCAAAACGCAAGGGCGCCGCTTTCGGATCTCCGATCCTTGAGTGGGATCCAGGTTGACCCAATACACTTCACCCCGGGCCATCACTGATTCCATCGCCTACGGTGGTTCCCCAGTCTTCCATCTCTTCCCGCAGGGCCTCGTCCGCTTCCACTTCCAGGGCGCATTGATAAAGCGCTTGCTCCCGCCTCTTGAGCTCCCCTTCCAGGAGCTGGGCCACCACCTTGCTGCGCTGTTTCGGCGGGATGCTCGCCCGCATCCGAGACACCAAACGGTCAGGGAGAGAAAAGAGAACCTTTTGCATCGATCGGCACCTCATTATATATACGATGTATTATATCCACATCATCAGCCTCTCGCAATCAACGTAACAGCAGAAGTAGCGGATACGAGAGACTTGGCTACCCAAAGCGATTTCTGGATCACCGACCCGCCTTATGCGGATGCAATCTACTATCATGAGCTCACGGAGCTTTTCTTGGCTTGGATCACCCCCGCGTTGAAAACGGTCTTTGATGATGCCCCCGATAGCCGCCGCGCTCTTGCAATCCGCGGCAGCGGCGAGAGTTTCAGGCAATCCATGGTGGCCGCGTACCAGCGGTTGAATGAATGCATGCCAGATGACGGCATGCAGGTCGTGATGTTCACCCATCAGGATTCTGGCGTGTGGGCGGATCTGGGGCTGATCCTCTGGGCCGCGGGTCTGCGCGTGACCCGCTGCCTGGACCGTGGCCACGGAAACCAGCAGCGCGCTCAAACAGGGCAATTACGTCCAGGGAACGGTGTTGCTAGTACTGCGCCGGCGCACCGGCGAGCAACAGGCATTTCTGGACGACCTGGGCGAAGAGATCGCGGAGGAAGTCGAGGCACAACTCAAGTCCATATCCGCGTTGGATGACGACGAGGAGCCCAACTTCGGCGACGCGGACTACCAGCTCGCGGCCTACGCCGCCGCGCTGCGCGCGTTCACCCAGTATCAGGGTATCCCGGGCGTGAATCTGGAGCGGGAACTGGCCCGCACCGGCCCGGCGCCGGCCGACGCGCCGCTGACCCGGCTGATCGATTCCGCCCGTGAAATCGCCAGCAACTATCTAATTCCGACCGGGCTCGGCAAGGACAGAAGCGACGCCCGCGATGTCTGGCGCCGCCTGACACCCGAAGAGCGGTTCTACATCAAGGGCCTGGAAGTCGAGGCCCCCGCCGAATACCGCCAAGGGGTGTACCAGGAGTTCGCCCGCGGTTTCGGTTTGCGCGAATACCAGTGCCTGCTGGCCAGCGGCGCGGCCAACAAAACCCGCCGGAAAACCGCCCGCGAATTCGGGCGCCGGGGAATGCGCGAGGGCTTCGGCGAAACGCTGGTCCGCCACGCGCTGTACGGCACCTGGCGCACCACCCGGAGCGAGGCCCCGGACGAAGCGCTCACCTGGTTCGCCACCGAACTGTCCGATTACTGGAACCGCCGCAAGACGCTGATCGCCATCCTCCAGTTCTTCGCCCGCATGTGGGGCGAGCACTGGCGGCAGGACGCCAATGCGGCCGGTCTGCTCGCCGGCGCGGTCGAAAACGACCATCCGCGAGGCTAAAAAGTAACGGATGACCGCGGAAGTTGCTGTATCGAATAGTATCGGCGTTGCGCTGGCGGCGGACAGCGCGGAGACTAGCAAGCGGGGATGCGCAAAAGACATATATCGCCGCGGGCAGAAGAGCCTACCGGGCTCGTTTCCCGCAGTGTGCATCTACAAATATGACACGGTGTTGGCCGGACCGTGTATCCTTAAGCGATGAGTAAAGCCATTATCGACTACCGCTCCCTCGCCATCTCCGAACGTATCGAGTTGGTCGAAGAGATCTGGGACAGCATCGCGGAAGAGACGTCGGTGGATACCCAACTGTCCCCCGAACGACGGGCGGAGCTGCACCGCAGGTTGGCAGCCCATCGCGCAGACCCGTCCAGTAGTATTCCTTGGGAGGAAGTCCGGGAGAAGCTGTTCAACAGCCAGTCCTGATGCAGTTGGTCGTCAGACCGGAGGCTCAAGATGAGCTTCTGGAGGCTCAGGCTTGGTATGAGCGACGTTCAACCGGTTTGGGCTTCGAGTTTGCCCGTGCGCTAGATGCGGCAGTGGCACGCGCGCTCCGCATGCCCCTTGCGTTTCCGCGCATAGAAGCAGAATTCCGGCACGTCGTCACTCGCAAGTTCCCATACTCGGTCATTTACCACCCATCCGCGTCAGAGCTTGTCGTTGTCTCCTTCTTTCATCACAGACGTGAACCAGGTTCCTGGCATGAGAACATTGGTGGCGACCGATGAGTCGCTGCAGCCGACCCGAGAATCGTGAGTGAGCTCCTCTGGTCGCAAAGAGGTGGATACGGGCGCATGCGCTAATGCCCCGCCCCGGGCCGACTCGGAAGGGATAACCCGCTTTTCTTCGCGTCGCCGGCCGCTGGACGCGGCCTACTTCAACGATACGCTCGCCGGGGCGCGGTCTTACGACCGGATCGCCGGTTATTTCTCGTCGTCCATCCTGGAGATCGCGGGCGAGGCAATCGATAAGGTGACCGGCCGGGTGCGGGTGGTTTGCAATTCGTCCCTGCATCCACAAGACGTGGCGACCGCAAAAGCCGCCAAGCAGGCCCAACACCACGAATGGAACGCCTCCGGAGCCATCGCCAGAGCTGAGCAAGGCCCCGAGCGCTTTCGCCGGCTTTTCGAGCTGCTGCGCACCGCACCCGCCGCGGCGCGCGCTTCATACTGGCCGACGAAGTGGGATTGGGCAAAACCCTGCAACTGGGTCTGGCCGCACAATTGATGGCCCTGGTCAGCGAGCTGCCGGTCTTGACACTGGCGCCCAAGCCACTGATCTGGCAGTGGCAAATGGAGTTGAAGTCGCTACAAGGAGCGCCCAGCGCGGTCTGGACAACCGATGGTTGGGTGGACGAGAACGAGGTGGTGCATCCGGCGGCGTCGGCCCGCGGTGTGCGACGGTGTCCGCGCCGTATTGGCATTGTGTCGACGGGCTTGATCACCCGCCGCGGCACGGTCGCCGACGAATTAGGCTACCTGCGCTGGACCTGCGTCATTCTGGACGAGGCTCACCGGGCGCGACGCAAGAACCTGGTCTGCGGCCGGGAGTACGCGCCCGCGCAACCGAATAACCTGCTGGCTTTCCTACAGCGAATTTCACCGCGTACCCACAGCCTGCTGCTGGCAACGGCGACACCGGTCCAAGTGCACCCGATCGAGGCCTGGGATCTGCTGGAACTGCTGGGCCGGGGCAGCGACGCCATTCTCGGCGGGCCGGGCAGTCGCTGGCGTCGCCCGGAGCAGGCAATCGAGACTCTGTTGGGCAACGAGTCTTTGCCGGAAGAGCCGCGGGCACTATGGGACTGGATACGCAATCCAATGCCGCCGGTCGATGAGAGCCTGTTGTGCGACATCCTGCGCCGGCGGCCGGCAAATGCTGGAGCAGAGCAATCCGTTCATTCGCCATATCGTGCTGCGCCGGCGCGGTTATCTGGAACGCACGATCGATCCTGAAACCGGCGAACCCTATCTGCAACCGGTAAGTGTGCGGCTGCACCGCGACTCAGGTGGCGATGCCATTACAATGCCGCCGTTTTTTCGGGATGCTTACCGGCTCGCGGAGTCGTTTTGCCAATTGCTGGCACAGCGCACGCGCGCGGCCGGCTATTTCCGCACGCTGTTGCTGCGCCGATTCGGCAGCACCATGGAAGCCGGCCGCCGCACGGTCCTGCGGTTGCTGCGGGACTGGTACCAAATCGACGAGGCCGAGGCCGACGATGACGGATTGGCCGAGTTGGGCACGCTGAGCGGCGAGGAGCGCCAGACCCTGGAACGCCTGCTCTCCGCGCTTGATCGGAATGCCGAAACCGACCCTAAGTTTGCAGTGCTTTCGAATGTGCTGAACGATCAAGGGTGGTTGGAGTATGGCTGCATTGTATTCACGCAATACTTCGATTCGGCCGACTGGTTGCTGGAGCAACTAGGCAGCGCGCTGCCCAACGAACCCATAGGGCTCTACGGGGGCCCCGACCGCTCACAGATTGCCTTCCAGGGCGAGCGCCGCGGCTGCGGGCGCGAAGAGATAAAGCGGCGCATTAAATGACGAGATACGACTGTTGGTCGGCACCGATGCGGCCGCCGAGGGCCTGAATCTGCAACGACTCGGTTGCCTGATCAACCTGGACCTGCCCTGGAACCCCTCGCGCCTGGAGCAGCGCAAAGGGCGTATACAGCGGATCGGACAGCGGCGTGCGGCGGTGGATGTCTACAACATGCGCTATCGTGACTCCGTAGAGGAACGCGTGCATGAAATGCTTTCCGACCGTCTGGCGGCGATCAGCCAGCTTTTTGGACAACTGCCGGACGTCCTCGAGGACGCCTGGATTCAGGTTGCGCTCGGCGATCGCAAACGAGCCCAGCAGACAATTGATCAAGTACCGATCACTCACCCATTCGAACTGCGATACCGTGACCATCTGGCCGCCATCGATTGGGAATCGTGCGCTCGTGTCCTCAACCAAGTCGAAGTACGCAACTACCTTAAAAAGCCGTGGCGCGACTAGATCTGTCTCTAATATGCTCAATGAGCGTATTAACTACTTAATAAACAATAAGGTACACCGCCTACTCCCACTCTATTGTAAATAAGCCTGTAATTTCCTTGAGAGTGCCGAGTTCTCTACCTGGTTTACAGCCGGCTGTGGTTGCGCCCAGGTCGCCTGTCCAGAAACCGCCTGGAACGACTTCGGCCTATTGGTACCAACGATCCAGGTGGGTATCTCTGCCTCAGAGCCACTCACCAACACCGCGCCACGGCACCGCTTGCGCCAAGGCATAGCTCCCTCTGTCCTGCAGCCACTCCAGAACGTCCACCAAGTGCCAGATGGACGCACTCCCCTCGTGCACTGGAGCCGGGAAGCTATCCGGATGGGCCAGCATCAGCTTGCGCATGTTCTGGCGCGAGACACCAACGATCTCGGCCACGTCGGTGAGGCCGACAAAATCCGGGGCCGCCTCGACCAGTCTGGCGGTGGGAACGGCTCGCCGCACGTCGGCCAGCGCACGGCAGCCTCTGCATCGGCTTCCTCACGGGTGAGCTCCAACGCCAGCCGCCCGGGCTGCCCAATGCCGACGAGTGTGTCGTCGCAGCCCGCCTCACCCAGACGCTCCACCCGGGCGTCGGGATCGCTGTCAAGCTCTGAGAGTCGGTATTTCAAGGTGAAGGTGTATTCCATCGGTGACTCCTCCGACGATCTGCCCCCCTCGCGCTGCCGACGGTGGGTCGTGCAGTTGTCCACGAGCCGCCACAGCGCCCGAGCGTGATTGCTAGGGTTCTTCGGCGTACTCCACACGCTGGCAATGCAAAACTCTCCACAACGACATTCATCGTCGTTGTAGGGGCAGTAAATCCGGCCCCAGGCGTAGCTTCCGCCAACCTCGAAGCGCCATCCCTGCCCTTCGGCGTGCCTGAGAGCTTCCTCGACTTCCTTCTTGGGATGAGAGGGAGGGCGCCTCAGTGATCTCCAGTATGAAGATAACCAGCGAGGCAGTCATGTAGACAACCTGGCCGCCTGTTTACGACTTTGACGGAGTCCTGTCCTATCCTGTGCCTTCGCCGATCATTTGTAGCCGTCGTAGGTCGTAGAAACCCATCATCTCCATCCGCCCTGAATTGATGGGTTTCGCTACCGCTCTACCCATCCACTCATACCTGACCGAGGGCGATGCTAATAGGCAAGACTTAATCCCATGGTTTGACTTGGCTTGAGTTGGCCCCATGGATTGACTCGAAGTGTGGCTGATGCACGCAACCGTTGAGCATCTAGCCCTGAGGATAGATTGAGGTTTGTCGCAGTGACAGAAGTCACTGCCACGTTACCGGATGATCTGGCCCAACAAGCCCGCGAGGCCGGCCTGTTGCGCCCCGAGGCCTTGGCTGCACTGCTGCGCAAGGCAATGAGCGAGGGGCGCGTCGAGCGACTGGTCTCCACCCTGGACAAGCTCGCGGCGATCAAGTCGCCGCTCACCGAGGAGGAGATCGCTACTGAGATTGAGGCTGCTCCTACCGAACGACGTGCCCGCAAAGCGCAATGATCCGAGCGGTAGCCAACACCAACACCGTGGTGTCGGCGTTTTCTATGGGGCGGCGCACCGCGCGGAATCCTCGATGCGGTATGCCGCAGAGGGTCATTCGTGACATCCTTTCCGGATGAATGTCAAAGAGCTGATAGAGTTCGTCGGAAACGACGGCTGGGCGCAAGTGCGAATGAGGGGCAGTCATCGCCAGTTCAAGCATCCAAGCAAAGACGGCACTGTGACTATCGCCGGCAAACCCAACGTTGAAGTTCCGCCGGGCACCGCAAACAATGTCTTGAAGCAGGCTGGCCTCAAGCAGTAGGTGGTTTCGATGAAGTATATGGTCGTAATTGAACAAGGCCCTACCAGTTGGGGAGCATACGTCCCTGATCTTCCTGGCTGCGTGGCAGCGGGCAAAACCCGCGTCGAAGTGATGACGCTTATTCACGAGGCTATCGAGTTCCATCTGGAAGGCTTGGAGCAGGACGGCCAGCCTATTCCAGAACCACATTCAAGCAGCGAGCTTGTCGAGGTTACTACCGGATACTGAGGCGCTGCAGCCAACCGCCTTACCCGCTGGCGCGGGCAGGGCTTCCTCCGGGCGTTTCGCGCGCTCTGGCGGCGGCTGAGCTTAACGGTTTAGGCACCACCATCAGTCATGGCAAAGATCAAGGAAAAGCTCACTCCAGCTCAAAAGCGAGCAAAGAAAGCCGCAAAGAAGGAGTGGCAAAGAAAATTTGAGACGGTCTTGATCAACGGAAAGCAGGTCAGAATCAAGCGACCACCAACCGTAGATGGCATTACTGGCGACCAGTTCATTGAGGAAAATGCCGATCCGATCTGGCTCCATCAGAACGGGCTTTGGGAAATGATGCCGACTGAAGAGCCAATGCGCGATATTGAACCTTCTGCGGAATCGGTAACACGAGAAGACGAAGATGGGATACCATTTTGACTACGGTTGGAATTGGGGAATTGCAAATTACGGTAAATTACGGTGACACGTTACTATTTAGTGCTTGGCCGAAAAACATCAACCCTCTAAAACTACACCATAAATAATG
>JAKDMQ010000107.1 GCA_030452265.1 Nitrococcus sp.
CGAGCCGGTCATCGCCGCCACCGCCGGATAGCACGTCAAAGCCCGCTCCACCATCAAGCGTATCGTCGCCGGCACCGGCGAAGAGAAAATCATCGCCCGCGCCACCGGCCAGGGCGTCGCTGCCATCGGAGCCCGCGAGGATATCGTTGCCGGTACCGCCATCGAGATAATCGTCATCGCCCTGATTACCGGTGAGGCCGCTGCCATTGCCGTACAGCGTGTCATCGCCCGCTCCCCCGAGCAGAATGTCATTGCCCGCGAAGCCTGCGAGCGTGTCGGCGCCATCACCGCCGTCAAGCGTATCGTCTGCTTGCTCGGCAGCGCTCACATCGGAGGCATCGCCGTAAAGCTTGTCCGCATCCGCACCCCCAAGCAGCACATCGGAGCCGCCATTGCCGATCAGCACGTCCGTCCCAAGGCCACCATCGAGGTAGTCATCACCGTAAGTGGAGCCATCAAGCCCACTGGCATCGCCGTCTAGCGTATCGGCGCCGGTGCCGCCGTAGAGCTGATCCTCTCCGGCGTCGCCAATCAGCAGATCATCGCCGGCCCCACCATCGAGCAAATCGTCACCCCGATAGGTGGCATCCACGTCCGCGGCATCTCCGTAGAGCTCGTCGGCGTCCGCGCCTCCCAGCAGCACATCGGCACCGCCGCTACCGATCAGCACATCCGTTCCGGCATTGCCATCAAGATAGTCGTCGCCGTAGGCGGCGCCACTGAGTCCACTGGCATCGCCGCCCAGCGTATCGGCGCCATCACCACCACGCAGGCTATCGGTGCCGCCACCGCCGACCAGCAGATCATCGCCGGCACCACCATCGAGGAGGTCGTTGCCTTGGCGAGCGGGAGCCACGTTCGAGGCGTCGCCATAGATCTGGTCGGTGCCCGCGCCGCCGGATAGCGTGTCGGCGCCGGCCGCCCCCAGCAGCACATCGTCGCCGGTCTGGCCGCTCAACCTGTCGTCGCCGGCATCCTCGTCGCGGCTATCGCCTTCGAGATAGTCGTTGCCATCGCCGCCGGAGAGCACATCAGCTTTGGCGCCCCCGAAAACCCTGTCATTGCCGCCACCACCGGCGAGAAAATCGCTGCCGTGCTGCTGCGTGGCAAGGCGCGCGTTGTCACCGTTGACTTCGTCGTCTCCCGCGCCGCCCTGCACCGTATCATCACCGACATCGCCGAAGACGATATCGCTGCCGCGCTCCGCCCAGATGAGGTCATTACCCTCGTTACCGTTGACGAAGTCGTCGCCGGCGCCGGCGTAGATCAGATCAGCGGCCGGATTGGCCGCCGGGCGTGAGCGCGCATGCGAAACCGTCACATCGTAATGGCTCATGCCGCCCTCGCCTGACACATTGAGCTTCGCCTGCCAGTCGAAGCCGCCGAGCGACCACTGGCTGATGTCCAAAGGATTGAGCGCGGCGCCCCAGTCCTGAGCCCGCGGCGGGCCGACAACCGGCAGCCAGTCGCTGTCGCCGTAGATGAAATCACCCCCGGCGCCGCCGATTAGCATGTCTTCGCCGCTGCCGCCGGAGAGCAGATCATCGCCGCGGCTGCCCACCGCCAGATCATGACCCTCCATGCCGGCGATGAAATCGCCTCTAGCACCGCTACCGTTGCCGGCGTTGCCATCCGCTATTGCCTGCCCCAGCGAGACCTCATGATCGCCGTACAGCCGATCGTTACCACCGCTCCAAGTTCCGCCAAGGTTGTAGTCGTCGATAATCAGATCCGAGCCGCTGCCGCCTTCGCTGACATCGTCGCCGGCAAAGCTGATAAGGAGATCGCCGCCATCGCCGCCATAGAGATGATCGGGTGAGGGCACACTAAGGGTATCGGGGTCGAAGCCGTGCCAGGCATAGAGGACATCCCGGCCGCCACGCCCGTACAAGGCATCGGGCTCAGCTCCGCCCAGCAGCACGTCCTCCTGATCCGGCGCCTCCTGCAGCGGCTGGACGTAGTCGCGGTTGCCAAGGCTATTACGCGAGTCCTGCAGGCCCGCCTCGGTCGGCTCCAGATCGAGCCACTGGTAGTCGCCGACGATTTCGTTGGTGGGCGCCGTCAGCCCTGGGTCATCGATGAAGACAGGGGCAACATCGTAGATAGCTTCAAGACCATCCAGGGCGATCTGAGAAAACGGGATGGTCGTAGCCTTGATCGATACCAGTTCGTCAGTTAGGTCAGTATCCGCTACTGCCGTCGCCTGCACGACAATGCTGTCCTCACCAGGATGAACGCTGACCAAGTAGCGGGCGACGCCATCGCGCTCCTGCACAAGCGCTACACCGTCTCCCGAGAGCGTAAGGCTATCTGGATCGTCCACCACCAGCACGAGCGGGAAACCCGAATCCTCCGCGGGACGGTTGAGAAAGATCTCCAGGTCGATTTGCCCGCCTTCTTCCATGGAGCCGCCGAGAATGGTCTCTACCTGAACCGGGCTCTCCGGCGCCTGCGAGCCAAACATCTGCGTGACAACCTCCAAGGCATCGGTTCCCCACTCGCCCAGGAACGGCTTGGCGTCCTCCAAGTAGGGTGAGAGCCCGTCCAAGAGTACCTTCGCCTCATCTGGCAAATATTGGCGCATGGTTTCGATGGTTACGTCTGTAATGTCCTCGATGGAAGCCAGGAGCAGTGAGGCGCCGGCGATTACAGCCATCTCCCCGCGTGCGGCTAACGCTATGTTCAGCAGCACCGCTTCGATATCGGTGTCGATCAGGAATTGACCAAGGTCCTTGGCCCATCCCGGGAGATTTGTCACCTCCGCCGAAGCAAGGTTTTCGCCGAGTGCGTCGAAAAGGGCGTTGACCTGACCTCTGCCGGCACCGTCAGTCACCGTCTGATGAGCGGAATAGAGGGTGAGACATGTAATGGCCGAGGGCAGCCGTATGATCACCTCGGCAGTGTTGACCTCCGGCCCGTAGAGGTTTGTCACCGCAAGAAATGCCCCCAAGTGCTTCTGCAGGTCCGCGATCGGAAGATATTCCGGGGCCGCCGCTACGGCCGAATCAAAGGCATCGAGATTGCCAAAGAGATAGTAGAGGGTCGGGTTGAGCACGTGGCCGGAGATCAAGTCGTAGCTGCCGAAAGGCGACTCGATCCGATAGGTCTCGCCCCCGAGATGGCCACGGCCGATCTCGGCACCGCCGAGTCGTGACACGAAATCACCCTCGACAAAGTAATGTCGTCCCTCGACATCGGCTACGATCGAGGGGTCGTAGCCATTTCCGTATTCAATCAGGGCGTCGATACCGCCGAGCGCATTGAAGGTGGTGACGGTGACCTCGAATGGCGGCTGCGTCTTCGGGAAATTGGCACGTACCGTTGACATGAAATCGTACACGGCATACTGCGCTAGCGCCCCGCCCAGACTGTGGCCGGTGAAGTGGACGGCGGTGGCGTTTCCCTCATCCGCCAAGCGATTCAAATAACGCTGAACATCCTCGGCATTCTTGGTCCATTGATCCCAACCCAGTCGGCCATCCTGGAAGGCGTCCTGCAGGTCCTGGGTTCCGGCAAAAGCGAGGATGCGCTCGCCCGTCACGTCGTTCTTGAATGCCATTACCCGGAAGCCAGTCAGCGGATCTTCAATAACAGCACTGACCGGATTTCGATTTTCGTCTACCACCAAGCTACTATCTGGCACGAAGCCACCCGGAATGCCGGCGCTGATCGCTAGATCCTGAAGCGCCGTTTCGTAGTTATTCCCAGGGTCGTCGCCGTAACTCGCGTGTGCGGCATTCAACATCGTCCAGCTGTACTCGAAACGCTCCGTGCTGAGCATCGCAACCCCCTCGATTATTGAAAAATACTTGTATCTTTGTTGTTACAATTTCGGTCTTATTGGACGTATTTGGCAGAGCATAAGTCCATCATCTTGACAGTTCGATTTCCCGGCACATCCGGGCTCATGATTTCGGTATCCAGGTAATGTGTGAAAGCAATTCGGCATCCATCCGGCGAAGCTACTGTCCGGCCCACTCGCCCGCGAATCAGGCGGTGCCACACATTCTTTTTCTCGACCAAATACAAGGCGGTCTCCCAATTTCGGTCACTGTCCATCTCCGAATCCTGAAGAACCAGGCCACGTCGAGTTGGGGTAACCGCGTCTATCCCGTTCTGGCTCCACGGGCCATGAGGCACGCAGACGTCTTGCACTCCACCGTCTGGATGAAGCCAGTACACTGGCAAGCAGCCACCATTTTCATCCCAGCCAATCCTGCCCACCCCCGCCCCTTGTTGTAGAAAATAAGCGTCTTTACGCGAGACGAATCTGATATCGGTGAAATCGAGTGAATACACCGAGCTCACCGGCAATAGCTGCCCCCGATAAATTACCTTGCGGTCATTCATGTGGATTACCAACGGGCCATCGTGCTCTCGCAATGGGATCCAGAATCCTTGGTCCACCACTTCATGCCTGTGCAACCGGCAGTCCACGTGGCTGCGCTTGAGCGCGTTGTTACGCGAAATCCCTCCACCGCTCTTGTAGCGATGAATGTGGTATTCCTCCTTTCCGAACGGACCTTCCTTCCAGCTGTCCAGGTACGGATACTCTTTGGTGGTTTGCGCGCCGTTATAGAAGCCGTAGTACACATAGCCCTCGTAATAACAAAGATGCCCCCCGCCCTTGCCATACCAGGTCACCTGGTTCGTGCGCGTATCCCAGATGTACAATCCTTTGCGCTTGGCAGTCGTCGCCAGCTCCCCCTCGAATCCCCTAAATAGAACCCGGTAGTTGTCCAGCCACACGATTTCGTCCTCGAACGCCGCATGCCCGGAGTCGAGCACCGGATAACTCGGACCGCTACAGCCCGTGACCAGCCACGTAGCGAACAGAAGAGCCGATGCGGTCAGAGCAGCCATGGACCGCCGATTCCCCATCATTGCCCCATCTCCTTGTCTCCGTATCGCTTCCCCACCCACGTTAATGCGCCCTCGTGCGTACCGAGCACCAAACATTTTCTCTGGATGGCATCCCGCAGAGCCTGGGTTCGTGCAAAGGTGATTTCGTATTTGGCCCTGAGATAATCACCATAGCGGGCTTGTGCGGCATTCAACATCGTCCAGCTGTACTCGAAACTCTCCGTGTTGAGCATCACAATCCCCATCGATTATTCAAAAAAAACAGCTGTATCTCTCTTGTTAAGATTCCAGCCTTATTGCGCTTTCGCGCCCGCACAAAGGTCGATCATCTTTATGGTCCGCGTCCCCGGCACATCCGGGCGCAAAATGTCGTAATCATAGAAATGCGCGAATGCGATCCGGCAGCCGTCCGGCGACGCCACCGGATAACCGGCCATTCCCTTGATCAGGCGCTCATTGCCATACACGGATGGCAAATACAGGCCCTCACGGTCTTTGCTTAACGACCGAACAACCACTCCCAAAACGGTAGCCTCTAGGTCGGACCCGCCCAAGTTCACCCACGGCCCAGGCGGAATACACTCTCGCTCGATGTGGCCGTCGGGATAAAGCCACACGCCATTCCAGCCTTCGGTGCCGTCAGAGCATGGCACTGTGCCATGCACGGGTGCCGGGTAAATGAAATACGCCGCATGAAATGGCGCCCATTGAATATGGCGCCGCACGAGACCACCGACCGGAAGCGCTTGACGCACCCCCCGGGAGGGCGAAACGTACATCGTCACAGCGCGCTGCTTCGAGCCTTTCGGAGGCTCCTCCTCGACGAGGTAGCCATCCGCACCCCTTAGCGGAAACCAATACGCTGTCCGCAACTCCTCATGCCGCTGCAACCGGCAGTCCACGTGGCTGCGCTTGAGCGCGTGGTTACGCGAAATCCCACCACCGCTCTTGTAGCGATGAATGTGGTATTCCTCCTTTCCGAACGGACCTTCCTTCCAGCTATCCAGGTACGGATACTCTTTGGTGGTTTGCGCGCCGTTGTAGTAGCCGTAATACACGTAGCCCTCGTAGTAACAAAGATGCCCCCCGCCCTTGCCATACCAGGTCACTTGGTTCGTGCGCGTATCCCAGATATAGAGCCCTTTGCGCTTGGCGGTCGTCGGCTTCTCGCCCTCGAATCCCGCAAACAGCACCCGGTGGTTATCCAGCCACACGATGTCGTCCTCAAACGCCGCATGCCCGGAGTCGAGCACCGGATAGTCCGGGCCGCTGCAGCCCGTGATCAGCCAAATCGCGAGCAGAAGAGCCGATGCGGCGAGTACAGCCGTGCGCCGCCGGTGTCCCGTCATTGCCCCGCCTCCGTGTGAGTCTTTGTGCCATCCATAGCTGTCCCTCCTTTCCTTCTCAAAGATCAATTACGACTGTCTTAGCTGCCGAATGATCTCCTGTATAGCGATCCAAGCCATAGAAACAGCTACTGTCAAAAAAAACCAAAATGATGATGACGGGGTTGCGGCCGCGAACGCGCGCCCTGAGCGAGGCCGCGAAGTAATCGCCGAATCGGCCAGGCGCACGTAGGGCGCGCCCTCTTCGGGAGTTTTCTCGTCCTCGAGCAGCGCGAGTGCCGGCAGGTATTGCCCGGCGATCACCGCCCGCGCCAGTGCTTGGGGCTCGATGTCGAAGCCCAGCGCCTCGCCCGACTGCTGCAGCGAGGCAAACGTATACGGCGGCGGGAACTGCCCGAGCAGCAGCCGCGAATCGAATGGCATACGATGAATTTGACAGAGACTGCCCAGCGACCAAACAAAAGCGGCGCGTCCGATCAGCGGATCGGCGGCCTGCCTCTGCCGGCGCAGGGCTTCATTGGCACTTGCCCCCACAACAGCCTATCCCCCATTCCTTCCCTGGACGGGTTGTCGGTTTTAACCCGTCGGCCGATGCAGCCGGCTCCGGCGTGGTGAGCCGGCCGCGCAATTCCATTTTCAGTGTGACGCAGTTGACAAAGTATCGCGCTTCCTTTCGAGCGCTGTCAAATGCCGCGTCAGAGATTGAACCTTGGTCATGAGGGCCGCCGCTTGCGCCGACCGAGCCAGCCCATCGATAGCAGACCGAGCGCCGGCAGGCTGAGGTTCCCCCGCGCGGGCAATAGCCTTCGGTGCAGGCACAGCCTTCGGGAGTACCTGCAATACGGCCTGTGCGATGGCCCCATGACCAGCCGTGGTTGGATGCAGGCCATCCCAGAAAAAATGCCCACCTGGATCATTGATACATACCGGCGAGACCGCGCAGGGGTCACTCGCATTGTCGAACCCGAAGGCTTGCGGTTTGGCGGCGACCGCATCGATAAAGCTAAAGGCGTCGAACCGCAAGATGTCGATGGGCAGGTGTTGCTCCAGCCGGGCCAGCGCCCTATCGAGAAAGGCGTTCATCGTCTTGGCGACGAACGTAGCAAGCAGCACCGCAATCGGGCCCTGTGCTTGAACGGCTGGCGCAAGCCCGAGGTCGGGCACGTTCCATATCAAGAAATCGGTCGCGCCGGCTTTGGAAAGTTTGGTGACCATTACCCTAATTTTGTTTCTAAACTTGATGATGATTTTCGCTGCCTTTCGGGGTTCTCCGGCAGTCAATGCATCCAAGACATCCCGAGCGTCGTTGCCGCCACCCTCGATCACATACAGGCTGGCCGAGGACGCCATACCCCCTGTGTCGCTCAAGTACTGAGAGACCTGGCTGGGCAGCGAGGGTGACCCGGCCGCGCTGACGTGCTGCCACACGCGGGCTCCGCCGAAAGCGTAGTTGGTGCCGCCCCGCGCGAGGCCAGCGCCATCAGGCCGAGCTCGTCGGCAAGTTGCTCCGCCCATACATGGCCATTGGAATAACGGTCGGATTGATACGGCGCCGTGGGGATGATATCGGGCGGGATCAGCGGGACCGGCGTACGCTTAGTGCCGAAGACCAGCGCGTTGTTGCCGCTATCCGAGAAGCTGTCCCCGAACACCACCAATTGGATGTATTCCGGAAGACGGGTTGGCGGGTTGGCGAGCACGCCCGCTGGTACGAGCCAACACAGCAGCAGTGCAATGGAAATTATCTTTTTCATATTACAACCGTCCCTATCGTGAGCTCTTGGTCGTTGTCGTGACCTTTATAAAGATAGCCGTAAGCCAGGGCAAACGTTGGGGTTCGCAAGCTCACCCATCAACCTACCGAGCCATTTAGGCCGCGCCCGCCCCGGACATCGCCTTCAAACCGCTAAGTGGTACGCGTGCTAAGAGCGCCGCGCGGCGGCCTGCGAGCCAGACCGCGCGTGGTTGGTTGCAGACGGCTTTGTGCATAACTATAATAAGCCAACACATAATATGCGACGTTATTAATTTATCCATGACGGACGAGATCGATCGCAACTTCGGCTTCCTGCTCTACGATGCGGCCCGCCTGATGCGCCGCGATTTCGATCGCCGCGCCCGCCGTATCGGTCTGAGCCGCGCTCAGTGGTCGGTGCTTGCGCATCTGGCGCGCAATGAGGGCGTCAAACAAGCGGAGCTCGCCGAGGTACTGGATGTTCAGCCCATTACCCTGGCAAGACAGATCGACCGCCTGGAGCGTAGCGGTTTGGTATGCCGCTGCCCGGATCCCGAGGATCGGCGCGTGCGGCGGCTCTATTTGAGCGAGCTTGCCGGACCGATTCTGGCTGAGCTTCGTGCACTCGGTCGCCAGACCCGGGCCGAGGCGTTGCGTGGCTTGAGCGCCGGGCAACGCCGCTGCTTGATCGAGACCCTGGCGCGCATCCGTGACAACCTGGCAACCGGCGAATCCGCGTTAATCAAGCCCGGAGAGGAGGCCCATGACTAGCTTCCTCTCGCGGCGGTGGCTCAAGCTCCCGATACCCCGTCCGAGCCGATCCGCGGTACGCCGTCTGCTGCTCATGAGCGTGCCGGTGGTGGTCGCGGTGATCGCCTGCTACTTCTACATCCTAGGTGGCCGCTACGTATCCACCGAGAACGCCTATATCAACGCGGACATGGTGCGGATCAGCGCCCAGGTGGACGGTCCGATCACGCGGGTCGCGGTCGCCGAGAACGAGCCGGTACGCCAAGGTGCACTGCTTTTCCAGATCGATCCCGCGCCCTATCGGATTGCCTTGCGCTCGGCGCGGGCCAAGCTGGAGCAAGCCCGCGGCGAGATCAAGACCTTGAAGGCGAGCTATCGCCAGGCGCAGGAGTCGTTGCAGCTTGCCAAGCTGAACGTCGCTTACGCGGAGAGGGAATACCAGCGGCAGCTTGCGCTTGCGCGACGCCATGTCACTTCACAGGCGCAACTGGACCGCTACCGTCACGAGCGCGATGTCGCCAAGGAAAAGGTGGCTGGCCTGGGTCAGGAGCTCGCGCGCATTCGCGCAAGCCTGAATGGCGATCCCGATATTCCGGTGGAGCAACATCCGCGCTACCTGGCGGCCAAGGCCGCATGCGATGCCGCCGCGCTTGATCTGCGGCGAACCTGGGTGCGTGCCCCATTTGACGGCGTTGCGGCCAAAGTCCCGAATCCGGGCGCGCAGGTCACGGCCGGCAAGCCGGTCATGAGCCTAATCGCCAAACGCGGTGTCTGGATCGTAGCCAACTTCAAAGAGACGGCGCTCACCCATGTCAGGCCGGGTCAGCCGGTTTCGATCGAGGTCGATACCTACCCTGATCACCACTGGCACGGCCATGTGCAGAGCATCGCTCAGGCTACGGGGGCCGTATACTCGCTGTTGCCGGCGCAGAATGCGACCGGCAATTGGGTCAAGGTGGTTCAGCGCATCCCAGTGCGCATCGCCATTGATGATCAGGCCGGCGGCCCGGCGCTGCGTGCCGGCATGAGCGTAACCTCCGAGATCGACACCGGCTATCATCCCCGCGGTCCGGATTTTCTGGCCCCCGCCGTGGCCTGGGCCCGCACCGTCATTGCGCCGGCCCAGGCGCGATCCGGATCCTGAACGTGGCGCCAACGGCCTCCGGAGCGACCCATCGCGGCCTGACCACGGTCTCCATCATGTTGGCGACCATCATGCAGGCCCTCGATACCACGATTGCCAATGTCGCCCTGCCGCATATGCAAGGCAGCCTGTCGGCGACCGAGGAAGAAGTTGCCTGGGTGCTGACCTCTTATATCGTGGCGGCGGCCATAATGATGCCGATGACCGGCTTTCTCGCCGCGCGCATTGGCCGCAAGCGCTTGTTCGCGTTATCGATCATGGGCTTTACAGCGGCATCCGTGCTCTGCGGTATCGCCACTTCCTTGCCCGAGCTCGTGGTGTTCCGCTTGCTGCAAGGGATTTTCGGGGCCGGGTTGGTTCCTCTCTCCCAGGCCGTGCTGCTCGATACCTTTCCGCGCGAGCAACACGGCTCGGCAATGGCCATGTGGGGCGTGGGCGTGATGGTCGGCCCCATCCTCGGGCCCACGCTCGGCGGCTATCTCACCGAGGTGTACAACTGGCGCTGGGTGTTTTTCATCAACCTGCCTTTCGGCATCCTGGCGCTGCTGGGAATCCTGGCATTCGTCCAAGAGACCGAACGCGAGTCCCGGCGCTTCGACCTGTTCGGGTTCGCTTTGCTCAGCCTGGCCATCGGCGCCCTGCAACTGATGCTCGATCGCGGCCAGACGCTCGACTGGCTCGCCTCCGCCGAAATCGTCACCGAGGCGACGGTGGCGGGGCTCGCGCTCTACATGTTCCTGGCACATATTCTGACGAGCGATCAGCCTTTCCTGCAGCCGGCGTTGTTTCGTGACCGCAACTTCGCGGTTGGCTTGGTGCTCAGCTTCGTGTTCGGCGTGGTCCTGCTCGCAACCTTGGCCCTGCTGCCGCCGTTTCTGCAAAACCTCATGGGCTATCCGGTGCTCACCACCGGCTTGGTGCTTGCCCCGCGCGGCATAGGCAGTATGGCAGCCATGTTGATGGTCGGGCGCTTGGTGAACCGCGTGGATATCCGCGGGCTGCTCCTCGCCGGTCATCTGCTGATGGCGTTCTCGCTCTGGCAGATGGCCGGCTTCACCGCCGATGTGGGCCGCTCGGCCGTGGTGGTCAGCGGCTTGATCCAGGGGTTCGGGCTCGGCTTCATCTTTGTGCCGCTGAGCACGGTCGCCTTTTCCACGTTGGCGCCGCGCCACCGCACCGAAGCCACCGCGATGTTCAGCTTGATGCGCAACATCGGCAGCAGCATCGGTATCTCGATCATGGTGGCTTTGGTGGCGCGCAACACCCAGGTGAATCACGCCGTGCTTGGCGAGCAGCTCAACTCCTTCCGCGGGGCACTGGAGAGCCTATCCTTGCCGGCGGGTATCGAGCCCGGCTCAACCGCCGCGCTGGTTTGGCTAAACGGCGAGTTGACCCGGCAGGCGGCGGTTATCGCCTATTTGGACGACTTCCGGCTGATGATGTGGGTGACGCTTGCAGCCATCCCGCTTTTGTTCCTGCTGCGCCGCCCGGACAAACCGGCTGCCACTGCCGACGAGGCCGCGCACGCCACGGCGGGATGACCCCCGCCGATCGGAGACGTTGGCCATTGCTCTCCGGGACCAAAAAATAACGAGTACTCACGAACGAACAGACACCCGTGCCCGCAGATGGTGCACAGCGCATCCTGAGCCGGGATGCAGTTTCACCGCCTGCGCAGGGCGCTACTAACGAGTGCGTTGGGAAAGCCTGATGAAGTGCTGAACAAATATTTAGTGCTTGGCCGAAAAACATCAACCCTCTAAAACTACACCATAAATAATG
>JAKDMQ010000334.1 GCA_030452265.1 Nitrococcus sp.
TGCGCGCTCACGCCCAACAAGCCTTGGCTTCCACGCCATAATTAGAATTGCTGGCTGGCTGGCCGCGGATTGAGCGGGAACGCTTATCGGGTAGCCCGTGCAATGTGCCGTCTCGGTTGGAGCGCTTGCCGGCGCGCCGCCGGTGGGGAATGCAATGGGCGACGGTTGGTAAGTGCTGATGGGGCCGGGAGAATAATTGAGGATCTCAATCATGCTATGCTACCAAATACAAAAAAACATTACGTTTGAGGGGGAGCCATGGGATGGCGTACAGAACAGAAAGGCGAAAGCTGCTTTACGTCAATGAGCGTGGCGCCGGCGCGCTCAACGGGTTGGGGGCGTTGCAAGAGCACTGGGATATCCATACGGCGACGAGCCTGGATCGAGCTCGCAAGCTAATCGAGCGTTCCGATTTCAAGGTGGGCCTCGCGCTGCTCGAAGAGGAGGAATCCAAGCTTGCCGCGTGTGAGGATCTGCTCCTTTCCGGCAAGCAGATGGCATGGGTCGCCCTGGCCGAGCGGACATCTCTGGAGCAAACTCCGTTGCGGCGCTTGATCCAGGGGGTCTTCTTCGATTATCACACCCTGCCGGCGGATCTCGAGCGCCTCGGCCAGGCTTTGGGGCATGCCTACGGAATGGCCACCTTGAAGACTTCCACGCTGCCGAGCGAAGGCCCACAGGGCGAGTACGAAATGGTTGGGGTCAGCCCGGCCATGCGGGAGCTTTTTAGGACTATTCGCAAGGTGGCGTCGGTGGACGCACCCGTGCTCATCCAGGGTGAGAGCGGTACAGGTAAGGAGCTGGCCGCCGCGGCCATTCATGAACGCTCCCGCTGGGCCAAGGGGCCGCTTATCGTGGTCAACTGCGGAGCGCTGCCGGCCGGACTCGTTCACTCAGAGCTCTTCGGCCACGAGCGGGGCGCGTTCACCGGTGCCCACCAGCGTAAGATTGGCCGTATCGAAGCGGCCCATGGCGGCACGATATTCTTGGACGAGATCGGCGATCTGCCATTCGATATGCAGGTCAATCTGCTGCGTTTTCTCCAGGAGCAGACCATCGAGCGGGTCGGAGCAAGAGAGTCGATCCATGTGGATGCGCGCGTAATTGCGGCAACGCACATTGATTTGGACAAGGCGGTGGGGGAGAAGGGGCGCTTTCGGGAAGACCTCTATTTCCGGCTCAACGTACTGCGCTTGGGCATGCCGCCATTGCGCGAGCGCGAGGACGATGTCGAGCTGTTGGCCTGGTTCTTCTTCAACCGTTTCGCCGCCGAGCGTAGCCCTTCGCTGAAAGGCTTTAGCAGCCAGGCCCTGGAGGCGATGAAGCAGCATACGTGGCCGGGTAATGTGCGCGAGCTAATCAATCGAGTACGCCGAGCCGTGGTGCTGTGTGACAAGCGATTGATTACACGGGCCGACCTTGGGCTGGAGCGGCGACTGCGAGCGAGGCGGATTATGACACTGGCTGAAGCGAAGGATGGCGCCGAAAGCAGCGCCATCCTGGGCACGCTACGCCAGATGAATGGCAACGTCTCACAAGCAGCGCGTCAGCTCGAAGTCTCCCGGGTTACACTCTATCGACTGATGGAGAAGTATCGAATCCATTTGTAAACTAAAATAGATGGTGTTTAATCGCTGTTACAGGTAGAGCCAGGCGGCTCTACCTGCACTTGTTTTAATGTTCATATTATTAGTGTGATGCAGTAAAGGCATGCAAATTGCCTGACGCTTTGGGGGAGCGTTGAGGTTGAGGATGACGCAGTGAATACGACAGCTCAGAGGGTGCCTATCATCCGGCGACGCTATCGATGCCGGTGGTTGTGCCATTACACGGCGGTGGCAGTGCTTGTTGTTGCAGGCGCTTGGGCATCGAAGAGTTGGGCCGAGGAGCCCCGGGCTCAGGCGGACGACGCTTCGAGGCAGGCGCCAGCGAATTTTCAAGCCGAGGCGCTGGATGACGAGATCCTTCGTGGCATTAGCGGCAAAGGCGGCGTCGATATACTGCGACAACCGCTCGATCTAAGCATTATTCTCTGGGATGAGCCGGGTCGTGGAGGCACCAAGCGCCAAGCGCTGGCTGAGAATACCCCGGGCGATTCGATACGCGGGTTACGTCTCGAGCAGCAAGGCGGGCTATCAATCGGTCGGAAATAGCGCTTGCTGGCGGCGTGCAATACGTGGCGGGGATGCGACCCCCGGCGCGCTCGGGTGCCCTCGGTTGCCTTTAACCGGGTCATCTCGTGGCGAACATGGTAATGACGCTGCTCGACCGGCAAGTGCCGGAACGCCCCCCCAAGATAATGCTCAAATAAGCATTGACCGGGGCTCGAGACACGCTATAATGGCGGTCCCTCAGCGCAAGGCAACTCAGAGCTGCGGTGAAATCTTGGCTAGGCTCAAGTCTGCCAGGAGTCCTAAGGCGTTGGCTGCACGGCGCTTAGGAAGTATATCGCGGCTCCACGCCTTACGACGTGTGAGCGTGCTCTTTAACAAGCTGGACCAGATAACTTGTGTGGGCGCTTGCGTCGAGCGGCTGGCTACGCCAGCATCATCGGCGCAGCGACCTCGGAAGTTCCGAGATGGTTTGCGTCGAGTCGAGATATTAGGCAATTCAGCATGAAACTGAAGAGTTTGATCCTGGCTCAGATTGAACGCTGGCGGCATGCTTAACACATGCAAGTCGTGCGGCAGCAGCACCCTTCTTCGGAAGGGTGGCTGGCGAGCGGCGGACGGGTGAGTAACGCGTGGGAATCTACCCTTCGGTGGGGGATAGCCCGGGGAAACTCGGATTAATACCGCATACGCCCTACGGGGGAA
>JAKDMQ010000335.1 GCA_030452265.1 Nitrococcus sp.
GGCATCCGAAAGATATGGGCGCGCCGGAGGTGGAGGCATTTCTGACACACTTGGCGCGGCAAGGCGGCGTGGCAGCCTCCACCCAAAATCAGGCCCTGAGTGCCATTCTGTTTCTATACCGGCAGGTGCTCGGCGTGGAGCTGCCCTGGCTGGACGGAGTCGAGCGGGCGAAGAAGCCGCAGCGATTGCCGGTGGTAATGACCCGCGATGAGGTTCGCGCGGTGCTGGCGCGGCTCGATGGGCGGTGGGCACTGATGGCACGCCTATTGTACGGCACCGGCCTGAGGCTGATGGAGTGCGTCCGCCTGCGGGTGAAGGACGTGGATTTTGCCCCGTCCAAATCACGGTGCGCGAGGGTAAAGGTGACAAGGATCGGGTAACCATGCTGCCGGAATCGCTGGTCGAGCCACTGCAGCAAGAAATCGCGCGGGTCCGCCTCATCCATGACGACGACATCGGCGCCGGATTCGGCGAAGTGTGGCTGCCACATGCATTGGCTCGGAAGTACCCCAATGCGGGCCGCGAGCTAGGCTGGCAGTATGTTTTCCCGTCTTTGAAGCGTTCGCGTGATCCGCGCTCGGGGCAGATTCGCCGACATCATGTGGACGAGAAATCGCTGCAGCGGGCGGTAAAAAACGCTGTGCGTGCCGCCGGCTTGTCGAAGCCGGCAAGCTGTCATACGTTTCGCCACTCCTTCGCCACCCACTTGCTTGAACAAGGCTACGACATCCGCACGGTTCAAGAGCTTTTGGGGCACAAGGACGCGAGCACTACTATGGTTTATACGCACGTGCTCAATCGCGGGGGCCGCGGTGTGGTGAGTCCCTTGGATCGGTAATGTGGAAGACGTGGGGGTGTTTTGTCCATCCTGATGTCCGCGTTCTTATTCTCCGTGTTTTGAAGGTAGGGACCGCGAAAAGCCGCATTCCATGCCATCATCCCGGCGAAGGACTTTGCCTATCATAATGTATTGAAAGAGAGATGGACCCCGGCCTGCGCCGGGGTGACGAAGCACTGGACACCGGCCCCCGGATTGGCGTCCGGGGCAGACTCCGCCGGTGACGACTAAATCAGCGTCTTCCCAGAGGATCAGGATGGCAAGCTCGTCAGCTACAGTCGATCGAGCACCAGAATGCTCTCGTCTCCCAACCAGAGCTTCGCCAGTCGTGTTTGGGTTTGCGCGGCGGCGGATGTCTCGCCCTGCGCCTGCTGCGCCCGCATCAGGCCGAACAATGCCCAGCCGTTGTTGGGTGTTTTCTCCAGGCTCGCGCGAAACGCCTGTTCTGCCTTTTTGGGTTGGCCGGCCTGCAGGTAGGCCGCGCCCAGGGACTGGCGCACGGGGTAGTACCAGAGCGGCGGTTCCATATAGGGCAGGTTGTCCTGAAGCGCGGCGGCATGGCCGAAGGCCGCAATGGCTTTTGGATAATTGCCCTGTGCTTGCGCAATGCGCCCGTTGATCACGTGTCGGGCAAGGCTCAACAGATCCGGCGCCGGTACGCCGCCCTGGATCAAGGCGTCAAAATCGGCGGTATCTTCGAGATGAGCAATGGCCGCGACCTCATCCTTTGCCGCCCTCACGTCCCCACGTGCGGCTTGGGCGACGCCGCGGGCGTAGTGCCACATCGCCCTGACGTAGGGAAATCGCTCGCCGGGATCCGGCAGATTCAACGTGACCGCTGGATCGCTGAACTGCGCGTGGGCGAAGTACGGGGCGGCGTACATGAGCTGTACCCAGGCCGCCGCCTCCGCCATCTCCGGCGACATGATTCCCGGCAGCTTGCCTGCGGTTTCAAGCGTTGTCTTGGCGTCGCCCGCCATACGCGCCGATTCGAGCAGGGAGTGGACGTTGTGCGGGTAGTAGCCATAGGCATAGAGCGCGTTGGCGGCCGGCGCCTGCGCGAGATAGGCCTCGTCGGCCGCGATGGCCGCCCGATTGACCGCAACGGCATCCTGGAACCGCCCGATATTAAAGTAGATATGGAACGGCATGTGCACGAGGTGTCCCGCGCCCGGCATCTGTTCTCCCAACCGGTCGGCGTGTGCCTCCGCGCGTGCCGGTGTCGCAGAGGCCTCCATGGCGTGGATGTAGAGATGAATGGCATAGGGATGATTTGGGGCCTTCGATAACGCCCGCTCCAGGGTGGCCACCAGATCTTTCACCGGCGGCTGGAGCGTGCGCCCGTCCGGCTCCCAATAGGTCCAGGGCGCGAGATTCATCAGCGCATCGGCGTACATCGCGGCAATGTCCACATCCTTCGGGAATCGCTTTGCCACCTTCGCCATTGCATCGGCGAAGGCCTGATTCAGAACCGCCTGCTCGGCATCGGGCGCGGCGGAGTAGCGCTCGGCCAGGGCGGTGATCAGCGAGCGTTCGCGTGCGCTCGCGCCGCTCATACGGGACTGCGCCTTTTTTACCGCCGCGATCGCCGGTGCGACCGCCGCGGACTCCATCGGCGCGTTGATGTTCGGCCCCAGCACCCAGGCCTCGCCCCAATAACACATCGCGCAACCGGGATCGAGCCGCTGCGCCTCGCGAAAGGCGCGCCAGGCCTCGAAATGATTGAACGCGTAGGCGAGCCGCAGGCCCTGATCGAAATAGCGCTGCGCTTGCGCGCTATTCGTGGTGATGGGGTAGTGGAGAGTGCCGAGATTATCGTAGAGAGGCGGGCGGTGCGTTTTCACTTCGGCCGGCTGCGTCTGCGCGCGCGCCAGATGGATGAGCTCGACCCGCCGCTCGAAGGCCGCCTTGTCGTGCCGGCCGTGCATACTGCACACGCCCGCCAGCAGATAGGTGGGGACAAA
>JAKDMQ010000012.1 GCA_030452265.1 Nitrococcus sp.
CCGGAGCGATCCAAATTTCTGCTGCGCCTGGCGCAGGCCCATTCGCTACCGTCAATCAAGGAGCTGCAACGGCTGTGGTTCGAGCTGTTCAGAGAGATGGTCGGCAGCGGCAAAGTCGTGCGTTACCAGACCGACGTGTTACAACTTGGTAAAAACGCGAGCGCCGTGCGCACCGAGGTCGTTCGGATCGGGCCATTCACAGTCGTCCACGGCAACGAGTACCTCGGTTATCTTTCGAGCGTAAAATCCCTGACGGAGCTCAGCGGCGCCCTACCTGAGCGTTTCCGTGAGACGGCTCAGCAGTTGACGCATACTGCCCCCGGTTCTGGCTATACGGGGGCAGTAGTCGATCCTGCGAGCGGAGCGTTGCTGGGCTTGTATCTATCGCGGCCGAGCTGGCTAGATCGGGTACACCTCGGCGAAACTGTGGGCTACGTCATCATCGCGGTTGGCATCATCAGCGCGCTCTTGGCTTTGATCCAGTACGTTTTTCTTTTGCGCACGCGCCGTGCGGTCAGCGCACAACGCAAGAAACTTTCCCGACCACAACCGGGCAACCCGCTTGGGCGCTTGCTACTGAGTTTCCGCGGCGACGAAAAGCAACCGGTCAATGCCGAGGTCGCGGAGTTGCGCCTGTCTGGGGCCGTTCTGCAGGAAGTGCCGGCGCTCGAACGGTTTCAGTCGTTTCTGCGGCTGGCGGTGGCGGCTGGCCCACTGCTCGGCCTCATCGGTACCGTGATCGGCATGATCATCACGTTCCACGCGATCGTCGCCTCCGGCGGCAACGATCCGACGCTTATGGCCAAGGGGATCGGCCAAGCGATGATTGCCACCGTGCTCGGCCTCGGTATCGCAATTCCGTTGCTGTTTGTCAACGCCGGGCTCAGGGCGCTCTCCGGCAACATTATCGCGACGCTCGATGAGTTCAGCCAGTCACTGCTCGCCGAGCGGCTAAAGGGCGGCAAAGCTAATGCCGCCTGAAGCGAAGGGCGGCCGGCAGCCTATGGGTAGCTCGATCGTTCCCGATGATTTTGCCCGATCTGCGGCGGAGCCCCACGCGCTCCGCCGCAAGACCGGCCCATGCGGTGCGTCCGCGACTTTGGCATTACCGTGGTGACGTACGGAACATACGGGAGAGCGTATCGATGTAAGAAGAGGCGGATTCAAAAAGTTGATGGGTGTAGCCCATTTCGTCTGATGCAGTGGGCGTTACTCCTTCCTTATGCAACGATTTCATCGCCTTCCCTTCCATTATCTTTTCCATCAGTGATCGAGCATTTTGAATCATCATCTTGCCGTGGTTGATGCTCAATCTGTCAACGTCTTCGGTCATTCCCATTTGGCCGAGCATTATGAGATCGGAACCTGCTGCTGCCATCTCGACGGCATGATTAATCATCATGTGCATGTGATGCATCGCCATGTCTCGGTCCGAATGATTTTCTGCCGCGTAAGCCGAAGTGGAAGCCGCAAAAACCAGTGCTGCTAGTGTTGAGCCAATCTTATATTTCATCGTATCTCTCCTGCTATGGTAGGAAGAATCTTGGTCATCGGTATTGTGATTTTCTGCTGCTATTGAGTTGAGGCAACGATAACGGTGTCTGTCAAGGAAATTGTGGGACTGCGCGACAGCGGTGAGTTCCGCCTAATGCAATCAGGCAAGAACTGGCCCTTATTGTACTCCGGCGTCAGCCGACCGGAGCCTCACTCGGCTTCCGTCAGGGTGCCCGGCGTCCCCGTGATGCTGGCAAGTGGTATTCTCGCCAGCCGTACCCGCTCCGGCTCCGGATCCGTCCACGCCACATACACCGAATTGCCCACCAGAGCCAGGCCTATATGCCGGCTGGGCCAACCGGGAAAATCACCGTGATACACCGTGGTCCGCCCATGCACCGTGCCGTCCTGGCGGACCTGGGCAAGCTGCAGCTTCTCCGTCGGGCCAGCGCGATCGCGCCAGGCCACCAAGGCAGAGCCGTCTCCCAGCAGCAGGGCGTTGACATAGCCATTGGCATTGCTATCCACTTCAATGGGTTTGCCAAAGTGCCCCACTCCCTGCTGCGAAAAAGCCGTCAACACCCGTCCCACGCCGTCTGTGGCTGTAATCCAGTCCTTCCATGATTGCGGGTCAGAACTTCCTGCTTGTGCCCGCGCTACGCTATTAGCCACCGTAAACCAGCTCACCATGGTCAGCTCAGCGCGGCGGTCCACCGCGGGTCCATTGCTAGGGCAGCCTTCGATCACCCAATGGTCATTGTGCACGAGGGCGCTCCGGGCAGGGCCGGCCGAAGACCAGCGTACCAGGCTGATATCTCGCACTTCCCCCTCGAGATGATCCCGATACGCCGTCCACAAGGCGTTACCCTGAGCGGCGGTATCGGTCTCGCAACAAGAACAGACATCGCTATCCAGTAAAATCTCGGAGCGGGACTTCCCTTCCCAATCCACCACGGTGGCCCTGGTCTGATAGCGATGCTTATGCCGTTGATCAGTCCACACCAGCGCCAGGCGGCCATCCTCAAGGGGCGCCAAAGACATCTGCGCGTCGTAAACCCGAACCGCCGCCGAGTAGGGTTTAAGCGGCTCACTCCAATGCTTGCCACCGTCCGTAGAACGGGATAGGTAGATTTCGCCTGCATAGCGGTTGTAACCGTGCGCGGGATGGACCATCCAGGCAGCCGCTAACGCCCCATCGCTCAGGCCCAGCACCACCGGTGGTGCGGCGAGCTCAAGGTGGACTGTCACGACGGTGCGCGGGGTGGACCAACCCCCCTGCTCGCGGATAGAGAATCGCAACCGGCTGGTGTCTTCCTCCGTTTCCACCCAGCTCAATATCAAGCGCCCGTCAGCCGTTGTACGTAGACCGTGCTGGTGGCTACCGAGCGGTGCGGGCATCGCGGTTTGCGCTGCCCCCACGTCCGCGGCACTGGCGAGCGCTGCCCAACAGCCAAGCACCGCAACTAATACCCAATGGCGCGAGTAAATCCGTACACACGTTCTCCTATTCATAAAACCTCCTCTGAGCAAACCGTAACCAGGTGTTTTGTCGCGCGGTGATTGTCTTCGGCGTGACAACGCACTGCTGGCGTTGGTGCATAGAGTCTGTGGCAGCACCCGATCTCAACTAGGCTCGATTGTTTCCTTCGCGACTGCACACGCCTCCGGCAGCCGCGTTGGGGCGAACGTCGGGACAACCGTTGGGGTTCGCAAGCTCACCCCATCAACCTACCAATCTGCCCCGGACACCGATGCGGGGGCAGATGCTCCGTCATCCCGGCGCAGGCCGGGATCCATCTTGACCGTTGCAAGAGTGACAATGGATTCCGGCCTGCGCCGGAATGACAGGAAGGCAGCCATACATTCTCTACTCACTTTCCGGCGGAGCCGATCTAGAATCCAGGTAATCCAACCAGGCGAGGATTTGCGCCTTCTCCAACGAACCGTTGACGGCAACTCGCTCATGGTTTGCGTCATAAAAATAGCTGCGCGGCAGAACCCCGTACCAGGCTGGATCGATGGCGTAACGCAGCCGTTGCACCGGGCCAGCGAAGATCCAGGATTCCGCGTTTTCCAAGCCATGCTGCGCAAGCGCCCCCGCAACCATGTCACGACGGTTTACGCCGTCGGTGGAGATAAACACGACCTCCAGATCGGGGTGTTGGCGACGCATGTCGGCCAGCAGATCCATTTCCTCGCGGCAAGGCAGACAGCGTAGGGACCAAAGCACCAATAAAAAAGGCTCCCCCGCGTGGGCGTCAAGAATATTCGGTAAGCTGCCGGCCTTGAAGGGAAGCGGCGCCGATGCCCCCAGGGCGCTCCCTATCCCCAGGGCAAAAAGCCAAATAGCTCCCTTAAGGGCAAGGTCCGAGGGTTGTATAATCGTCATTGATTCCTTCCTATCATGTTGGACACGAAACGCTTGTGCCGTGCATGCTGCGCCAAAAGGCTAATACTTATAGGAGATCCGCCCCACAATCGATCGCGGGGTGCCGGGAAACACCTGTCCCGGACCCGCGGTGAAGTAATGTTCATCCAGTAGGTTATTGGCGAACAGCTCAAATTGTAGGTTTTGATAAGTGTAGGAAGCGCCCATGTTTACAGTGGTAAAGCTGGGGAGCTCGACGGTGTTGGCATTGGTCAAGGGCCGGTCGCCTACGAACCGCAGGCCCGCGGAGAGGGTGAGATTTCTCAATGGGCCAATGCCGAACCGGTAGTGGGTCCAAAAATTGGCGCTGTGTGTCGGCGTATTCCGGAACCGGTTGCCCTCATCACCCGCATTACTTTGTGTGATTTCCGAATCCATAAAAGCGTAGCCGCCCTGAAAATACAACTGTGGGCTAACTTGATACGACAACATTATCTCTGCGCCCCGGTTGCGAACCTCCCCGGTTGGGATTGAAAACCCCGCATTGTTCGGGTCCGGCGTACTCACGTTGCTGCGGGTGGCTCGATAGAGCGAGGTCGTTCCCTTCAGGCCCCAAGGAAAATCGATTTTCATGCCCACTTCCAGCTGATCGAACTTTGTAGGGGGGAACAGTGAACCGTCTGCTTTTCTCGCGAAGGTGAAGTCGAAACCCTCCGCATAACCTGAAAAGAGATGCACCGAGTCGGTTATATGCAGCGTGCCACCAATTTGAAATGAAGTGTCGTCTAGTTCTCTTTTTATTCCAGCCTGCGCTGATAGGTTTCCCCGCGGCGTTCCGCTGAAATGACTATAGCGGACGCCACCCATCAGGTCAAAATACCGGGTAATCGACACCAAATCCTGAAACGCAAGTGCCCAAATGCTGTATTCATTGCCAAATGTTATCATGTCAGGGTTCGTCTCCGGGGGCGAGGAGAGATACGTTGGGTTCAACGCATCGATATCGGGGACATTGATGCGGTTGAACCATAAATTATGACCCGGGTCCTGCGGCAAGTATTGTTTCAGATAATTGCCACTCAGATAAATCTGATGGGTCAACGGGCCGGTTTCCATAATGCCGGTGAGGTCGAGTTGGCCGATGTGTAGCACATTTTTCTCGTTGAAAAATGAGCGGCCCGAACGGGACACCAGGATGCCCCCATTGGTCGGGTCGACGGTGGCGTCACCAATATTGGTGTCCCCCTCCTCAACAGAGAAAATTTGGTATTGGTAGCGGGGAATCAGCTTCCAGTTTTTCAATATACCGTTCCAATCGTCCAGGATGTCGATCTCGAGCCAGGCTTGCAACAGAGGGCCTGAGGCGGTTAATCGGTCAAACCTCGGCTCGCCGAGAAAGGTGTCCCGCGATATCTGTCCCACCCCGCTGCCTTTCACTGTCCCAACTGCTGGCAGCCCTGGATTCAGTTTTGTTCGACGATGCTGATACTCGGCGTTAATGAAAGCGCGCACCGGCCCCCCATTATCATAGGTCAGCGCCAGCCCGACATTTTGCCGGTGCAGTTCTTGGAAATTGATAAAGGTGTCGGATTCCTCCACCTCGCCGGTGACGCGCGCCTTCAGGGCGCCGTCTGCAGTCAGGGGCGCGTTAAAATCCCACTGGACGCGCGTAGTGTAGCCATCGAATCCCGGCCAAAAACCGCGGGTGAGAAGCACTTCGGCGCCGAACCCCGCGTAAGGGCGCTTGGTGACAATGTTGACGATTCCGCCACCTTGGGACACATTCCCGAACATGACGCCGCCCGGCCCTTTCAGTACCTGCACGCTTTGAATATGGCTGAGGGCGGAAGAATCCACGTCTGCAAAAAATATTTGCCGAATCCCGTTGCGGATCACTTCGGCGCCAAACCCCCGAATAGTAAACCCTGGAAAATTAGCAAACCGAGAACCTACCAAAGTGGCAGACGGCACCATCGTCATGATATCGTTGATGCTCTGGGCGCCTTGGTCTTCAAAAACATCTCGCGTAATCACCTGGACGCTTTGAGGCACGTTAGTGATTTCCACGGGCATTTTGCCGGCGGCTGTCGTCGTTTTGGGAATGTTGTAGCCAGACACGGGGTTGGCGGTCACGGTCAAGGCTGGCAATTTCGTGGCTGCGTCTTGCTCGACCGGCCGAGCGGCGCGCCGCCCCTCGGCCTGGACCGTGCTCTGCACGAGAGCCAGGCCAACGGCGGTCGCAAGGACTCGTAACAGCATCTTTGATCTCCTTGTGGCGGTATTTTGGTTGTGGAGCAGCGCACGAATCTGGGCACCGATCCGGCGAGATCGGTAGCCATAGTCCGCTGCAGAACGGAGCAGAACGCCGGGCCGTTTTTTGCCGTTCACCTATCCATGCAAGGGACCGTTCGTAACGATAAAGGAGGGTGTAATTGAATGGAATGCGACAAATTGTCGCAGCCGGTCTGCGACAATTTGTCGCATTTACTCCTGCGCCATGATGTGTTATTTGAGCATGTTTGCTCGTGCCAGCCAGAGCGTTTTATGGATCATTAGATCCGTTTTGCTGTGATCCATGAAAATTGATTGCGCGAGGATAGCGGTCTAGTCGAATTGGCGCGCTATGGCGTTTTGAATGCGGGACGTGCACGCATCGTTGTTGAGCCGTCTGACGAGTCGCCTTGGCGCCGCTATCGGGCAATGCTGGGAGAGGGTGCCCAAGGCGACAGTGGTTCGCCATCGACGAGCATTCAGCGGCCTGTGCCCACGCAACCACTGGTAGCTATAGCGCTGTGTCGGTAAACCTCACCACAGCCCATGTCAGCAGATTTATGGATAGAGGTCAGGGCAAGCGCAGCGTACTTCGGGCTACATCGGGCGAGTGTCGGGCATGTTGTCCCGGCGCATGGGCAACGTATGCAACCATCCGAGACGTGACAGATAACGATTACGCCGAGTCGTTTGCGACGGCGCTGAGGATGGCCAATTAGGGCGGCGCGCCAAAACTGCTGACGGTCCTGGCGCCGCAGGAGGCGCAATCGTGAGGAAATTGTTGTCCGCCGTCAGCGGTCTAGCTTTCACTGCTTTGGTCGCGAAATCCGCCATCGCCGGATTCGCCCGGTGTCCGATTACTCCTTGACCGGGCGCTTGCCGAGCTTGCGTTGCAAGGTGCGCCGGTGCATGCGCAGAGCGCGCGCGGTCGCCGTGATGTTGCCGTCGTGAGTCTGCAACACCCGCTGCAGATGTTCCCACTCCATACGCTGGACCGATGGCGGGTTCATCGCTGGCGTGACCTCGGCATTCGCTGCCTGGCCCTCCAGCGCGGCGACAATCTCATCGGCATCGGCGGGCTTGGCGAGATAATGCACCGCCCCGAGCTTAATGGCTTCCACCGCGGTGGCGATGCTGGCGTAGCCGGTGAGCACCACGATCCGCATCGTCTGGTGCATGGCTAGCATTCGTTGCACGAGTGGCAGCCCCGAGTCTTCTCCGAGTCGAAGATCGATCACTGCATGCTCCGGTGTCCGGCGCATCGCACTCGCCACGGCTTGGCCTGCGCTCTGTGCCACGTCGACTTGGAAGCCACGCCGGGTCAGTGCTTGCGCCAGTACCCGGCAGAACACCGTGTCATCGTCCACTAGCAAGAGCGTATTTCGGTGCAACGCCATTAATCACTGCCTAGGCCGCCGCGCGCAGCCGCTCCAGCGGCAGCGCGACCCGCGCCACCGTGCCACCACCTCGGCGTGGACTCAGCGTGAGATCGCCACCGAGACGTTCGATGACGCCCTGTGTCAAATAAAGGCCCAAGCCATTGCCGGCTTCCTTGGTAGTCACCAGCGCGCGTCCCAGCACGGATACCACCTTGGGACTGAGCCCCGCGCCTCGATCAGCCACGGTGAGGGTGAACGTGTCCTCTTCCACGAAGGCGGTTACGGTGACGTGGTGAGGCGAGGCATCAGCGGCATTATGAAGCAGGTTGGCCAAGGCCTGGGTGAGCGTGCGATCGGCCACGATTTGCAGATCTGCTGACAGATCGGGCCCGATGTACTCCAGGCGCACTCCCGGGCGCAGTATCTGCCACTCGCTCAACAGGTCCTGGAGGTAACGGTCGAGGGCGACGGCGCAGCCGGACTCGGCGCGTACCTCACCCGCCGAGGCCGAAATCGTAGTCAGCGCCTCGCGGCAACGGTGGATTTGCTCTACCAGAATGCGCAGGCTCTCCTGGTCATCCGGCGCACGCGCCTGCGCTTGCATTTCCTTGACCAGAACCGCCATAGTGCCGAGCGGTGTCCCTAGCTCGTGTGCGGCCCCCGCGGCCAGGGTGGCGAGGCTCAGCAGGCGCTCGTCGCGCAACGCGCGCTCACGCGCCGAGGCAAGGGCGCGCTCCTGCTCGCGCAGGGTTTGGCCCATGCCGGCCACGAAATGAGCAATCAAGGTAGCCGCTAGCACAAAGCCCAGCCACATGCCAAACACATGCATCTGGAACTGACCGCCGTGTCCGCTTGCGCTCGGCAGGGGCTGGTAGAGCACCATGAGGCCGGAGTAGCAGCCGATGGTCACGGCGGCAATAATCCAGGTCTGTCGGCGCGAGAGTACGGTGGCGGCGATGGTCAGTGACAGCAGCAACAGCCATACGAACGGATTGGTCGCGCCGCCGGTAAAGTAAAGCAACGCGGTCAGACCCAGCACGTCGGCCAACAAATGGGCGATGAACTCATGGCTGCCCGGTTGCTGGCGCTTTAGCTGCCACCAGGCCAGGGCATTGAGCAGAGCGAGCACCGCGATAACGATGCCCACGTTGACAAGAGGCACGGCGATATGCAAAGCAAACGCGGCCACTAGCACGGCCACCGTCTGCCCGGCAATCGCGATGTTGCGCAGCATGAGCAGACGACGCAGGTTGATCAGCGTGGAGGCTTCGTGCATACGCGAGGTTTGGGTTGGCATAGGATGGTCCCGCTCGGGGTCAACTTTTCACTCTATCACAATTGTTTTCATTGGACTGCGACTGTGGCCTTAGTCTCGCATTCCATTAGTCATTCCCGTTTGAACCCGTTGGAGTAGGGGGAAGAAGAAAAATGCGATGGCCTGCCTTGGGCATGGCGCTGATGTTGCTCGTCGGCGTCGCGCCGCTCAGCGTCTACGGCTATGGGACAGCCGGCAAGCGGTCGTTCCCGGCGACCCTCGCTGTCGACGATCCCTTTTTCATCGACGAGTTGGATTTACTGCTGCGTCATAGCCCCGACGCCACGAGGGACGGCGCGCGGGTGGACACAACGGACGCCGCGCTGAAATACTCCAAACGCATTACCGATCGGCTGACCTTTTCTCTGGGGACTGGGTACACACACCTCAATCCGACGCAGGGCGCTACACGCAATGGCTTCGACAACATGAGCGTTGGAGTCAATCTAATGGGACCCATCAGCGCCGAGCGCGAATCGGTCGTTGCGATCGGCGTCGATGCAACGATCGGCGGCACCGGCAGCCAAGCGCTGGGTCGATCATTCTCAGTGTTCTCGCCGGCTTTTTTTCTCGGCCAAGGCTTTGGCAATTTACCGGAGGAAGTGAAATACCTGCGCCCGCTCGCATTCACCACGGCCATCGCCTACAATTTCCCCACCCGCGACGGCGAGCCGGAGACACTGTCCAGCGGCTTCACCTTACAATACAATCTGGCGTATCTGTCGTCCTTCGTGGCGGATGGCGGCCTGCCGACATGGCTAAGCCATGCGGTGCCACTGATCGAGGCACCCTTGCGGTTCTGTATGGACAAGGATTGTCCCGACTTGACCGGCACCATCAATCCCGGTGTGATTTGGTTCAATCGGCTCGGGCAAATCAGCGTCGAGGCCGCGATTCCAGTGAACGACCGCAGCGGCGACAGCGTGGGAATGCTTTTCCAGCTGCATCTCTATATGGACGCCTTGTTCCCCAACTCGCTGGGCAAGCCCATTTTCGACTGATGATCCAAGCTCCCGGTTCCGGCCGCGCCCAACGCACGGCGCGTAGCGTAAGCCGCGCCGAGATCGTCGAGCGCAATTTTCTCACGCTGCTCAATACCTGGAAGGAGCCGGTGACGCGCCGCGCGCCGCTGACGGGGCCGGTTTGCAATGGCTCCACACTCAGCGGGGCAGCATTCCTCGAATTGTTCGAATCGCAGATGCTCTCGCGCCATCTCGACTTCGAAGCACGCGCCATGCGCGCCCGCAACGAGGGCTTCTATACCATCGGCAGCGCCGGCCATGAAGGCAATGCCGTGCTTGGGCGCGGCACCCGGCATACCGATCCCGCGTTCCTGCATTACCGCTCCGGCGGCTTCATGCTGGAGCGCGCGCGCAAGCTCCCCGAGATCGATGCGGTGTACGACACGGCGTTGTCGCTGGCGGCAAGCGCTGCGGATCCGATCTCAGGCGGTCGGCACAAGGTCTGGGGCTCGAAGCCTTTATGGGTGCTGCCGCAGACCTCGAGCATCGGTTCGCACCTGCCCAAGGCGGTGGGCATGGCGATTGCCATCGCGCTGGCCCGGCGCAGCGCACCCGCGCTGCCGATCCCGGGCGATGCCATCATCGTCTGCAGCTTCGGCGATGCCTCCGTGGATCATGCCGCCGCGCAGGCCGGCTTCAACGCGGCCTCCTGGACAACCCACCAAAACCTGCCTTGCCCGGTCCTGCTCGTCTGCGAGGATAATGGCTTTGGCATTTCGCTGCGCACCCCCGCGGGCTGGGTTGAGGCAAGCCTGCGCAGCCGCCCGGGCATCCGCTACTTCTGCGCTGACGGCTTGGATCTCGTCGCGGCCCACGCCGTCTCAGAGGCGGCCGTAGGCTATGTCCGCGGGAGCCGCAAACCCGCCTTCCTACACTTTCATATGCAGCGCTTGCTCGGCCATGCAGGCACGGACCTGGAAACCGGCTACCGCAGCCTGGCAGACATCGAAGCCGGCGAGGCCCAGGATCCGTTGCTCTACAGCGCGCGCACGGCGCTGCGCAGTGGCCTCCTGAGCGCGGCGCAGATTCTGGCGCGCTACGAGGGCGCGCGCCGAGAGGTGCGGGAGGCCGCATCCCGCGCGGCCCGAACGCGCAAGCTCGAAAGCCGCGCGCAGATCATGCGAGCGCTCGCGCCTTATGCGCCCGAGGCGGTCAATAGCGAGGCCAGTCGCGCCGATTACGAGACTGAGCGCCTGCGGGTCTTCGGCGGCCCGGCCGGCTTGCCCGAGCACCAGCTGCCGCGCCACCTCGCGATTCAGCTCAATCGCGCCCTGCACGATCTGCTGGCGAAGTACCCGCAGGCCATCACCTTTGGCGAGGACGTCGCGCAAAAGGGGGGCGTCTACACCATCACCGCGGGGCTCTATGAGACATTCAGGGGCCACCGCGTGTTCAATACCTTGATCGACGAGACCGCCGTGCTCGGGCTGGCTCAGGGAGCGGCTTATCTGGGCCTGCTGCCGATTCCGGAAATCCAGTATCTTGCCTATTTTCACAATGCCTGCGATCAGATCCGCGGCGAGGCGGCCTCTCTGCAATTCTTTTCCGACGGGCAGTACGCCAATCCTCTGCTGATTCGCATCGCCGCGCTCGGCTATCAAAAAGGCTTCGGCGGGCACTTCCACAACGACAACTCCATCGCCGCGCTGCGTGATATCCCAGGCCTGATTATCGCTTGCCCCGCACGCGGGGATGACGCGGTCGGGATGCTGCGCACCTGCGCCGCGCTGAACCGGGTGAACGGCCGCGTGGTAGCGTTTCTCGAGCCCATCGCGCTCTATATGACCAAGGATCTTTATGCGCCGAACGACGGTAAATGGCTGTTCCCCTATCCGGAGCCGAACCGCACCATTCCCCTTGGCTCGGCTCGGATCTATCACCCAAGCGCGCGGGATCTGTTGATCGTCACGTATGGCAATGGGCTTTGGCTGTCGCTGCGCGCGGCGAGACGGCTGCGCCGCGAGGGCGGGATACGGGCGCGCATCGTTGACCTTCGTTGGCTCAAACCGCTGAATCGTGAGCTGATCGCCCGGCATGCCCGCGCGATAGGTCGGGTTCTGGTGGTCGATGAGGGCCGGCGCAGCGGCGGGCTCTCGGAGGAAATCATTACTGCAATTGTCGAGACCTGCGGCAGCGGCATTGAGATTCGCCGTGTAGTCGGCGCCGACAGCTACATCCCGCTGGGCTCGGCCGCGGCGCAGGTGCTGCCGAGTGAAGAGGAGATCATCGCGGCCGCCCGCGCCATGCTGGGCATCGGCGCCAGTCGGCCAACGGACCGCACGCGATGATCTTCGGGCTGCGCTGCCCGGCCCGGCGGCGATTTGTGTGCCCACACAGCGATCGCCGACTGTTCACCTCACCCCTCACCCCTCACCCCCTTACCTGCCGGTGATGCCGCCAGAGGTTTTGGATGTTATAAAGTCCCGCATTAGTACCCACGCCGAAGCGCGCGGTGCGTCAGCATCCTCGATTTTATGCGCGCTGCGAGTACACTTGTGATAGCGCACTGTTTTCGGAAAGGACGAGGCGACTCATGACAAATCATCGCAACGTATTGGGCAGCGAGCTCGAATCTTGCTGCTTTGATCCCGTGACCGGGTTTTATCGCGACGGGAGCTGTCGGGTAGGGCCCGAGGATCTCGGCGTGCACGCGGTTTGCGTGCAGGTAACGGAGGACTTTCTTGCGTTCTCGCGTGCCCGCGGCAACGATCTGACCACCCCGCTGCCCGAAGCCGGCTTTCCCGGACTCAGGCCCAATGATCGCTGGTGCCTCTGCGCGGCGCGTTGGCAGGAGGCGTTTAGGGCCGGCTGCGCGCCACGCGTGGTGTTGGCGGCCACCCACGAGGCCGCGCTGGAGGTGGTGGCATTGGAGGATCTCAAGCGCTTCGCGCTGGATCTTTGTTGATCATGCTCGAGGAAGCCGACATCGTCTGTCCCTACTGCGGTGAGACAATCACCCTATTGGTAGACTGCACGGCCGGCGATCAGCGCTACATCGAAGACTGCAGTGTCTGTTGCCAGCCAATCGTGGTAAGCGTCCAGACAACCCCTGACGGGCGTATCGCTGATCTTCAGGCGCAAAGCGAAAATGGCTGACGGTGACAGGGCCTTGGGCGCCATAGCCCAACCCCTATTCGGTGCGCCCGCGCAATGCGTGATTGAGATACTTTGCCCCCTTGTCCCTAGCCTCCAAGGGTAGTTGGGGTGAGCTTGCGAAGCCCAACATAGCCAAATTCAATGCCACAACCGGTAACCAGAAACCATTCGGGCGTAATCGTGGAGCGATTTTTGTTGGTGTTTCTCCGTCACCCCAACCTGCGCGGACTGAATTTCAATCTTCGATTGCAGGGCGGTTTATTTCATATTGTGCTTTTCCTTACGAAACCGTCTGGTATACGCGCGCGATACTTCTGCATTCTTCTCCGACCACGCCGGCCAATTGATTTCGTGAGGAGCCTCTGCAGCCTTTATATCTGCGGGGTCAATAACGTCTTGGAATAAGACTAAGTTATTGCATTCCCAACGCATACTCGGCACCAATAAGCTGTCGCAGTCAAGGCGATAGGCGGCTTCGCCAACACGCTGACATTGCGCAATGTTTTTCTCTGGACTCGCGCACAAATCGACACCAACGCGCTTGAGGTTGTCCGCTTCGTCCAGAATAAGGGTGTTTTGTGTTCTTACCGCAAGCTGGTAGATTAATTTGCCCGCCGATGAGAACACCGGCATCTTTGAAAGTAAAGAGTAGACTTCAGACACCGCACCATCTATGTCAAGACTTGTGTAGAGGGCGAAAATTGGAGGCGGATTCCAGCGCCCGTTCTGGCCGCCACGCAGAACATTCTGGCTCCTCCAAGCAACGCGCCATGTCTGGACTTGAAGTGCTCGACACTCGACGGTTTCCAACGTGTCGAGCAACTCACGATCGAGAAGGCTTCTCGGCGCCATCTAGCGGCTATGCGTAGCTAAGGGTCGCCAATTGCTCAATGGCACTCAGGACACGTTCCGTTTGACGGTCACGAATGAGCTCCATGCCGCTCTTACCGTCCAAAAGTTCGTTCCTAGAGTAGAGCCATACACGGATCTCATCCGGCGCATAGAACTCCGAGAGTCGATATACGACGTACCTTAAATCCGAAAGTATGAGCTGAGTACCTACAGGGGGCGAAGCCTTCCCAGTGGACCACCTAGAGACGGTCGCCTTCGAGACTTCAGTCAGGTTCGCAACATCTGCGCCGCGGAAACCGCCGCAATCCTGTATGTCTCCAAGGGTTTTAGCGATGGCGTTTCCCATTGTTCATCAACTCCACCAAGACGCAGAAGCAGGATGGCCCGCGTGTCGACGTTGCGCTGAGCGCTCGAGCCGTCCGCGAAGCTCGACCAACGTCAGCCGCCAGCGGTTTGAACGGCATATCCCCGGCATCCTGAAGCTCTTCCTGCTGCCGATAACAACCGGGCCCAAGCCAACGATCGTGCGCAACACTTTCTGGTCCTCGGTTAAGCAGGACCACCTTTGCGTCTACGAGTCCAACTTCCATGCGTTGCAGATGGTGCACCTACGTTTCAAGTGTATGCGTTTGTGAAACACAACTGCAAGTGCTTGCCGCCTTTTTGATCGGGTTGTGGAGCTCGCCTGCGTGCGTAACCGGGAGGGGCAGTCTTAGTAATCCAGCGCAAGCGCCAAAAACACGCTGGGCCGTCGCGGAAGTGGGAGGGGCCCGCCGTACCGTTCGATTTGTCGAGACAACATCACCCCGTGGCGGCGCCCATAACGTCCTCTTCCTGCGGTGAGCATCTAAACCCAGCTTGCTCGAGGTTTTCCTGAACCTGCGCAGCCACACTCTCACATACGCCTTTCGTATTCTTGGCCCAAGCAATCTGTTTTGCAACGCCATACTTTACGTAGAACGTTTGGCAAGGCAGTGGCTTGCCATCTGGATAGTGGGTCATTATCGTCCTAGTATCTCCACCATTTGGTGCCGTGCATACAGTTGTTGCCGCTATGGACTGCGATGCGTAGAAAACCATCATAACGACCAAGAATATTTCAGCGCATTGAATAACCGGTCGTAAAATCATGCCAGTCGCCTCGTTGTTGAAGGTCGATCCAGAGCATCACGCCACTATGATGCCAGCGATATGGCCTTGCGCTGAGTAAAACACGTCGGCTCCACGAAAAACGCTCGGGCTCGATCACGTCCACCTGCACACGCTCTGGCTACGCGCCGCAGCCGGGATTACCCATGCGACACTCGATATCCGGCCGGTGGCCTATCGCCACCGCTACGGGGTTTAACCCCCTGGATTCCAGTAGGGATTTTCGATTGTAGTTCCTTTTACTTCACTTTCCTCTCGTGGAGGCTTCGCCTGGCGCAATGACCCATTTTCCCCTTTTGGTCGTAGACTAGCTCAGCCCCAGGGCACTGTCATCAGGGCTCTGCCGCCGGCGGTCATTACGCCCGCACCTATTTATACCGTCAAGGACAATCAACCAAGCCACTACCAGGCGCTGAGCGAGCTCGAGTGGTCGCATTGCCCCCGGGCCCCGACAGCGCTGACCAGCCACAACCCGGAGCAGGCCAGCCTCGAGCAGGTGCCGCGCGGATCCTATGAAGCTCGGGAGAACAACGGCGTGTTTCATGGTCTACTCAGTTAAGTCAATCGAAATAGTCCTGGCGGTTAGAACAGGTCTTCAGGCTGTCAACCTTGACCCACGGCACGCTACCAAATTGGAAGCGGTTGTGCTCGGGTAGACGTCGGTTGGAGTGTCCGCTCGGAATCGGCGCCCAATAGAGAGGGATTTCTTATGTTGAATGTTGTGCTCTTCATACTCGTTTGGGTTTTCTTCGGTAACTCGATCTGCATCGGAACACTTTTCCTCGCTCCACGCACGAATGCGAAACGCTGCGCGGCTATCCATGCGCTCGGTCCGTTCGGGGTCGTGGCGGCGATCGAGCCGATTCGGCACCAGTTTAAAGCCTAGAGGACGCGATGCTTGAAGGCGCCGGCGGCGCATGATGCTGGCAATGCCCGGCCTTACAGCTCCGCCGGCCAATTTCTGTGGTCAGTGACACGCTGGCAGGCGTACAAACAATTATCTGATTATCAGATTGCGTACGAGATCAGCCACACTTAAACGACGGCGCGGCGCGCCGTTGGCGCCAACGATGGTTATGTGTCGTGTATGTACACAGCCAGGTCGCTGAGTGCCGTGGAGCCAACGTGCCAGCTCAAGGCGGTTCGATGAGCTCAAAGCATTCGGATAGGACGGTCGTTGCGTAGGCACCCGGTGGCAGCCGAAAACCGACCACGAGCTCGTCCACGGCAGGCCACCACCATGCGAGCCCATTGACCCGCAAGCGCAGCGCCCGCCGCTGCGCTTTTACTCTGCGTCGGATCAGCAATGCCGTCAGCTCCGGGATCTCGTCGAGCACGGCTTGCTCCAGCGTCTGAACCTCGTCGGTTACAAGCGCTCCGCCCATCCCGGGCAACGGGCCGGTGGGGTGGATAGCCTGCAGAGCCAGGCGCTGGGCCAGCCGGGCGGGGGTCTCGTCAGCGGCAGCAAAAATGCTGCCGCGGCCGTCGAGAATCATCTGCTCGCCCACCAGGGCGCGGTTCCAGGTGCCGGTTTCCACCCGGCGGCGGAGCAATCGATTGAAGCACTCCGCGCGCACCGCCGACAACAGCAATCCTTGCACATCGCGCCGACGAACAGTCAATTCACCGTGCTGCCAAGCGAGCGCCTTGTCCACGTTCCTCCCGCCGTGGCCGAAACGCTGGCTACCGAAGTAGTTAGGCACGCCGTGATAAGCGATGCGCAGCAGCCGCCGATCCGTCACGACGCGGGGTACATCCACGGCCCGCAGTCGAATGCGGAAACGGTTGCCGATCAGAGCGCCTACCCGGAGCTTGCGGCTATGTCGGAATGCACCCAAAATCTCGAGCCCCGGCGCGATCTTTCCTGGTTTCGCGAGAACCCCACTACCGGGCTGATGCACGCTGAGCCACTGAGTGGCCACGGCGCTACGGTCTTTGCGGCCGGCGTGGCTAACGGCGCGGGATGATACCCCAAGGAAGCTGGCGAGCCGCCGGGCAGCCTCAGCAGTTGTAAGCCCGCGTTTGCGGATCTCGACGAGCAGGTGCTCACCGTGTCCGTCCGGCTGAATGCGGGGCAACTCCGTGACCTGAAAATCGTCAGGAGCGCTTTTGATCAGAGCGCGACCGAGAGGCGGTCCGTGGGCCCGAAGCGGCCGAGTCTTTAGGCTATCCGTAGGTTTATAATCCACGTCGTTTAATCATCCAGAACCTATTAATACTAGGCTTGACGCCATCACCCCCACTTGTATTGCCGCAAATTCGCCCCTACTACGCACCTGCGGCAACGATTATCATGCACCCAGTCCCAACCGATTAGAGGCCTTATCATCATGGATGCCACCCTGAAAGCGCACCTCACCCGCCGTGAGACCTGGCTGCGAGGGCTATTCATCGTCTTGTTCTCGTTCATTTACAGCATCGCTGGAATGGTTTTGACGGCGATCGTGGTATTCCAGTTCGCCTCCACGCTGATCAGTGGCACCCGCAACCCCATGCTGCTGGCGTTCGGGCAGCAGCTAAGCATTTACCTTTATGAGATCCTGCTCTACGTCACCTTCAATCGCGACGCACGGCCTTGGCCGTTCGACGCCTGGCCCAGCTATGAGCTCGCTGCGCTCACCGCTAATCAGGGGCAATAGCGACATTGAAGCCGACCGTCTACTTCGCGCACGGCAAAGAGAGCGGGCCCTGGGGGTACAAGATCACGACATTGGCCGAGGTGGCCCGCCGTCGTGGATTCCCGGTCGAGAGCCCGGATTTTCGCTTCACTTACGACCCCAACGAGCGCGTGCGCCATCTGCTGTCCCTGGAGCCGCCGCGGGGTAGGGCACTGGTGCTGGTCGGCTCGAGCATGGGCGGCTACGTGGCCACGGCGGCGAGCTACACGCTCAACCCTGCGGGCTTGTTCCTGATCGCGCCCGCTCTGCTCATGCCGGGTTATCAGTTGGATACGCCACCGCGAGCCGACCTGGTGGAAGTGATCCACGGCTGGGCCGACGAAATCATCCCAGTTGAGCACAGTTGGCGCTACACGCAGATGCATCGATGCCGATTGCACGTGCTCGATGGCGACCACACGCTCAACGCCTGGTTGCCGCTGATCGAGCGGCTGTTCGATGCCTTTCTCGGCGAGCTGCAATCATGAGCCTTGGGCGACGCGGGCAATTGTTTCGATAGCGCCGATCAGTGGCTCGTCAGGCGCAGCTCGATGCGGCGATTGCGGGCATAGGCCTCTGCTGAATCGCCGGGGTCGATCGGGTCGTATTGGCCATATCCAGCCGCGGCCAGCCGGTTGGGTGAGATTCCCTGGCTAATCAGATAATGCACGATGGACAGGGCCCGCGCCGTCGAGAGCTCCCAATTGGAGGAAAAGCGTGGGGTGTGGATGGGGCGGCTGTCGGTGTGACCCTCCACCTGCAGCACCCAGTCGATGTCGCTCGGAATCTGCTTGGAGACTTCTTTGAGTACTGAGGCGAGGCGATTGAGCTTGTCCTTGCCTTCAGGCCCGATTTGCGCCGAGGCGCTGGCAAAGAAGACCTCGGACTGGAACATGAAGCGGTCGCCGACGATGCGGATCTGCGGCACGTCGCCGAGCACCTGGCGCAGCCGGCCAAAGAACTCAGAACGGTAGCCCGCGAGCTCCTTGACTTTTTCAGCGAGCGCCACGTTGAGCTGCTCGCCGAGGTGTTGGATCTGCGCCTTCTGCGAGGTCACGGTTTGCTTTGAGATCTGCAGCGCGTCGGCCACCGCGACGAGCTGCTCGCGTAAGGCCTGGACCTGTTGACTCAACGCGCTGACCTTGGCCTGGGAAGCGGTCGTGATCTCATGCTGTTGCTCGAGCTTCGAGGCCATCGCGCCGGCCTTATCCTCGAGCTTTTGGCGCAGGGTACGCAGCATAGCGATATTCGCCTGCAGCGAGGCGATCTCCTCGAGCTTCAACTCGAGCTGCTGCTCAGAGACGCTGACCCGCTCATTGGCGTTGGCGAAATCGGCCTTGAGCTTGCGCGCCTCGGCCTTAGTTAACTGCAGATCACTACGCAGCTTATCGCGCTCGGCGAGCGTTGTGTGTAGCTGTTGCTCGACGTGCGAGAGCTTCGCCTCGATCTGGGCCGTGTGCTTGCGCTCAAGCGAGAGCGTCTGCGCGAGCTGATCTACCTGCGCGTGCAGCTCCTCCATTGCCAGGGTTTGCCCTGTCAGCACCTTGCTCAGGTAAAATTGGCCGATCACGAACAACAGCAGGACAAATATAAACACCAGCAGAATCTGGGCCAAAAAATCGACAAAACCCGGCCAGATATTGAGACTATAGCGGCCACGCCTTTGCGCTTCGAACATAGGGGGTCAGGCTATTGGCTCGAGTGACGACTATCGGTGTTGAGATGGGCCAAGGTACGCGTCATCAAGCGCACTTCCTCGCGCAGCTCGTTGGCCATGCGTTCACGATCCACAATAAGCTCCTGGCGCAGTTGTGTGACGCCGTGCGCGATATGGCGCAGGGATTCGCGCGCCTCCTGTGAGTGCTCTTCATTGCCGGAAAGCGCATCGGCGAGGCGGCCCAATATGCCCTGCAGCTCGGCCTGCATCCGGGTCAAACCCATCAAACCCTTCTGCTCGCTGCGGGCCTGTTCGGCGAGGTTGGCGATCTGTTCGGTGAGGTTTACTAGCTTGCGATCAGAGGCCAGGCGATCCTCCTCACTGCGGGCCATGACCCGTTGCAGCTTGTTTAGGCTGTCCGCGGTTTGCTCCAGCAAGGCATGGATGTAGGCGGGTACCGAGCCTTCACCCTCCGCGGTGAGAGCACCCGAGGAGAGCCGGGTCTGGCCGGAGAGCCATTCTTCGAGATCATAGTAGAAGCGGTTCTGCGCGTGCCCGGCCTGCAAATCGATAAAACCCAACACCAGCGCTCCCGCTAAGCCGAATAGAGAAGAGCTGAAGGCGGTGCCCATGCCGGAAAGTGGTCGCTGCAGCCCATGCTTGAGCTCGCTGAAGACCCCCGCCGCGCTGCCCGTTGCCTGCAAGTCGAGGCCGCCAATGACACCCGCCACGGCGCGCAGGGTCTCGAGCAGGCCCCAGAAAGTCCCGAGCAGTCCCAGAAAAACCAGTAGCCCGACGATATAACGCGACAGGTCGCGGGCCTCGTCCAGGCGCGAGCGGATGCCGTCCAGCAGCGTGCGCAAGGACAATGCCGAGAGGCTAAAGTGATCTCCGTAGCGACCCGTCAGCAGGCGTGCCATGGAGCCAAGCAGTTGGCTGCGCGGCAGCGACACCTCGCCTTTGGCGCGGCGAAAGGCCTCAATCCAGCGCACCTCGGGAGAGAGCACCCACACTTGGCGGTAGTTGATGAGGATCCCGATGATGAACACCGCCAGAATGATGCCGTTGAACACGGGATTGCCCATGAACGCATGGCGCAGTGGTCTTGCCAGCAGCGCGGCGATGATCGCTACGGCGAGCAGAAATAAGCTCATCCAGACCAGGGCGCGGGACGGATTACGCACGTGGGTCTCCTGGTATGACGGAAACCCCTTGGGTGTGGGCCATGCAAGCCTCCATTTGGTATAGTCCTGGTGCGCATGGACAGACTAACAAAATCCACCTCCTCGAGCGGAACCGGAATTAGCCTAGTTGATCCTGCAATCCCGGTGGAGAACAAGTTCACTCTATGTGGAGTTTGCTCACAGTTATGGTTCTCCTCGGCGCTATCGCGGTCTATGAGCTGAGCCAGCGCCGCCGTAGATCTCGGCGATGACTGACCCGCGGCAGGGAGCAGGCGCAAAGCGGCGATTCCCCGACGCGCGAGCTTGGCCGCTATTGGTCGCGCTGGTCTTGGGCGGCGTGTTGATCTATTTGCTGCGGCCCATTCTGATGCCTTTTTTGGCGGGCGCTCTGCTGGCCTACCTTGCCGATCCACTGGCCGACCGCCTGCAGCGGTTGCGCCTCAATCGCACGCTCGCGGTGAGCGTAGTATTTACTGGCTTGGCGTTGCTCGGCGCCGGTGCGCTGCTGCTCCTCGTGCCCCTGCTCAGCCGCCAGATCGACACCCTGCGGGCGTTGCTGCCGCAGATCGTGGACTGGGCACATCAGGTGGGTCTGCCCTGGTTGCAGGCTCAAACCGGACTCGACATCGAGACGCTGGATCTGGAAACCCTGCGCCTGGCAATCGCTCAACACTGGCGCTCCACGGGCAACATTGCGGCCAGTGTGGTCGCCCGGGCGACGAGCTCCGGTCTGGCGCTGGCGGCGTTGCTCGCTAACCTCGCGCTGATTCCCGTAGTGGCGTTCTATTTGCTGCGCGACTGGGACGTATTGATCAGCCAACTTCGCGACCTTTTGCCCCGCCGGATGGAGCCGGTGGTCAGCCGGCTCGCGAGCGAGTGCAGCGAGGTGTTAGCCGCCTTTCTGCGCGGGCAATTCCTGGTCATGCTCTCCCTCGGTTTTATCTACACCGTCGGCCTGTGGCTGATCGGGCTCGACCTGGCGCTGCTCATTGGGGTGCTAGCGGGAATCGCCAGCATCGTGCCCTATCTTGGCTTTATCGTCGGGCTTGCGGCGGCCGCCATTGCCGCGGTATTTCAGTTTAGCGAATGGCTGGTGCCGCTCGGGTTGGTCGGCGGGGTGTTCCTGCTCGGCCAGATGATCGAGAGTATTTTGCTGACGCCGTTATTGGTCGGGGATCGAATCGGCTTGCATCCCGTCGCCGTTATTTTCGCCGTGCTCGCCGGCGGGCAGTTGTTTGGCTTTACCGGGGTGTTGTTGGCACTGCCGATCGCCGCCGTGGTCATGGTGCTGCTGCGCCACGCCCATCGCCATTACCTTAGCAGCGAGCTCTATAGCGAGCGCCAAGTCGGCGACGGCCAGAGGGACTTGGAGAACTGATCCGCTTAGCCCTTTATTCCGTCAACACGTTGCATTGGCACGATTTCCCACCGGCGCGCCCGCTTTGCCTGCTACTTCCCGAGCAGGATGGCGCGTTCGGCCGGCATCGGCTCCTCGCGCCAGTGGAGCCATTCGATGGCGGTGATCGGCACCGGCTCGGAGGCGACGAACAGGACCGCGCGCAGGCCGTCGGTGAAATAGGGGTCGCCGCCTGCATTGAGCCGCGGCTTGGCCCTAGTCGACACGCCGACCCCGCCGACCACCCCATATTTGCTGAGCGCGCTCACGCTCGCGAGATCCTGCGCCAGATACCAGCGCTCGGCATCGACGTCCGGGTCGATCGCATGGGTGGTGAGGTTCCAGGTGCCGGCCGTGAAGCGTACACCGATATCCCGGCTGATCTGACCGATCCAGACCTCCTCGCCGGCGTAGCGCAACGGCGTGAGCCAGAGGCGCAGATGGTTGCGCCGATTGACGTCGCCGCGGGTCTTCTGGAAGGCGGCATCCTGCGGTCTGCCGAACACATACAAGGGGCTCACCGGGGCGTAGCGGTAACGCGATCCGAACAGAAAGCTATCCGCGGTCGAGATCGCCGAACCGGCGCTCAGAACCTCAGTCTCGTCCCAGCCGGCGCGCACCAGCGCCGCGAGAATGGCTTCGCTGTCGCCGATTAGCACGAAGTTCAAAGGATCGCCCTGGCGCGAGCCGTCGGCGTTGGTCGCACAGCGGGGGAGCCGTTCGATCGCTTCGCGCAGTCCCGCCTCGTCGACCTCGCGTACCTCGTCGGGGCCATACAGGGAGGCCGGATCGAGATGCCGATGATCGGCTGCGAGATCGGGGCTGAACAGCACGAACTCGAAGGCCTTCACGTCGTCGCCGAGCAGGGTTACGCCGACCACCTTCATGCCAGGATCCCGCCGCGTATAGACGAAGCCCGCCACCGTGGACTGCGGCGGCACGTATTCCTCCAGGGTTCGGCGATCGAACTCTTGCGCCATCCGCCGATTCGCCTCGTCGGCGAACCAGAGCCGGTTGGCAAAAGCCACCTCGGCGGGCGAGAAGTACAGCGGATCGGTGTAACGGTACATGTACCAAAAGGCCGCATTCTCGCGGTTCTCGATTTTGATCCAGACCGGCTGGATGTCGTCATCGGCGAGCTCGACCCCGAACACCGCGGCAGACTCGGCCGCGCTCAGCGCGGCGCTGGTCACCGTGACCCCCTCCTCGGTCTCACTCTGGGCGCGCGCCAGATAGACCTTCGGATCGAGCGCGCCGGGCTGGTACCTCGCGCAGGCGCTTAGCGCCAGAGCGAATAATAGACAAAGACGGCGCACGCTCGAGCCACCGGCCGCTGGCCCTCGTCCCGCACAGCTCACGCGCCTCATCTCGTCGGCCATCCCGCTCATACTCTCAATGCGGGCCGCAATAGCGGCAAGATACCACGCCGCCGGCGCAGATCTCCATAGAGCTAGGCGCCCGTACGATTTGTGGCACAATCGCCTGACCCTCGCCGCAAGGTGCCTGGCATCCCGGCGTTGCATCCGAGCCCGTTACACAATGGAAGGTAATCATGGCGCAGAGCGTGGTGCAGCGTATCGCTGCCGAGCTGCAGGTAAACCCCAGCCAAGTGGCTGCTGCAATCGGACTGCTCGATGAAGGCGCAACCGTGCCCTTCATCGCCCGTTATCGCAAGGAGGCGACTGAGGGGCTGGACGATAATCAGCTGCGCGAGCTGGAACAGCGGTTAAGCTATCAGCGCGGTATGGATGAGCGCCGAGAGGTTATCCTCAAGGCCATCGGCGCGCAGGGCAAGCTCACGGCCGAGCTGGCAGATGCGATCGGGCGGGCAGAGAGCAAGACCGGCCTGGAGGACCTCTATCTGCCGTTCAAGAAAAAGCGCCGCACCAAGGGCGAAATCGCGCGTGAGGCGGGCCTGGCGCCGCTCGCCCAAGAGCTGTTGGCTGATCCGTCGCAGAACCCGCAAACCCGGGCAGCGCATTACCTTAACGCGGAGCAGGGAATTACTGACCCGGCAAGCGCTCTGGAGGGCGCGCGGTTTATTCTCGCCGAGCGCTTGGCCGAAGACGCCGCTTTGTTGCATCGTTTGCGTGAGCACGCCTGGCAGCATGGCCTGCTCGTCTGCGAATGCATCGACTCGGCGGCAGAGAACGCCGCCAAGTTCTCAGACTACGTTGATTACCGTGAGGCCATACGCAAGATTCCCTCCCACCGCGCGCTGGCTTTGCTGCGTGGCCGGCGCGAGCGGGTGCTGCGCCTGCGTTTGGTCATGCCCGATGAGCTCGATGGGCCCCGCGGCGCCGCCAGTGCCGGCGAACGCATGATCGCGGCCCATCTCGGCCTGGCCGAGGGCTCACGCCCCGGCGATCGCTGGCTTGCCGAAATGGTGCGCTTCACCTGGCGGGTGAAGCTGCTCACCCGGCTCGAGACGGATTTGTTCGCGCGGCTCAAGGCGGCGGCGGATTCTGAAGCCATCCGGGTATTCGGGCGCAATCTGCGCGATCTGCTGCTCGCCGCGCCGGCCGGAGCGCACGTCGTGCTCGGTATCGATCCCGGTCTGCGCACGGGCTGCAAAGTGGCCGTGGTGGATGCAACCGGCAAGCTCCTAAGCACGACCACGATTTACCCGCACGCCCCGAAGCACCAGTGGGCTCAAGCTATCGCCTCGTTGGCGGCGTTGGCGCAGAGATATCAGGTCACGCTGGTTGCCATTGGCAACGGCACCGCCTCGCGCGAGACGCACAAGCTGGTCGGCGATCTCGCCCGTGCGCACCCGGGGCTTGGCTTGACGGATGTCATGGTCTCCGAGGCGGGGGCTTCGGTGTACTCCGCCTCGCAACGCGCCGCCGATGAGTTTCCGGATTTGGATGTTTCCCTGCGCGGCGCGGTCTCCATCGCGCGCCGAGTGCAGGATCCTCTAGCGGAGCTGGTCAAGATCGAGCCCCGCTCTATCGGTGTCGGCCAGTACCAACACGACGTCGGCCAGACGGAGCTCGCGAGCGCTCTAGACACTGTTGTCGAGGACTGTGTCAACGCCGTCGGTGTCGATCTTAATACGGCTTCAGCCGCGCTTTTGACACACGTCTCCGGGCTCTCGCCCGCCTTGGCCGAGCGGGTGATCGCATACCGCGATGATCGGCGGGGTTTTCGCCGCCGGGACGAGCTTAAGGCCGTATCCCGCTTCGGTGCCAAGACCTACGAGCAGGCTGCCGGCTTCCTGCGCATCCGCGATGGGGAGCAGCCGCTCGATGCCTCCGCCGTGCACCCCGAGGCCTACGCGGTGGTCGAACGCATCGCCACCGCCAGGGGTTGCGCGATCGCGGCGTTGATCGGTAACGTCGATCTGCTGCGCACCATCAATCCAGCCGATTTCACCGACGAGCGCTTCGGCATTCCTACCGTTACCGACATCCTGCGGGAGCTGGAGAAGCCCGGGCGCGATCCGCGCCCGGAATTTCGTAGCGCACACTTTCGAGATGGCGTGGAGACGCTTGGGGATCTTGTCACTGGCATGATTCTCGAGGGTGTTGTGACCAACGTCACGAATTTCGGTGCCTTCGTGGACATCGGCGTTCATCAGGACGGGTTGGTCCATATTTCGGCGATGGCCGAGCATTTCGTGCGCGACCCTAGAGAAGTGACCAAACCGGGCGATGTCGTGAAGGTGCGGGTGGTCGAAGTCGACCTCGCGCGCAAGCGCATTGCATTGTCCATGCGTCTAACGGGCGATGGACCGCGCATGGCGCGCGGCAAACGGGACAGCAAGGAGAAGGAGCGCGGCCCGGCGACAGCCATGGCGGCCGCATTCAAAAAGCACCAACACCAGTAAATGGCAGTTGATTGGTAGGCGCTGTGACACGCTCACATGCTGGCGTCAGAGGTGGCCGCGGGTTCGCGCCCTTACGCCCGGCGCCGCCGACGTAGGCGCTTCCAACGAATCCACTGGCGTTGGATCCAGACCAGCGCTTGTCGCGTTGGGCGGCGCAGGAAGGGCACATCCTGCGCCAGCAATAGGAGACCAAGCGGCAGCATCCACAGCCCAAGGACGGGTAAAATGCTGAAAATCCCGGCGATGATGAGGAGAATTCCGATTGGGATGCGCATCCAGCGGGTTGCGGGCTCCCGCAGCCATCGAAGCACTCGGCTGACCCCATCCGGTAGCTGCCCTTCGATCTGGTCGAGCTGCCGGTTGAGCTTTGCCGCTTCTCTATCGCTCATGCGTACTCCATTGGGGTATGCACGCCAGGTCACGATGGCACGCTGAAATCACCTTCGCTAAGCAGCTTACGGTTTCCCCGGTCCGGGCTCGAGCCATTCTCGGCATCCCAAGATCCGCCATACAGCCAAAACGAAAGCGCTTATTTTAATTGCGGCATCGGTGGCAATCTATGTTGCCAAGCGTACCGCACGGACCCATGCTATGGGCGATAGAGTACTTTGTGATGAGATTGCGTGCACGTTTCTATAGACGCAACCCTCCGTCCACTTCGAGCACACGGGCGTTGAAATAATCGTTTTCGAGAATATAGACCGCCGAACGCGCTATCTCGTTCGGCTCGGCCAAACGGCCGAGTGGGATTTTCGCCTTGATCCTATCCAGCACCTTTTTCGGCATCGCCGCGACCATCCGTGTATTACAGAAACCGGGCGCGATGCCGGCCACCCGGATTCCATGGCGGGCGAGCTCCTCGGCCCAGGTGACCGTCATGGCGGCCACGCCGGCTTTGGCGGCCGCGTAGTTGCTCTGGCCGATATTGCCGGCGCGGGAAATGCTGGAGATGTTGATGATCACACCGCCCCGCCCGCGCTCGATCATCTTTACGGCGGCCTCGCGCGCGCAAAGGAATACACCGCGCAGGTCGACCTGCAGCACGGCATCCCAGTCCTCCAAGGACATCTTGCTGACGACCTTGCCGTCCTTGGCCTTGACGAGCAGGGCATCGCGATTGACCCCGGCGTTGTTGATGAGTCCGTCGATGCCGCCAAAGTCATCTACGACAGCGGCGAACAGCCGCTCGACTGCCGCCTCATGGGCCACGTCAGTCAAATAGCATTTGGCCTCGGTGCCGGCCTCGCGGCACAATCGCGCCGTCTCCTGCAACAGCTCCTCTTTCAGTCCGACCGCGGCGATCCGCGCGCCCCGGGCGGCGATCATCTGCGCCATCTTCAGACCCAGCCCGCGACCCGCGCCGGTTACCACCACCGTCTTGCCGTTTAGCTCCATGAGATTTCCTCCTCTACTTCGTCATTTCGGCGAGGCCGGGAGCCCAGGCTCTTCGCCTCAGCGCTGCAGCACGTACCGGCCCGGGGCGTCCGCGAGCGGCGGATAGCCGCGCTCCGAGGCCCCGAGCGCGGGCGGCTCGACTTGGCCGGAGGAATGCTCCACCAGCCACGCGCGCCATTCCAGCCACCAGGAGCCCTGGCGCTCGGAAACCTCCGCGAACCACCTGTCCGGTCCGACGTACGGGGCATCGGCTTGTTTATCCGCGATCTGATACACCCGGCGCGGGTGGCCCGGCTCGCTGACGACCCCGGCGTTGTGGCCGCCGCTGGTCAATACGAACGTGATTTCGCCTGCCGCGAGCAAGTGAATCTTGTAGACAGAGCGCCAGGGTGCGATGTGATCCGTGCGGGTACCGACCACGAACATCGGCAGCTCAATGGCGTTCAGGTTCACGGGGTGGCCATCGACCCGATAGCGGGCTTCGGCGAGCTGGTTGCCCAAATACAGGCGGCGCAAATACTCCGAGTGCATGCGGAAGGGCAAACGCGTGCCGTCTGCGCTCCAGGCCATCAGGTCGAACGTGGGCAGGCGCTCACCCATGAGTTAGTCTTGCACCAGACGCGACCAAACCAGGTCATTCGAGCGCAGGAACTGGAATACGCTTTTCATCTGCCAGTCTTCGAGATAGCCTTGCTGCCACATGACGTCCTCGAGGAAGCGCACCTGGCTGTCATCGATGAAAAGCTCAAGCTCGCCCGCCTCCTCGAAATCGGTCAAGGCGGCGAACAACGTCACGCTCGCCAGCCGATCGTCGCCGTCGCGCGTCATCGCCGCGACGGCAATCGAGAGCAAGGTTCCGCCCAGACAATAGCCAACGGCGTGTACCTTGCGCTTGGGCTGGATGGAGTTGACCGCCGCGAGCGCCTCGAGCACACCCAGCCGGCGATAATCGGCCAAGGTCAGATCCCGATCGTCGCGATCCGGGTTCTTCCAGGAGATCATGAACACGGTGTGGCCTTGCCCGACCAGCCAGCGCACCAGGGAGTTCTCGGGCGAGAGGTCGAGGATGTAATACTTCATGATCCAGGCCGGTACGATCAGCACCGGCTCGGCCTGCACCTTTTCCGTCGTCGGGCCGTACTGGATCAGCTCCATGAGCCGATTGCGATAGACAACCTTCCCCGGTGTGATTGCCACCGCCTCCCCTGGGGCGAACTGCTCCACGGGGAGCGGCGCTCGATCCTTGGCAAAGTGGGCGACATCCTCCCAGTAGTTTCGCACCCCATCGATGAGGTTTTGTCCGCCCCGCTCCAGCGTGCGGCGTAGCACCACCGGGTTGGTCATCAGGAAGTTCGAGGGCGAGCACATGTCCTGGACCTGCCGGGTAGTGAAGCTGACGACGTTCTCATGGTGCTTGTTTACCCCCTCGACACCCGTCATGGCGTTGTGCCACCACTGCTGTGTCAGCAAAAAGGACTGTTGGATTACGTTGAAGGGCCACTCCTGCCAGGCTTCGTCCCGAAATCGCTTGTCATGGGTAAGCGGCTCGATACAAGGCGTGCAGCGAGCGCCGTGTATGGCTTGCGGCAGGTAGGCGGCAAAGCGATTGGCTTTGCGCCACGTCTTGTAAGCAAGCTGTGCCTGTTTGCCGGGTGAGGTGATCAGGTGTGAGCACCAGTCGCCGTAGGCCAGCATGAGCGAAGCCGGCGACACGCCGGCCGTAACGCGCCCAAGCGAGTAGTGGGCGAGCCGGTTGCAGACGGCGAAAAGATCCTCTTCGCGCGCGGGCTCACTAATGGGCTTTTCGCTCTGCTCGGTCTCGCCTGGCGTCCGGGCGGTGGCCGGCGCCGGCGCGGCGGGCCGAGCGCGGGCGCTTTTGGTCTCCGACGCGCGTGGATTGTTTGGTGTTTGGGCACGGTTAGCCATTGAGTCCTCTCCCAGACGGGGTTATTTGATGATGCTCAGATGCGCTCCACAGCGAGCGCGATGCCTTGACCTCCACCGATGCACAGCGTGACCATGCCACGGCGAATCTCATCACGCGCCATCGCGTGCAGCAGCCGTGTGGTGAGGATCGCCCCGGTCGCCCCGATGGGGTGGCCGTGAGCGATGGCACCGCCTTGCACGTTGACGATGTCCTCGGAGAGCTCCAACTCGCGCGTGATGGCGATGGCGATGGCGGCAAATGCTTCGTTGATTTCGATGCGCTCGATATCGCCGATTGACCAGCCGGCCCGCTCCAACGCCTGCCTCACGGCGGGCACTGGGGCGAGCCCGAAGTAGCCTGGCTCCCGGGCGGCGATGGCGTAGCTGACTAGCCGCGCCGCGGGCTCGAGGCCATGGCGCTCGGCCCAATCGCGCGCGGCCACGATCATTGCCGCCGCGCCGCTGTTTAACCCCGGCGCGTTGCCGGGCGTAATGGTGCCGTCCTTGCGAAAGGCCGGCCGCAGCTTTGCCAACCCCTCGAGCGTAGTATCCGCCCGCCCGGCCTCGTCACGGTTAAAGGTTACGCTGCCCTTTTTGTCCGGCACCTGTACCGGCACGATCTCGGCTTCGAACAAGCCGGCCGCCTGCGCCTTGGCAAAGCGCTGCTGGCTGCGCATCGCCCAGGCATCCTGCTGTTCGCGGCTGATCGCGCATTCTTGTGCCAGATCCTCGGTATGCCAGCCGGAATGCTGGTCGGAGAAGGCATCGTTGAGCCCGTCGCGAAGCATGCTGTCGTAAATCTGGGCATGACCCATGCGATGCCCCCAGCGCCCGCCGAGGTCCACATACGGGGCCAAGTCCATGTTCTCCATACCCCCGGCGATGGCGCAGTCGGCGGTCCCCAGCATCACCTCCTGGGCGGCACTGACGATCGCCTGTGCGCCCGAGCCGCAGACGCGATTGACGGTCATCGCCGGCACCTCGACCGGTAGCCCGCCGTTAATGGCCGCCTGGCGTGCCGTATTCATCTTCGCGCCGGCCTGCACGACATGGCCCATGATGACGGTGTCAACCATCCGACCATCGAGGCCAGCGCGTTGCAGACAGCCGCGAATCGCCACCGCGCCAAGCGCTGGGGCCGGGACGGTCTTCAGCGTGCCGCCGTACGTACCGATCGCAGTGCGCGCTGATTTGCAGATAACCACGTCGTTGGAACCATTCATCGTCTTGTCCTCCCCGCGTTGCGCGCCTGAACGCGCGCTCGTTCGAGCGCCGAAGTTGCGTGTGAGTCTCCATGAATTCGGCCGCGCTTGCATTGTTTGGGCGGCGTGACGCTTCGCCCTTCGCGCGACGCGCAAGCGCATCGACCGGCTGCCCGCGCCGAAGAACGTTCTTATGTT
>JAKDMQ010000108.1 GCA_030452265.1 Nitrococcus sp.
TGGCGCTTGTTTGTAGTCTGCGAGGTGTTCATATCACAACTCCTGCCTTGAATACTTGCCCGCCAGGGGCCATGTTGACTATCGTAATCGGAATAAGCTTATTGCAAAAATGAATATTCCGGATTGGAGGCGCATGATGCTATTTCGCCAGCTCTTCGACAGACAATCCAGTACCTATACCTATCTGATCGCATCCGGCAAGGGCCGGGAAGCCCTGATCATCGATCCGGTCAAGGAGCAGATGCCCGCCTACCTCGGCCTGATCGAGCAGCTCGAGCTGAAGCTCGTGCGTGCCATCGATACGCACACTCATGCCGATCATGTTACCGCGCTCGGCGAGCTGCGCGATGCTACCGGCTGTGTGACGCTCATGGGTGCATACACCAAGGCTGAGTGTGTGTCAGAGCATGTCTCCGAGGGCGAGATGGTCGATGTCGATGGGGTCCGGCTCGAGGCACTTTATACACCAGGTCATACCGATGAGTCCTTCAGCTTCCTGCTCGACGGGCGCGGCGAGCGCGAGGATGCGGTGTTCACCGGCGATGTGCTGCTGATCCGCGGCTCCGGGCGCACCGATTTTCAAAACGGCGACCCCTACGCGTCGTATGATTCCATCGTGAACAAGCTCTTTGCCCTGGATGAGGAAACCCGCGTGTATCCAGCCCATGACTACAAGGGCTTCACGGTCTCCACCATCTGGGAGGAGCGGCGTTTTAACCCGCGGCTCGCCGGTAAGAGCGCCAAGCAATATGCCGAGATCATGCGCAATTTGCATCTGCCCGATCCCAAGATGATGGATGTGGCCGTGCCGGCTAATCTCGCCTGCGGGCGGGTCGCGTGAGCCGGCGCTGAAAGTCACCATCCGGCCGCCGGCAGGGATGAACGTACTGTCGCGCCTGCTGCCCCTGGTCGAGGCGCTACGCGGCGCCGAGCGCGGTGCCTGCTGGGACGACTTGGTCGCCGGCACCCTTGCGGCGATACTGCTGGTCCCACAGAGCATGGCTTATGCGCTACTGGCCGGACTGCCGCCTGAGACGGGTCTCTACGCCTCGGTTGCAGCGCCACTCGCGTACGCCCTGTTCGGCACCAGCCGCGCGTTGGCGGTAGGTCCGGTGGCGGTGGTCGCGCTCATGACGGCCAGCGCGCTAAGCGACTACATTGGCGCGGATCGAGAGCTCTGGTTGACCGGTGCCGTCATTCTGGCCGCCGAAGGGGGACTCGTCCTCTTGCTCCTCGGAGTCCTCAGGCTCGGAGCGCTGGTCAATTTCATCAGCCATCCGGTGCTCTCGGGGTTCACCAGCGGTGCGGCGGGGCTGATCATCCTGAGCCAAATCAAGCATCTGACAGGGATAAACCTAGACCGTGGCGATGCGATCGAGACTGTGCGCGCACTTATTGGCCGCAGCGGCGAGATTCACGCTCCGACTCTCGTGGTCGCCCTGAGCGCGCTCATGCTACTGCTGGCTGGACGCGGCCCGCTGATACCCCTATTGCGACGAATCGGCATGAGCGCTCGTGGCGCCACGTTGACTTCGCGCACAGTGCCGCTGATCGTGGTCATTCTAGCCACTTTGGCGGCGGCAGCGCTCCACGCCGACAATGCCTATGGTCTGGCCGTAGTGGGTAGCGTTGCGGCGGGACTGCCGATGCCCTCGCTTGCTTTTCTGGCGGCGCCGGGCTGGCAAACGCTCCTGCCCTCGGCCGTTCTGATTGCCTTGGTAGGTTATGTAGAAAGCGTGTCAGTGGCGCAGGCGCTGGCGGCACGCCGACGCCAGAGAATCGATGCCAACCGGGAGCTCATCGCCCTTGGCGCCAGCAACATCGCCGCCGCGGTAGTCGGCACCATGCCCGTAGCCGGGGGTTTCTCGCGCTCGGTAGTCAACTTCGATGGCGGCGCCCGCACGCAGCTTGCCGGCATTATCACCGCTGGATTGGTTGGTGTAGTCGCGCTGTTTTTCACCGGTTGGCTCCATTATCTGCCGGAGACCGTGCTGGCGGCAGTCATCGTAATCGCCGTAGCGCAACTGATCGACGTAGACGCCGCGCGCCGGGTCTGGGCTTATGACCGAGCGGAAGGGTTTGCCTTGGTGGCCACGGCTGTCGCGGTCCTGACTCTAGGCATCGAGATGGGATTGCTGTTGGGCATTGGCCTGTCGCTCGCGCTGCACCTGTGGCGCACCGGTCATCCGCACATCGCCGTGGTCGGCCGGCTTCCCGGCACCGAGCATTTTCGTAACGTCAACCGTCATTTAGTGGAAACCAGCCCGCGGGTGCTGGCGGTGCGCGTCGACGAAAGTATCTATTTCGCCAATACTTCCCAAGTCGCTGATTTCATCACTAGCAATCTAGCGGCCGCGCCGAATACGCGGGATTTGCTGCTCGTTATGGCCGCGGTCAATTCGATCGACGCAAGCGGCCTCGAGATGCTCGAACATCTGGAAGAAGCTTTGCAGCATGCCGGCATCACTATGCATTTGGCCGAGGTGAAGGGGCCCGTGCAGGATCGGCTCGTTTCTACCCGTCTGGGGCGACGGCTCGCCGGGCGCATTTACCTCACCACGGGGCGGGCATTCGAGGCCCTCACCGGCGGCAAGCATCGCGAGCAAGAGGCGGGTTCAAAAACGACCGCAAGCCGCTGACGCTGCTGCGAGCTAATTGCGCATGGCAGTCAGGGTAAAGCGCGCCACATCGCCCTGCGCATAGGGAGCTAGATCGATTCCGGTGCCGTTTTGTTGCAGTACAACCTGATCGGCGTTACCGATCGTGATATCAAACGGCGGTCGACCCGTCACCCGTCGGCTATCACCGCGCTCGAGCAGCTCGTAGACCAGGCGTTGGCCGTCGGCGTCTACGACATCAACCCACGCCTCACCGCTGGCCTCGACCTTAATCACCGCTAGCTCCGCGGCGGGTTGCGACGACACCGGCTCGGCGGCGGCATCTACGGTTGTGGCTATACCGCCGCCTGACTTCTGATGCGCAATCTCAACCGCGTCACTCGTCGCTGATAGGGTGGCAGGCGGATCCTGCCGCGAGGTCTCTACGGGCACTTCAGCCGTATTTCCAGGCGTTGCCTCGGGCGCCGCGCTCAGCGCGCTCCAAGGAGGCGAATTTGCCGGAGACTCGGTGCCAATTGCCGGTGTTTCCTCGTCGAGCGTCGGCAGATCGATCCCCGGCTTGGTCGGCGGCTCTTGAACCGCGGGCACGCCAGCAAACGCCGTATCGGCACTCGCTGCACCAGCTTGCGCATTCTCATCCTGGGAGGCAGGCTCCGGCGTGGATCCGCTGTCGGCCCAAAACATCAGGCCGCTTATCAGCACGGCGGCGAACGCGGCGCTGAGAAGCCACGTAGAGCCCTTGACGGTGCCAGCAATCCCATGGAAGGCGCCAGCCATCCCGCTCTGATCGGTACTGGTGCCCCGGCGTTCCGCGCCACTTCCCACTTTGAAGGTCAGTGGCCGACTTCGCTCCTGCAGGCCCACACGCTCGAATGACTGCAGCACATCCGCCACGGGAAGGTTCACCAGCCTGGCGTAAGCGCCAAGATAACCGCGTACGTAAGTAAGCGGTGGCAGCTCGCTGTAATCATCCGCCTCCAATGCCTCGATTACGCGTTGCTCCAGATGCAAGGTATCCGCGATTGATGCCACGCTAAGGCGGCGGTGCTCGCGGGCCTGACGCAGTCTGAGCCCAGGACCGTGGCGCTCCTTGAACAGGGACTCAATTTCCACTTCGGCATGCAGATACTCAGAGCTTCCCATCGTCTTCCCACTCCAGAAGCCGGCGTGTCTCGGTCGAATCGGGGAATTTCTGCTTCAATAGCAGCTTGTAGCTCGCGACGGCGTCCTTGTCGCCGAGCTCATGCTCGAGGCGAATACCCAGCCAGAGCGAGCTTGGAGATTGCGGGGCCACGGCAAGATAGCGCTGATAATAACCCCGCGCGGACAAGAAATGCCCACTATCGAAGCGCAGTTGCGCCATCTTGATCAACGCCCTGGCATAGCGCGGGTTACGTTTGAGAGCGCTGAGAAAGAAATCCTCGGCACGCCCGGCATCCCCATGCTGAAGGGCACAAATGCCTGCGTTAGCGAGCGGCTTCTCCGGGGTGGCGTAGATCACATTATCAGCCGAGCGCTTGAAATAGCGCTCGGCGCCCTCGTAATCGCCATGCTTACAAAGGAAGCGGCCGTAATTGTTCAATGCCTCGGAGTTGTTCGGCTGCAGCTCGACCGCTCGCCGGTAGTGCTCACGGGCTAGATCGGTTTTGTCGAGCTGCTCGTATACGACCCCGATCGTGGTATGGGCGTCGGCATTTGCGGCATCCTGCCTAAGTGCCTTTCCCAGCTTACGCACCGCCTGCTGGAGATTACCCAATTGCAGGTAGCGGATTCCGAGCTGCGTATTGATCTCGGAGGCCTGCTGCAAGGCCTTAGCATTTGGTTGAGGCTCTGAGCTCGTCGCGCAGCCCAGCGTTAGCAGCATATTGCAAATCGCAATTAGGAGAGCGGCATACGGCTTCATGCACGCACCACCGGCAATCGGGGTTCAGTGGCACCGAGTTGGCGCATACCATTGCGCACCTGGCCCACCAACTGCCCGCAGGCACCGTCGATATCGTTCCCTCGAGCTCTGCGCACCGTCGTAATGTAGCCGGCCCGTTGCAGGATTTCGCTAAAGCATCGAATGCGTTGAGGCGGTGAGCTACGATAACACGTGCTCGGAAATGAATTAAATGGAATGAGATTGATCTTGGACGGGATACCCGTCAATAACCGCGCCAACTCCCGGGCATGCGCATCGGTATCATTCACCGCATCGAGCATAACGTACTCCCATGTGATCCTGTGATGCGGGGTGCGCTCGACGTAGTTACGGCACGCCGTCAAAAGCGCCGCGATCGGGTATTTGCGATTAATCGGCACCAGCTCATCACGCAGCGCATCATTCGGTGCATGCAGAGACACCGCCAAGCTGATCCGGCTCACCTCGGCAAGACGATACAACGCCGGGACAATGCCTGCCGTGCTGAGCGTCACACGCCGCCGGGATAGGTTATAGGCGTGCTCGTCCAACATGAGGTTGCTTGCCCGCACGACGCTAGTGAAATTGGCAAGGGGCTCACCCATGCCCATGAACACAACATTGGTTAGCTTTCTTGCCGTGCCGTCCGTCTCGAGGGCCTGGGTGGCAAAGAGCAATTGGCCGATGATCTCCGCTACCGTGAGATTGCGCTCAAAGCCCTGTTGTCCCGTCGAGCAAAACGTGCAGGCGAGCGGGCACCCGAGCTGCGAGGACACGCAGAGCGTTCCCCGGCCGGGCTCGGGTATGAAGACCGTCTCAACGGCATTATCCCCTTCGAGGGTGAGCAGCCACTTGCGCGTCCCATCGGCCGACGTCCGGTCGAAAATCGGGCGTGGTAGGCGAATCTCCGCAACCTCCGCTAGTCGGACCCGCAACGCCTTGCTCAGATCCGTCATACGCTCGAAGTCGAGAACCCGCCGTTGATGTATCCATTTGATCACTTGAACGGCCCGGAAAGACGGCTCGCCCAGCTCGGCGAGCCACGCTTTGAGCGCCCCCCGGTCGAAGCCGAGAAGATTGACCTTGCCGGGTTCCCGCCGCGGCTTTCTAGGACCTGTATCCAGATGATTCACGTGCGCGCGAAGATCTCATTGTGCTCAAAAAAGTATTCGATTTCCTGTTGCGCGGTCTCCGGCGCGTCCGAGCCATGCACCGCGTTGGCATCGATGGTCTCGGCGTAGTCGTGCCGAATGGTGCCGGCGAACGCTTGCGCGGGATTGGTCGCTCCCATGAGCTCACGGTTCTTGCGAATCGCCTCCTCACCCTCGAGGCTCAGGACCAGGATCGGCCCGGAGCACATAAACTCGACCAAGGCGTTGAAAAAAGGGCGCTCCCGGTGGACGGCATAGAAGCCTTCAGCCTGCTCGCGGGTGAGGTGCATCATACGAGCCGCCACGATGGACAACCCCGCCTGCTCGAACCGAGTGCAGATCACCCCAATCAGATTTCTGGCAACTGCATCGGGCTTGATGATTGAAAGGGTGCGTTGCACTGGCATTTTGCTATCGATCCTCTGTTGGCTGGATGAACTGATACGAATAAACAGCGCCCACGCGCCATCGGCCGCGGGCAAAAACGAAGAAGCGCTGTTTTATTGGTCACGCCGGCGGAGGCCGCTGTCCAATGCATCGTCACCCCGGCGCACGCTGGGGTCCAGCTTAGCCTTTCTGGATTTACGCACACCATCCTTGGTTTGCCCCCTGCTGTCAGCGAACTGATGGGCACAAGCTCGTAGGGGCACGGCGCGCCGTGCCCCTATGGTCGCCCCGTCGTTCCCAACGATTTTTGTCCGGCTTGCGCCTGCCTGTGCGTGGCCGCACGCAGACAGGCCGGAATGACAAGAAAGCGGTTTCTCCCTGAACCGACGAAAGGAAAATCTTCGCCGCTAACCGGCGCGTAAACTGACAAGCGCGGCGCGGGATCGGTCGGCCGCCCGCCGCAGTCAAACCCAAGCGCTTTGGTTAGCTAGACTGAAAAGCTCTCGCCGCAACCGCACTCGGCTTTGCTGTTCGGGTTACGGAAGCTGAACCGCTCGTTGAGCCCTTCGCGCACGAAATCCACTTCCATGCCGTCCAAAAACGGCAGGCTCTTCGGGTCCACCACCAACTTGACCCCGCGGTTCTCGAACACGGCATCGCTCGCGTCTACTTGCTCGGCATAGCCGACTGTGTAGGCAAACCCAGAACAACCGGAAGTCTTGACGCCAAGCCGCATTCCCACTGCCGCGCCATGGCGGGTCAATGCACCGCGGATGTGCGCCGCTGCGCTTTCCGTCACTTGAATTGCCATCGCCTCAACCTCCACTTGCGCTATTCCTATCGACCAGTATGCCGCCCGCGGCTAGGGCGTTGCATATCGCATCCTCGACCACCAAGGCCACACCCGTCTTCTCAACCGGCAACTCCAACGCCTCGGCGATATGCAGCCCATACACGTTTGTGACTATCGCAGGCGCCGCGCCCGCCAGCCGCTCCGCTGCCCATGCAGCGGCTGCAATCGCCGCCGGGCAGCCGAACACTTCGTAGCGGGCATCGACAATCCGCCCGTGCGCCAGCCGCAGCCCAATACGTACCTGCGTGCCGTCGCGCACGGAGCCTGCCTCGCCGATCAGCCAGTCCGTCCCGGTCGGAATGCCGGCTCGACTGCGTTCATGATAACAGCTCAGAGCGATCGAACCGAGCTTAAGTGGCTTTAAGATTGCGTGCTCCAAACGAATTTTCAAGTACCGTCAGCGGTGTGTCCGTCTCATAGAGCGTCTGTAACGAGCGTCCCCGACACCAATCGCGCCAGAGCGGCGAGAGCGCGCGCAGGGAATCCAATCGGGGCCGAATTCGTTCGACCGCGGCATCGATTTCGCGCTCCGTGGTCATGCGCCCAAGGCTGAAGCGCACGGCCGCGTGCGCAAGCGCCTGTGGCCGCCCCATCGCTTGCAGCACATGCGATGGCGCTCGGGTCGAGCCTGCCGTGCAAGCCGACCCAGAGGCTACCGCAAGCTCCGCCGCTTGCAGCTCGTAAGCCAAGGCTTCGCCTTGGACGCCGATGAAGCTCACATTGAGTATATGCGCCGCACCGGGCTCGCAACCATTGAGCACTACCCCGCCGAGCGCCGCCAGCGACTCGCGAAGCCGCTGCCGCAAGGTTTTGAGCCGTACCGCGTCGGCTTCGCGGCGGCGCGCCGCCAACTCGAAAGCAACCCCCATACCAACCGCTTGGTGCACGGGCAGCGTACCGGGACGCAGACCGGCTTCCTGACCACCGCCATGCAACAGCGGATACAGTCGCACCCGCGGCCGTTGTCGAACATAGAGCGCACCAACGCCCTTGGGTCCATAAAGCTTATGCGCCGACAGCGAAAGCAAATCCACCGGCAACGTTCGCACATCCAACGGCTCACGGCCGATGCTCTGCACGGCGTCCACGTGCAGCAACGCGCCCGCGGCCCTTACACGTGCTGCAAGCGCCGGCAGATCCTGGATCACTCCGGTCTCGTTGTTGACGTGCATCACGGAAACCAATGCGGTGTCAGCGTCCAAAACGCCGTCCAGAGCCTTGGGATCGACGCGCCCCTCCGGAGAGACATCGAGATAACACACCTCGAACCCCTCGCCGGCCAAGGCGGCACAAACCCCAAGCACCGACTTGTGCTCGGTGCGCACCGTTACGATACGCCGGCCGCGCCCATGCTGGCGCCGCCAGCGCACCGCACCGGCGATGGCGAGATTGTTCGCCTCCGTCGCGCCGGAGGTGAACACGATCTCGGCGGGCTCGGCCCCGATCAGCGCGCAGACGCGAAGCCGCGCCAGAGCGAGTGCCGCGGCCGCTTGTCGGCCAGGCGCGTGAGCGCTCGCCGGATTGGCGAAGACGCCGTCGGTGGTCAGGTAATTCGCCATGGCCTGCGCGACTTCCGGGTCCACCGGCGTTGCAGCCGCATAATCGAGATAGATGCTTGCCTGCTCTCCTGCGCTCATAACCACGTGTTAACGACTTGCGTGCGTGCGGCGTTCGCCGCTGCTCTCTGCCACGCGCTCAGTCGACTCCTGTTCGGACGCGATCGTATCGTCCTCGATCTGGCAGCCTTCGATATCCGGCAGCCGCTCGTGATCGACATCGGCGCCGAGCTTTCGCAGCGAGCCGCACATCTCATCTAGGCGCCGGTCCGTGGCCTGGACGTGATCCAAGAGGGCGTTGATGGCCTTGGATACCGGGTCGTGGACATCGCGGGTCGCCCCATAGGCGTCGAAACCGATCCGCCTTGCCACCTCCTCGCGTCGACGCTCCTCGGCGGTCAATTCGGGTCGGTGCACTCCGGCCATTCGCGCCGGTATCCCGACCATGGTGGCACCCTCCGGCACATCTTTCACCACCACCGCATTGGAGCCAATGCGCGCGTGATTGCCAACATGAATCGGCCCGAGGATCTTGGCACCGGCGCCGACGATGACATCATTACCCAGCGTGGGATGTCGCTTGCCCTTCTCCCAGGTAGTTCCACCCAAGGTCACCCCATGGTAGAGGGTGCAGTCATCGCCTATCTCCGCGGTCTCGCCAATAACCACCCCCATACCATGGTCGATGAAAAAGCGCCGGCCAATCCGGGCTCCCGGATGAATCTCGATCCCGGTGAACCAGCGCGAGAAAAGCGACAGAAACCGACCCAACCAGCGCAAGCCATGCCGCCACAGCCAATAATTCAGGCGATGCGCAAGCACCGCGTGCACGCCCGGGTAGCTGGTGACCACCTCGAATACGTTGCGTGCCGCGGGGTCACGATCCATGACGCAGCGGATGTCTTCTCGTAGCCGTTTGAACATGATGATGGCCTCGCAAGTCGGCCGATGCTGGGATAAGCCACTAGGCACGGTTAGGCTCGGGACGTCGGCCCATCCCGGCGGGTTGCCGAACGCCGCTAGATGCAGAGCAAATGATCTGGGCCTAAGTGGTCCACTACGTTGCGCATCTACCGCCAAGTATAAAGGGTTCACGCCGCGCACTGCCATTATCCCAATCGGCGCTCGATCGCGGTGAGTATGCCGCGAAGCAAATTAATCTCGGCACGCTCGGGCCGGGCGCGATTAAAAAGCCGCCGCAAGCGTTGCATGAGCAGCGTATCGGGGCGGTGGCGGCTGTAGCCGCTCGCTTGCATTATTCGCTGCAGATGACAATAAAACCCTTCCAATTCTTCCATGGGTGCCACCGGCGAATCCGCTGCGTCTGGGAGCTCATCCCGGACGCTCCCCGGGCAGCCGTCGGCGAGGAACAGCTCATAGCAGACGATCTGCACCGCCGCCGCCAGATTGAGCACCGGATAGGCGGGGTTGGCCGGGATATGCACCACGCCGTGGCAGTGAGAGAGTTGCGCGTTGGTGAGCCCGGAGTCCTCACGACCGAATAGCAGCGCCACGGGATGGACGGTACTGGCCTTGGCGAGGTGCAACGCGCAGGCACGGGCATCCTGCGCGGCTGCTGCCAAACGCCGCGCTCGCGCGGTGAGGCCAAAAACAAGCCGTGTGCCCCGCAGCGCCGCGTGCAGATTGTCGTGAACGAGAGCCGAGCTCAGCACATCGACGGCATGTCCGGCCGTGGCCTGTGCTCGAGGATCGGGATAATGCAGCGGGGCGACCAAATGCAGTTGGGTGAGCCCCATGGTCTTCATGGCGCGGGCGGCCGAGCCGATATTGCCGGGGTGGGTCGTGCCGAGCAGCACGATACGCACATTGTCAGGGTTCATGGCCTATACCAAATTCAAGTGCCGGAGTTTTGCTGATATGCTTTGCTCGCGTCCATTGTCCGGCAGCTCGAGATCTCCATCCTCGCTATGCATCCAATTGTGAACATCGCGGTGCGCGCCGCGCGCAGCGCCGGTAATATCATCGTACGCTACGCTGATCGCCTCGACCGAGTAAGCGTCGAGGAAAAGGGGCCTAATGATTACGTCAGTGATGTCGATCGTATGGCCGAGCAGGAGATCCGGGGCGTGCTGCACAAGGCCTATCCCGATCATGCAGTGATCGGGGAAGAGTCCGGCGGCACCGGGGATGCCGACTGCGTTTGGATTATCGATCCGCTCGATGGCACCAGGAACTTCCTCCACGGCTTCCCACACTGGGCGGTTTCGATTGCCATGAAGCACCGCGGCGTACTGGAGGTTGGGGTGATTTACGACCCGCTGCGCCAGGAGCTCTTTACCGCCAAACGCGGCTCAGGCGCCACCTTGGAGAGTCGCCGTATTCGGGTCAGTCCCCTGCGCGGGATCGACGGCGCGCTGCTGGGGACCGGGTTCCCATTCCGCCAGCCCGAGCACCACGAAGCCTATCTCGGGATGTTCGGGGCGGTATTCATGCATGTGGGCGATTTGCGTCGCGCCGGCTCCGCCGCGCTTGATCTCGCCTACGTCGCCTGCGCTCGGTTGGATGGTTTCTGGGAAGTCGGGCTCAAGGAGTGGGACATCGCCGCCGGCGCACTGTTGGTCCAAGAGGCGGGCGGCATGATCACCGACTTCAGCGGTCGCGACCGTTATCTCGAGAACGGCAATGTGGTCGCCGGCAGCCCACGCCTTTGTCAGGACCTACTGCGCACGATTACGCCCCACCTAAGCCCTGCCCTGCGGGTCTAGGCCGCAGCCGCAAAGCCGCCATCGACCCCTGCTTGCGGATATCACCGCAACCGACATGAGTGTTTGGATTAGGTGGCGAGACGCGGGATATCGAACAGTTTCGGTTTCTGCCGTGCTCCTACGTTACTTCCACTGGATGGCCCGCCACGAGCCACTCCGGAAACCCATCCTCCATGCGTCGCGCCTGGCGCCCCGCGCGCCGCAGACGTGCAACCGCCTCGAACGCGAGCA
>JAKDMQ010000109.1 GCA_030452265.1 Nitrococcus sp.
CTGCGCGCTCACGCCCAACAAGCCTTGGCTTCCACGCCATAATTAGAATTGCTGCTAGACAACAGAGCTGCTTGATGCGCGCCTCGGCGCCGGCAGTGGGTTTCATGGGCTCATCAGTGCACGTCGGCTCGAAAGCCAACCACGTGCTACTACCTCCGTTTGCGACCCATAAACGGAGTCTAGTCCGATACTCGATGAGAATGTAGCAGCCGAGGGGACATCTTTTTAATGCCTCTGCGACAACAATGGCTGCAAGTGAACATGCGTGAGAGTGACAGGAGCTAAGTTACGGTGACACTTTGCTATTTGCACGATTTAATCAGCCCAGACATTGGTACCGGTTGCGTCGCGCACCACAGCCACAAACAATCCGCGATAGAATCGATACTGCTAGCCTGGCATCTTCCTTAGATCCAATTCCCCCGTGATCCCGGCCATAGCTTGGCTCCCTTACGGTGCGCCGGATGTATTCGGCGTGGCGTGATAGCTAAGGGCAGCATCCCGCAAAGCGCGGCTGGAGAGTTCGGATTTATCTGCGCATCAGTGGAATTATTCCGCGCAGGCTGGATAATTCGCCTGGTCCGGGGATTGCTCCGGGTAATGCAGGCGCTGCTGGTAGCGGGTAGACGGCGCGCCGACGAGACCCCGGCACATGCGCCTGAAGTAGGAGAGATCATTGAAGCCGACCGCATAGGCGGCCTGCTAGACCGATGCACCGCCACCGAGCCAAAACGACCTTGGAACAAGCGGCTGGTAACCACAACGCAGGCGTTGAGGTAGCCGCTGTAGCACCGTTGGGCCATAAACGAACGCTAGCCGGACCGATCAATTAGGGTAAAAAGTATAGTGTAACCGTAATCGCGAGCACGGCCGCGCTCGGGAATGGCCTAGCGATATCGACATTGGTGCTGATACGCTCTGGGACTACTCACTGAGCACTATCGGTCACGATAACGCGGTCGCCTTGCGCCATTGGCGAATGCGCCATGGGCTGTCGCTCAATGCGGCGGCCGAAGCGCTGGGTTATCCCGCCGCGTGGTAGTTTATAATTATAGTGGCGAAAACAAAGTGCCTAAGACCGTGCTGCTGGCCGGCCGCGCTTGGGGAGCTTTGCACGAGTCCGCGTGAGTTTCCGTCGATGCGCGTCCAAGGGAGGGGACATGACACAACGCTGCGCCTGGTGTACCAACGATCCGCTTTATATCGACTACCACGATTACGAGTGGGGAAACCCGCTACATGATGACCAGCGCCTGTTTGAGCTGCTGATACTGGAGGGGGTGCAAGCGGGCCTGAGCTGGCTGACCGTGTTACAAAAGCGCGAGAACTATCGGCGGGCACTCGAGCATTTCGAGCCCGCCCGGGTGGCCACCCTGAGCGATACGCAGATACGAGCGCTGCTCAACAACCCGGGAGTCATCCGCAATAAGCGCAAGATCGATGCGCTACGTCCCAACGCCCGAGCGTTTCTGAGCATCCAGGAGTCGCTCGGCAGCTTCGATGACTACCTGTGGCGCTTCGTGGACGGCCGCCCAATCATCAACCACTGGCGCTATCAGCTCAAGGTGCCGATCAGTACCGCGCAATCGGATGCTCTGTCGAAGGATTTAAAGGCGCGCGGGTTTCAGTTCGTCGGCAGCACCATCTGCTACGCCTACATGCAGGCGGCCGGCTTGGTCATGGATCACACTACCGACTGCTTCCGCTATCCGGTGCTGGCACAGGCGGATGACCCTCGCGCCGAAACCGAGCTGACAGAGCGAAAGCCCGGTCAGCCCGAATAAAGGAACAGCTTGTCGGCGGATGCGCTGCGCTTCTCACGTTTCACTGCTGTTGCGCACCCCGGCACGCCGGGTGTCAGCCGCGGCCTCTGAGCGCTCAGCGTGCGCGCCGGCAAGCCATTGCGCTAGCCGTGCGGCCTGAACCTCGGTAAGGCGCAGCCCAAGCTTGCTTCGCCGCCATAGGACATCTGCCGCCGTAACGGCCCACTCGGCCTCAATCAGATAGCGTAGTTCCGCCTCATAGAGCCCGGCGCCGAAGTGCTCGCCGAGCTCATTGAGTCCATGTGCACCGCGTACAATGCGATGCAAGCGGGTGCCATAACTGCGCGCCAGGCGCTCGAGTAACGCCGGTGGCAACCAGGGATAGCGGCACAGCGCGATGCGCTGAAATCCATCGAAATCGGCATCCGCAATATCGCCGCCCGGCAGCGGCGCCCCAATGGTCCAATCGGTCTCATCGCACCCGAGCACTGCAGCGAGCTTGCGCATAGCCTCGTGTGCGAGCAGCCGGTAGGTGGTCAGCTTGCCACCCAACACGGAGAGCAGCGGCGCCGGATGCATGCGCAGATCCAGGGAGTAGTCGCGGCTCGCGGCCGAGACCTCGATTTCTTCGCGCTCATCATATAGGGGCCGCACCCCAGAGTAAGTCCAGACCACGGTCTCTGGCTGTATCGGTTGGCGAAAGTAGCGATTGACGGCGCGACAGAGGTAGCTGATTTCCTCCTCGCTCGCCCGCGCCTCGGCCGGCTCACCTTGGTAGGGCGCTTCTGTGGTGCCGATCAGAGTAAAATCCCGCTCATAGGGGATGGCAAACACGATTCGTCCATCGTCATTCTGGAAAAGGTAGGCGCAATCGTGGCGGAAATGCTTCGGCACCACGATATGACTACCCTGGACCAGGCGCAGGGTGGGTGCGGAGTGCAGTGTCACGGCTTCAGCCAGGAATGAGCTGGCCCACGGTCCGGTGGCATTGACGAGGACGCGGGCATAAACGACCCGCTCTGTAGCATTGCGCATGCAGCGCAAAACCGCCCTCCATCCACGACCATGCGGCTCGGCCATTAGACAGCGCGTTCGCAGCCATACGCTTGCTCCGCGTTGCGCCGCGTCCATGGCATTGAGCACCACCAGTCGTGAATCCTGGACCCTGCAATCCGAGTAGACAAAGCCCTTGGCCAAACGCGGGGTCAACGCGCGGCCCGCGACATGCCAGCGCAGATCAACGACTTCAGAAGGCCCCAGCAACTGCTTGCGACCGCCTAGATGATCATAGAGCATCAGCCCGGCTCGGATCATCCAACCGGGCCGCAGCGATGGAGTGTGCGGCATTACGATGCGCAGCGGTGCGATAATGTGCGGAGCATTGCGCAGCAAAATCTCTCGCTCCCGCAGGGCCTTCGTTACCAGGCTAAACTCATAGTTTTGCAGGTAGCGAAGCCCACCATGGATCAGCTTGGTGCTGGCCGAAGAGGTATAGCTCGCGACATCAGCCTGTTCGCACAGCAGCACCCGCAAACCGCGCCCGGCCGCGTCACGGGCAATGCCAGCCCCGTTAATACCAGCGCCGATGACTAGAAGATCGTATGGTTCGGCCGCGCTCATTGCTAAAGCTCAGTCCTCCGGCTTCTTACTGAATATCCTGACCTGCTATCATGGCCTCGCAAGCAGGACTCCGGCGCCGATCTGTGGTATTCTCTGCAGCCTCGACTCAGCTCGCTGTCCGCGAGAATCGAAGAGAGCTCGCGCCTGGTAAATGGTAATCGGTGTATGGACAACGCACACCCAGCAAATCATAGTTTACCCAAACTAAATTTGTCGTATGGCCGGAGGCGCCATGAAGGATGCACGTAGAAGGCCGCGCGATGTCGTGGACAAGTTTCTGCCCGTATTTCACCGCGAAACAGAGGAGCTCATCGGCTATTTAACCGATGTGACCATTGATGGCGGCATGCTGGAGACGACCGATCCGTCGGAGGAGAAGTTCTTCCCACTTCGAATCGAGCTCGCCGAAGAAATCAGCGGCAGTCGCTATATCGACGTCGACGCGCGCAGCGTCTGGACGCGTAAGGATCGTAACGCGGTTTTCCACAACTCAGGATTCGAGTTTCAGAATATCTCGCCCGAGGCGCGCACCCGCATTGCTGAGCTCGCAGAGCGCTATCGCTTGAGCATATCGAGATAGCGCACCCGCGGCCTAGGCGATACATCCGCCATCAGTCATCGATGATCGCGGCGGTCCGGCTTGCGCGCTCCGCTGATCCGCTGCATATGAGTGAACCGTGAGCAGATGGGCCGCCTTGAGCCAGCAAAGCATTGGGCGCTGCTGCCATATTGTCGCTCGATTAATGCTACCCGACCCGCGCTTGGGATCGGTGAGGGCGAAGGTTATACTCTGCGATCATCGCTATAAAGCCGAGCAGAGGTTCCGATATGCGAGTTGCCAAAGGCAAGGTCGTGACGATTAAGTATACGTTGCGCACCAACGGCGTGATCCGCTATATGACCCCAGACGACAAACCCATGGAATATCTCCACGGCGCGGGCAACATCATCCCGGGACTGGAGAAGGCGTTGGAAGGCAAGATGAGCGGTGACCACTTCTACGTCACTGTCCCAGCGGAGGAGGGCTATGGCAAGCGTGATGAAGCCCTCCAGCAAAAGGTGAGCGCTGAAATCTTCAAGGGCGCGGAGCAGATCGAAGCTGGGATGCAGTTTCAAGCTCAAAGCGAGGATAAAAAACGCTTGGAAACCGTGACCATCGTGGAAGTCGACGAAGAGGAGCAAACGGTCACGCTGGATACGAATCATCCACTGGCCGGCCAGGCGCTGGAATTCGATGTCACCGTGAACAGTGTGCGGGATGCTGCCGAAGACGAGCTCAAGCGGGGATTCGTGGCCCCTCCCCGGAAGCCGAAACGCACCCGTTATCAGCCTCCCGAGCCAACGCATGCGCATCACGACCACGACCACGACCACGGTCACGATCACGGTCACGGCTCTGGCAACGACCATGGCCATGATCATGACCACTGAGCAGCGCATGAGCAACGCTCCTGCCCCGGTCAGTGCTTGCTTGCGGTAGCCGTAACTGCTCACCCAACTCCTTGCAGAAATCCGCAGCAAGCGGTCCTGGCAACCGCGCTTCGCGTACTGGGAGCGCGGGCATCCTGCCCGCGGGGCTAGCAAAACGGCCCTGATTGCGCATAAAAAAGGGGCGCCTGCGAGAGCGCCCCTTTTTTCCAGCCAAAATACGTCTTCGAAGATTCACTGCGCCTATCGATCACTCACCTATGCCAGGAACTACCGCAAGCGAGGTCGACTGCTGCGAGAGGTACTCTGCGATGTCGTGTATATCCTGCTCGGAAAGGCCGCTCGCCTGGCCCTGCATGATGGGGTTCTCGCGAGCTCCCTTTTTGTATGCCAAAAGTGAGCGTGCCAAATAATCGGAGGGTTGTCCTGCCAAAATGGGGAACGTCGGCACGGTGCTGTGCCCACCCTCTCGGTGGCAATTGACACACCCCTTGTCCTGGAACTTCTCGGCACCCGCCTGGGGATCACCGTATTGGATGGCGAACGCCTGGACCGAAAACAGGAGGCAAGATAGGAGGCCGAGCGAAAAGACAAGTCTGCGCTTCATAGTTTTATACTCCAAAACTCCAAATGAGTCGTTGTCACCTCGACTTCCCGGCTTGCGAGAAAAAGGCCGCGATATCCTGGATATCCTGCTCGCTCAACGTTTGTGCTTGAGCATGCATAGTCGGATTATCGCGCTCTCCAGCCTTGTACGATTGCAGGGCAGAAGCGATGTACGCGGCGTGCTGCCCAGCCACCAATGGCACGTGGTACGTCGGGTACCCGCTGTAACGATAGCCCGGTATGCCATGGCAGCCCAAGCACGTCTCTGCCTTCAGCCTGCCTTTTGCCGGATCACCGGCGGCTTGTACCGCAGTCGTAGCCGCGATCATCAAGCCAAGAAAGATCAAAAGCTTCGCTCTCATGGTTCCCTCATTAACACTTTAGAGGACTCATTACCGGCGACGAGTACCCCTCCGAACACGGAGTCGGCCGCCGGGCACTAAAGTCGTTGCATAACGCCGTCCTGCCATAATAGCATAAATTTTATATAATGTAAAGGTATTTGATCAACTAGCGAAGAAAATCCCCCTAGTGGCAACCGTCAGCGGATATCAAATTCTTGCAATCCCGGGTCCGGAGCGGGCTCGACTCGCAAGTCTGAGACCAGCGACCGCGGAGAACCCTCACGCAGCCACGCCGCCAGGGAATCAAGCGCCACCGCATCACCACACGCCACCACCTCGACTCGGCCATCCGAAAGGTTCCTGACGTAGCCGCGCAAACCGAGCTGAACGGCCCGCTCACGAGTGCTGGCTCGGTAGAAAACACCCTGCACTCTCCCGGATACGTAGCAGCGGATACATCGTACACTCATGGCCGAAATAGCAGAACGGTCCCAAATTGATTGCGCAGAGACTATCGAGGTTTCCTTATTATATTGCAACCGCTGTGTGCGTGAGCGCTATTCCATGCGTTGCGCGGCGAGTGCCGCCTCGCGCGCCGCAATTGCCCGCGCACGAGCCGATAGTGCCGCACGCTTGGCTGCTCGATACTCACCTTGATACAAGCTCCTCATCGCCTGCTCCATCAGGCTCTGCGCTTTCTGGAAGCTCTCGGGCGAATAATGTGGGCTCCCAGCTACACGAGCCGCTTTGATGGCTTGGCGGGCATCGCTCATCTCCTGCACCGGCGCCTTACCAGAATCGGTGGGCGCGATGGCGCAACCTGCTGCCCACAAGGCCGATGCAGCCACTGCCGCAAACGCGACAGCGCGCGCTGGGCGCTCTTCCTTTTCTTGCACCGCGACTGTACTCTTTGACTCGGCTCCATACCGCACTGAAAAGCGCGGCGTGGCAAGCATACTAGATCAACCTGAACACACCGTTACTAGAGTTTAGCCGATAGTTCCTCGCCGTTCATGCTCACATGCGACCCAAATCGAGCCAGAGAAACCAGGCCGGTTTGACTAGGATCGATGGCGCGCGACGAGGCTTGGCTGAAAGGCGCCGCAGCCATATCGTTAGTGCTGGCGCGGGCTCGGTGTTAGGAGGTAGCCAGCCATGGCTGTTCGTATCTATCATAACCCCAACTGTTCCAAATCCCGTGCCGCGCTCAAGCTGCTCCACGAGCGCGGCATCGAGCCCGAGATCATTGAGTATCTGAAGACCCCACCGAGCGAGGCCGAGCTGAAAGCCATTCTCGTGGACTTGGGATTTGAGCCACGGCAACTGATGCGCCGCAATGAGCCCGAATACCGCGACCATGCGCTCGGCGACGACGCATTAACGCGCGATGAGCTAATCCGCGCCATGGTTCAGTATCCTCGATTGATCGAGCGACCAATCGTAGTCAACAATGGGAGAGCCGCGGTTGGCCGCCCGCCAGAGGCCGTTCTGAATATTCTTTGAACGCCGCGTGTTGCCCCCGCCCCGTTAGGCCCTGTTGACATCCGCCCACAGTGCCGCGGCACAACGCTCGGTTAAACCTGGCCGCGACAAGAACCTCCTTAGGCTGGACCAGCGTCATTACCGTGGGCTAAAGCCCATTGTTACTGGCTAGCACTTTTTTTACAAACGCCACGGTGAGGCGCCGCTGCGCTTGCAGCGAGGCCGCGTCGAGCTCGGCAAGCAGACGAAAGAGATAGCCCGTATCGCGCCGGCAATGGTTGAGCAGATAGCGCGCCGTCTCCTTCGGCAATTGCAATCCGCGGCGCTGCGCGCGCCCGCACAGGGCCAGCATCTTATCCTCGTCGCCGAGCTTCTCTAATCGCAGAGCGAGGGCCGATTGCAGGCGTGAGACGAGATCGGGCAAGGTCAGTCCCAAGTCTTTTGGTCGCCGCACTCCAGCCATGAGTAGCCCTCGGCCTGCATCCTGAAGCCGGTTGAACAGGTGAAAGGCGGCCCGTTGCCACTCGGGCGCGTCCACCAAACGATCCACATCGTCTAGCGCCACCACATCGACTTTTTCCAGATCCTCTAGAAGCTGTGGAGCGCGGCTCATCAACTGGGCAAGGGGAAGATAGACGACGGTTAAACCGCCGGCGCCGGCCTCGGCGCAAGCGGCCTGCAACAGGTGTGACTTCCCCACCCCGGACTCGCCGTAGAGATAGATCACCCGCCTGCGATCGGCGCTCCCGGCCTCCTTCAGCGCGGCCACCGCCTCGGCATTCGGACCGGCGACGAATCCGGCGAAATCAAAGCGCTGGTCCCATTGGAAACCCAGAGCCAACTGCTGCCAATGTCTGTGATCGCGCCTTCCTGTCATAGGGTCTGTTGACACCCGCCCACGACTGCGGTGAACGAAAATTCCTCGGCAGGGCTCAGGGTGGCTCGTGCGCTCACGGAAGCAGTCGATAGACGCGTTCCCCCTCTATCCGGGACCGATTGCCCGCGCCATCTCCAATTCGCTCGGCAAGCGCCGCTGCTGTCGCGGGCACCAGTTTCTGGCTGCGGCTCAACTCTCGCTGCACGAGAGGAGGAGCCACATTCAATGTGAGCCGCATACGCACCCAATCCGGCCCGGCACCGCTCAAGCGTACCCCGATCACTCCGGGCAACTGCGCCAGCAGGCGCTCAACGCTCGCAAACCGCTCCAGCGAGCCCACCCCATTCACCCTGATTGGCATCAGCGTGGACGCCGTCAAGTCCGGCAAGAGCGTATAGTCAGGGCGCAGGCGCGCTGCCAATGCCTGCGCGCCATCGCTCAGCATCTGCTCGATGCTGACACCTCGACTCTCCCAGCTTCCACCCGCGCCGTTGCGGTACAGTGCCCAGCGACCATTCCAACCGGTGGGGGTCGCACGGACCCGCAGCATCAATATCAACTCGGTCGAATAACGCCGCGAGGCCGCCAGCACCGGTTCACTGAAACCGCCGTATACATCGCTATAGCGCACGCGCTGCCGGTCCTCGAGATCCAAAAGCGGGAAAATCAACGGTATACCGAGCTCGGCAAAGGCCGTGCGCAATGCCTCGCCCGGCTGTTCTCCGGCATCCTCAGTGACGAGTCCATGCTCATCACCGGAGTCGAACGCGAACCAGACCAGCACCGGCGGTCGCTTCGCCTGCCAGCTAGGTATCCCACGCTTGGCGAGGGCGCGGCGCAGGCTCTGCCCATCGAAGCGTGCAATCAGCTCGAGCTGCCCATCCTCGCCGCGCTCATAGTGATACTGCTGCAAATACGGCTGCGGACTCTTTATCAAATCGGCGACACGGGTGGAGTGAGCGAGCTCCGCGCGCCCTGTCATGCCCACCAGGACCTGTGTGATAGCCGATTCGAGCGCCTCGGCACGGGCCTGCGCACTTTGGTCGGCAACCGGCGCGCCCGCGGCAAGCAGATCATGCGGGGAGGCGGCAGCACTTGGCCCCGCGTAGAGAAAAGCAAGGCAAACGCTGAGCACGATGACCCTTACCGCAAGACCGGTTTCCATCACGCTAGATCCACCCCACCGAGACTCGCATTCCAGCCGTCTACGTTAGCATGAATGGCGTAGGACTCGTGACGCGGGATGTATATTGGCAAAAGCCGAAACTATGATTGACGATTGTTCCAAGGAGACGCCCCGTGGCCGAAGACGAATCTCGCAGAAACCTGACGTACCGCGACGCCGGCGTCGACATCGACACCGGCGCCGAGCTCGTGGAACGCATCAAAGCAGATGTGGCAACAACCATGCGCCCCGAAGTGCTCGGCGGACTGGGCGGATTCGGCGGGCTATTCGAGCTGAAACTGGAGCGCTACCGCAACCCCGTGCTGGTCTGCGGCAGCGATGGGGTCGGAACCAAGCTGAATTTGGCTATCGAGACGGGACGCCATGAAGCCATCGGGGTCGACCTGGTAGCGATGTGCGTTAACGATATTGCCGTCACGGGTGCCGAACCGCTGCTCTTTCTCGATTATTATGCCAGCGGGCGTCTTGAGCTCGACATAGCACAGCGGGTGGTTCGTGGCATTGCGCGGGGGTGCCGCGAAGCCGGCGCCGCATTGATCGGCGGTGAAACCGCGGAGATGCCAGGCATTTACGCGAGCAATCATTACGATCTTGCCGGCTTTTGCGTCGGCGTAGTGGAGAAAGCCAAACTCATTGACGGCACGCGCGTGTGCCCCGGAGATGCTCTGATCGGCATCGCCTCGAGCGGCCTGCATTCCAATGGCTACTCGCTCGTACGGCACGTCTTGACGACCCGCCGCATCGCTCTCACAACGGAGCTGAACGGCACGGCGCTTGCGGAACTGCTGATGACACCGACCCGTATCTACGTGCGCACGCTACACAGGCTCGTTGCTGAGACCCAAATCCACTCCCTCTGCCATATTACCGGCGGGGGGCTGCTCGATAACCTGCCACGGGTTCTGCCGGCACGGACTGAGGCCTGGATCGATAGCCGTAGCTGGGAGTGGCCCACGGTTTTTGGCTGGCTCCAGCGCGAAGGTAACATTGCGAGGCAGGAGATGTACCGGGTGTTCAATTGCGGGGTTGGCATGGTGGCCGTGGTCGCACCGCAAGAGGTGGAACGCGCCCTAGCCATACTGCGCAGCGCGGGTGAAACCGCCTGGCGGATGGGCGAGGTGCGATCGGGATCCGCTGACAAGCCGCTGGTGCGGATCGGGGGTTGACCAATGCCTACGCAGCCGCTGCGCGTCGTCGTGCTGATCTCGGGTCATGGCAGTAATCTACAGGTTTTCATCGATCATCAGAGCACAGGGCGGCTGCCAATCGACATCCGGAGCGTGATCAGCAGTCGAGCCGATGCCTATGGGCTCGTTCGCGCCAAACACGCGGGAATCGAGCACGAAACGCTATTGCCTCGGGATTTCGCAAGCCGCGAGCGCTACGACCTCGCCTTGCGGGATCGGATAAATCGCTACCGGGCAGACCTGGTGATCCTGGCGGGCTTCATGCGCATACTCACGCCGGTATTCCTCGCGCCGTACGAGGGGCGCGTGATCAATATCCACCCCTCGCTGCTGCCCGCCCTGCGCGGAATGCATACCCACGAGCGGGCACTGCGGGAGGGCCTGCGCGAACATGGCTGCAGCGTGCACTATGTGACCTCGGCGCTGGACGCTGGGCCGGTGATCGTCCAGGCTCGAGTACCCGTGCAGCCGGAGGACTGCGTAGAGTCTCTGCAGCGGCGGGTGCAGCAGCAGGAATACCGCATCTATCCTCTAGCCGTTCGTTGGATTGCCGAGGGGCAGATCGAGATGCGCGACCATACGGTTTGGCGGCAGGGGCGGCGCCAGGATCGGCCCGTTGTCGTGACAGCGGATGACGACTTGGAGTGTCTCTAAGTCCCGATCCGGGCTGCCCGAAGCGGTTGCGTTCTCCACTTACCTGGCCGTGCGCCTCTCGAGATACCAATCCCTGCACTGCTATTTTCAGCCTGTCCTGTCCCCGGCCCAGGGGCGGTGCGCTTTGGCGGAGCACGCCGTAAATAAAGAAAATTAAGGGACGACCCCGGCCGCCGTGCGCCCACCGGGCCCCCCAAACCCCCCCCCCCCGGGAAGAAAAATAAAATAGGCCC
>JAKDMQ010000336.1 GCA_030452265.1 Nitrococcus sp.
TATTCGCGCTCAGCACGTCGGCAAGCACGCGATCGCGGCGGGTGGGCCGTTGGTGGTGTTGGGGGGGCCGGCGATGCTGATCGGGCTCGGTGGCGGCGCGGCCTCGTCTGTTATGAGCGGCGAGAGCACCGAGGCGCTGGATTTCGCCTCCGTCCAGCGCAGCAACCCCGAGATGGAGCGCCGCTGCCAGGAGGTGATCGATACTTGCTGGCGGCTCGGGGCGAGCAATCCAATCCTGTCCATCCACGACGTGGGCGCGGGCGGTCTCGCCAATGCGTTGCCGGAACTGCTCAATGATTCCGCCCGCGGCGGTCGCATCGAGCTGCGCAGGATTCCCAGTGCCGATCCCGGCATGTCGCCGCTTGAGCTCTGGTGCAATGAATCCCAGGAGCGCTACGTTCTTGCGATCGAGGCGGGCCGTTTGGAATCCTTCAGGGAAATCTGTGAACGCGAGCGCTGCCCCTATGCGGTTGTCGGTGAGGCGAGGCAGGAGCGCCGTCTGATCATCGGTGACAGTCACTTCGGCGATACGCCGGTCGACCTGCCGATGGAGCTGCTATTCGGCAAGCCACCGAAGCTGCTGCGCGAGGCCCGACACGGGCAGCCGTGTACGGTCGACCTTGATCTCCTCGGAATCGATGCGCTTACGGCGGCGCAGCGGGTGCTGCGCCTGCCCTGCGTCGCGGCCAAGCATTTTCTGATCACCATCGGTGACCGCAGCGTCTCCGGTCTGGTCGCGCGTGACCAGATGGTCGGCCCATGGCAAGTTCCAGTCGCCGATGTAGCCGTGACCCTGGCCGACTATGTGGGCCACACCGGCGAAGCCATGGCCATGGGTGAGCGCGCGCCGGTCGCGCTGCTGCACGCCCCCGCGTCCGGGCGTCTGGCGGTGGGAGAGGCGCTCACAAACATTGCCGCGGCCGTGGTCGGCGATATTGGCCGGGTAAGCTTGTCCGCCAATTGGATGGCGGCCGCCGGTTACCGCGATGAGGATGCGCGCCTTTATGACACGGTGCGGGCCGTAGCCATGGAGCTTTGTCCGCGGCTCGGGATTGCGATCCCAGTCGGCAAGGACTCACTATCCATGCGCACCGTCTGGGAGGAGGCCGGCGAGTCGAAAAGCGTGACGGCTCCGCTCTCGCTGATCGTCACTGCTTTTGCGGCGGTGGATGACGTTCGCAAAACCCTGACGCCGCAGCTACAAACCGATTGCGGCGAAACGCAGCTCATCCTGATCGATCTCGGTAATGGCTGCAACCGCCTGGGTGCGTCCGCCCTGGCGCAGGTCTATGGGGGGCTTGGCCGGCACCCGGCGGACCTGAACGATCCCAGCGCATTGGTGCAGATGTTCAACGCGGTGCAGGCGCTTGCCCGCGCCGAGCTGTTGCTCGCCTATCACGATCGCTCCGATGGTGGGCTCTTCGTGACCTTGGCCGAAATGGCGTTTGCCGGTCGCACGGGCTTGGAAATCGATCTCACCGATCTGGATTCGCAGCCGCTTGCGCCGCTGTTCAGTGAAGAGCTTGGAGCCGTGGTCCAAGTCCGGCGCGAGCAGCGCGAGCACGTGCTGCGGATCCTGCACGAGGCCGGCCTGGGACGGTGCTGTCATGTTCTGGGAGGGCCGCGCGAGGATGATCGCCTGGTCTTCAGCCACGCCGGGGTGGCGGTTCTAGAGGCACACCGGGGCGCGCTGCAGCGGGTCTGGTGCGAGACGACGTGGCGCATGCAAACGCTAAGGGACAACCCGCAGTGCGCGCGCGAGGAATACCAAGCGCTGCTGGAGGACTCCGATCCGGGGCTGCACGCCGCTCTCACCTTCGATCCGAGGCAGGACATCAGCGCCCCCTATATCGGTCATGGCAGGCGCCCGTGCGTTGCGGTGCTGCGTGAGCAGGGAGTCAACGGCCACGTGGAGATGGCCGCGGCTTTCGATCGGGCCGGCTTTACGGCCGTCGACGTGCACATGAGCGATGTGCTCGCCGGCCGGCGCGGTCTGCGCGAGTTTCAAGGCATCGCCGCCGGCGGCGGGTTTTCCTACGGTGACGTGTTAGGGGCCGGCGCGGGCTGGGCCAAGTCCATTCTCTACAACCCGCGCGCGCGGGAGGTGTTCGCCGCTTTCTGCGAGCGAACCGATGTCTTCGGTTTCGGGGTATGCAACGGCTGTCAGATGTTCGCGGAGCTGCGCTCGCTCATACCGGGCACCGAGCTTTGGCCGCGCTTCGCTCCCAACCGCTCCGAGCAGTTCGAGGCTCGTCTCGCCATGGTGGAGATATTGGCCTCGCCCTCGATCTTCCTGGAGGGCATGGCCGGCTCGCGGCTACCCATCGCCGTGGCGCATGGCGAGGGCCGGGCGCTGTTCGATACCGAGCAGGGCGCACAGCGGGCGCTCGTGGCCGGGGCCGCCGCCATGCGCTTCGTGGATAACTATGGTCGGCCGAGCGAACGCTATCCGGCAAACCCGAATGGCTCGCCGCTCGGCGTGACTGGATTCAGCAGCCGTGATGGTCGCTTCACGATTCTCATGCCACACCCAGAGCGCGTGTTTCGTACGATTCAGCTCAGTTGGCATCCGCGGGACTGGGCCGAGGACAGTCCCTGGGTGCGCCTGTTTCGCAACGCGCGCAAGGCTTGTGGCTAGGATGTGACAGTTCATTCTTGCACGGCCAGTGTGCCGTGGCTCGGGGCGGGGCGCCCTGGCAGGACACGCCGTGAATACCTCCCTGTAGGCTCGACGGCGGCATCCTTGCCGCCGAC
>JAKDMQ010000110.1 GCA_030452265.1 Nitrococcus sp.
GCTGGCATCAACTACCGTAGGGCGTATTAGGCCGAACAGGCCGTAATGCGCCGAATGTTCCATAAGGAAGTTTGAAGTTTCGGCTCAAAGCGGCACGACTTCTCGAAAGTGGAGAAGCCTGTCGCCTGTCCCTGCCTGAAGCAGGCAAGCACATGCAGGCGCAATACGCTTCGCTATTGCGCCCTACGCGGACTGGGGCCGAACCGGGTCAGCAACCGGGCGGTGGCGAGCGTGCTTTAGGTGTCTGCTCGAGGTGCGGCCGCCAGACCCAACGCGGTCTTGATCGAGGTGAGATTCTCCGGGGCCATGGGGTTCATCCGACCCTGCCAGTGGCGCAGGATCCGCCCGCCGGCGATCAGATAGGTCTGCGGCACGCCCATCGCCCGGAACGCCTCTATGAACTCGTTTTGGGGATCCCGCCAGATCTCGAATGTGACTCCGATCGCCTCGGCGAACTCGGCGATGTCCTCATCACTGGCAGACGTGTCGACGTTGACCCCGATGACCCGCAGACCCTCATCGGCGTAACGCTCGTAGATTGCTTGCAGAGCGGGCATTTCCCTTCGGCACGGGCCACACCAAGTCGCCCACATGTTGAGCAACGACACGCCATCAAGCTCGGCGAGGGCCACCTCCCGCTGCGTACCGAGCACGCGGGCGTCATAGTCGGGCACCGGACGGCCGGGGGCGCCGGCGCCGCTTAATACAACCCAGCCAATCGACGCAACGAGGACTATGACCAGTAACACCACCGCCGCGCCGCCGAACAACCACACCCGCGCCACGCGTCCACCCTCGCGCGACATCATGTGTCCGCCCCACTTACGAGGACGGATTGCAACGCCGTGGGACCAGCCGCGTCGTCTTCGGTCAAATTCGGCTCGAAGCTCAGCAGCGCCCAGTCCTCGCCCGCGGCCAGCGCGGGACCGTGCCCGGGGATCGCCTTGGAGAAAGCCACCGCTCGAGTCTGAGGGTCAATCCGCACCACCTGCAGCCGGTCGACTTCGCCGGGACGGTCTTCGAAGGCGACCCATGGGCGACCCTGACCGTCGATGACCAGCCGCACGTCCGCATACGGCACCCACTCGCCGCGCAGCAGCGTGAGCGGCTTAGACCAATGCACGCCGTCCTCGGATGTGGCGTAGTACACGCCGGGGTGGGCGGAAGTCCCGGTATACCAGGCGGCATGTAGGGTTCCATCGGCATCCGAAGCCAGGCCCGGCGCGACATCCGGGCAGCCGCTGATTTTGAAGCCGTCGTCGCTGATTTTGACGGGCTCCGACCAGGTCTTACCGTCGTCCGTTGAACGGGACGCGATCGGATCGCGCACCGCATCGTAGGAGCCTTCTAGCTTCGCGTAGCCGCGCGTGGACGCGAACAGGTCGCCGTCGTCGTTCTCGGTCATCACGGTCGAGCAGCACCCGCACGTCGGCTTGCCCACCAGCGCGCTCTGCGCCCACGTCTCTCCGCCATCGCCGGAGCGGGCAACCCGCAGCTGGGGCATGGCCTCTTTGCCGGCCGCAATTGCGGCGAGGTAGTCACGACCGTCCAGGAACGAGTAGTACAGATTCCCATCCGAGGCAACGAGCAGCCCGTTCATGTAGAAGCTGGCAAAGTTGACCGGGATGCCCTCAGTCGCGGCAGTGACGACCGGCTGCGGGTCGGAGAACGTCTGCCCGCCGTCGGTAGAGACCACCAGCTGCGGCCGATAGGTGTCACCGGGTTTAATCTCGTTGTCTACCGCGATCGTGTAGACGACATACACCCTGCCCTCGGGCCCGACCTGCACCACGGCGGGGTTTGCGGTCGAGACGTACATCTCCGAGTGCTCGGGGGCGCTGACCACCACTGGCTCGGAGAAAGTTTTGCCGCCATCCGTGGAGTGGGCCACCACGACCTGCATCGCTTGCTCCTCACTCCCGGGCGCCGGTCGACCCCATGCCATGTATACGGTTTCGGACTCCGCGTCGAGTGCCATAGTTTGACCCACTCCTGCCTCGACGACCTTTGTCACCTCGGAGAGCTCCAGCGGAGCCAGCTCTTCGGGCATCACGATTTGCGCCGAAGCTTGTGCCGCCGAGCGAGCCGCCTGCCCCCCGCCCACCAACACCGCTGCCAATGCCGCGGCAGCCGCCCATCGAGTTGTCCGCAGTGCTCGCATCATCCTCTCCTTACGTTTGTCTTCAAATAGGTCATGAATTACAACTGCTGTTGCCTGTATTGTGGCCTTGCTTGCACGATATTTATCGTCACCGCCTCGGAAGCGGAGGTAAAACCGCATCAGCGCAGTTAGAATTCTTCGCTGCACCGTGCTATCCCCACTGCCATAACCTCAAAAGTCGATTCTGTAGGTTAGCGTGAAGTTACGCGGCGCACCGAGAAAAAGCTGGGTGTCGCCGTAGCTGGACCAGTAGGCATAGAGTTCATCCGTCAGGTTACGACCCCGCAGCGTCAGCGTGCCCCCGAACAGATCGTAGGCGACATAGGCACCGAGCAGTGTCCACGCGTCAGCTTCGATAGTATTGGCGGTGTCGGTATAGAATCCGCCGACGTAGCGCAGATTGCCGCCGATGGTCAGTGGGATGGTTGGGGTACGGTAGGAGGTGAAAAGGTTCAATGTATGGTTCGGCACGTTAGGCGGCCGATTGCCCGATAGGTCGTGGCCCGCAGCGTCGGTCAGCTCCGTGAACTCCGCCTTCAGAATCGCGCCGTTCGCGCTGATCTCCCACCGGTCCGTGAGTGCGACCGTAATGGCTAGTTCGGCGCCGCGCGTGCGCTGACTGCCCCCCTGCACGGTTAACCGAGGGTTGTTCGGGTCACGTGTCAGAATATCGTTCAACTCGATCTGGTAGACTGAGGCGGTGGCGGTTACGCGATTGTCCCAGAATGACGATTTAACGCCCACTTCAATGGTGTAGCCGGTTGAAAGGTCGAAGCTGGCGCTAGACAGACTACTGAGCAAAAGGCTCGACACCGGGCGCGTGGCGTTGCTGTACTGTGCGAACAAAGCTGTCGTCGGAAAAATGTCATAGACCGTGCCGATACGCCAGGAAAGGCTTTCGTAGTCTTGACCAAAGCGCGTTGTGGTACCAGAAACCTGGTCGTCGATCTGCCGATCGAGACCAATACTTGCGTATCGCAGCCCTCCGACTAGCAGCCACCCCGGTGTCAGATTGAACGCCTCTTCCAGGAAAACAGCACGCGTGTCCACCTTGCTCTTATAGAGCTGCCGACTCCCGAAATTGTTTGGATCGTCCGACAATAATATCCCTCGGTCCGGGTTGAACGGATCAACCGAGGTCGTAGTTCCGAACCATCGCTTGGATCCAAAATCCGTTTTGGTATACTCGAATCCAGCTGCGAACCGATTACGAAACTCCCCGATCTGGCCATCGTAGACGGTCATAAAGCGCTCGGACAAGAATCGATGGTCGTATGTAATCACAGAGGTCCCCCGATCGATCAGCCCTGTTCCCCTGTTGAAGGTGTAGAAGTAAGCCTCGTCCCATAAACGGTCGGAATCGATGATGCTGAACTGATTCCTGAGGGTCCACTCGTCGGTCAACTTGTAAGCCGCATTCGTACGAAACCAAGACGTCTCGGCTTCCGTAACTCCATCGGTTACATTGTAGTTTTGATCCCGGATTGCTTCATCGACGACGAGATCGCCCGGGGCAGAAACGATTGAAGTGGGATTCCGGGCAAGTGAACGCGGTATCAGGGGCGTACCCCAATACGCAGTACTATAATTATCTTTAAAGTAATAGAAGTTGGCAGACAGCGACAGCCGGTCCGTCGGCTCGAACAGGACGCCGGTTGTGAGGCCAGTCTTCCGGGAATGTGTGTCGTCGACGTAACCGTCGGATTCGGCATGGCTAAGGCTCGCTTGAACGGCGGCATTCTTGGCAATGGGCTGGTTGAAACTGGCGCCGACACGATAGCTATTGAAACTGCCGTAGCTCAAAAGGGCGTCGAAGTGGTTGGCTCCGAGCCGGGGTTTCCTCGTGACGATGTTAATTGCCCCGGCGAGCGCGCCGTTACCGTGAAGGACAGATGCCGGCCCTTTCAAGATTTCAACTCGCTGGAAATTGTAGCTGTCAAAGTTGCGCAATAACTGCTGCGCGGCGACCACCCGCACCCCGTCAAGCAGGTAGGCGCTGGCGCCCGCAAAGCCCCGCATTGAGGCCGCACCGAACTCGCCTGGGTTTGTGCTGGTAATCACGCCCGGTGCCGAATTGAAGACCTCGACAAGGTCTCTCAGCCCCCGCTTTTCAATCTCCTCCCGCGTGATGACGTCGACGGTTGCTGGGGTCTCGAACGGCGTGAGTCCCAAGTAGCTGCCGGTACGGTTCGGCTCAATGAGCTCCGGATAGCGGCGCTGCGGACTGGCGGTCACGGTCAACGCCGGCAGCTTGACAGCATCGCCAGTCGGGGCGGGTTTATTGGCAGCGGGGCCACGCGGCTCGGACGCTCGCCTCTCGATATTGCGCTCAAGCTCGTTGGCCTGCGCCATGTTCGCAGTCAGCGCTAGACCGACAGCGGCCACAATGGCTCGTGGCTGCATCTAGTTCTCCTTCGGAGCCCTCCAAAAAACCTCGTTTCCTACCACGAACCCGGAAAAGCCAGCCCCGAACACCAATGCTGGAGTCTGGCTTCATCTTGGTGTTCCGGAAGATGAACTTGATTACACACGCCGTCCGTGGCGTGCGCCCTATCGGGACAGCTAAAGCTGTTCAAAATCGTTCCGAACGATTTTGTCCGGCCTACGCCGGAATGACGAACGGAGGTTGATTCGAAGACTCCCTTAATAGTAGTAGTTTTGCTGTCAAGCGGTTCCAAAAAAGCCAAACCCCGCCGCAAAGCCGAGGTCCGCAGCCGAATGCAGTAGCGTGAGGGATCAAAAGACGCCCTCCCCCGAAACGCTGCGGCAGTAAAAGTAAGATAGAGTTTAATCAATTACAATGCGGCAAATTGTCGCACCCCCCTGCGACAATTTGTCGCATTTGGGCGCGAAGCATAGCAAAGCAACCTCTTGCAAAAGCTCGTTTTGCCTGATCATTTCGTGTATCGCTAAGCGGTGCAAACTCAGTACATGCGAGGCGAGTAGCAAGTGCGCACGATAGACAGGGCGGGTAGGACCAACTTCGACCCGCTCAATGGCCCTGTCTCTTTCCCACAAGACCGCTGGCATCAGCTGCCGTAGGGCGCATTAGGCCGAGCAGGCCGTAATGCGCCCAATGTTCTATAAGGAAGTTTCGGCTCAACGCTGCACGACTTCTCAAAAGTGGAGAAGCGCAGGCAGGTGCAATGCGCGGCGCTATTGCGCCCTACGCGGACTTTATAGGCCTTCCCCGGGTGCGGTCGCCAGACCTAACGCGGCCTTGATCGAGGCCAGGTTCTCCGGGGCCGTGGGGTCCATCCGACCCTGCCAGTGGCGCAGGATCCGCCCCTCGGCAATCAGGTAGGTCTGCGGCACGCCGATCGCCCGGAACGCCTCGACGAACTCGTTTTGGGGATCCCGCCAGATCTCGTAGTTGATCCCGATCGCCTCAGCGAACTCCGCGATATCCTCATCACTCGCGGACGCGTCGACGTTGACGCCGATGACCCGTAAACCCTCATCGGCGTAACGCTCGTAGATTGCTTGCAGAGCGGGCATTTCCCTTCGGCACGGACCACACCAAGTCGCCCACATGTTGAGCAACGACACGCCATCAACCTCGGCGAGGGCCACCTCCCGCTGCGTACCGAGCACGCGAGCGTCATAGTCGGGCACCGGCCGGCCGAGGGCGCTGGCGCCGTTCAAAGCGACCCAGCCAACCGACGCCCCGAGAGCCGTGGCTAGCAGCACCGCCGCGCCGCTGAACAACCACACCCGCGACACGCGCCCATCCTCGCGCGGTATCATGTGTCCGCCCCACTTACGAGGACGGATTGCAACGCCGTGGGACCAGCTGCGTCGTCTTCGGTCAAATTCGCCTCGAAGCTCAGCAGCGCCCAGTCCTCACCCGCGGCCAGCGCGGGACCGTGCCCGGGGATCGCCTTGGAGAAGGCGACCGCGTGGGTGCGTGGATTGATCATCACCACCTGCAGCCGGTCGACTTCGCCGGTACGGTCCTCGAAGGCGACCCATGGGCGGCCCTGACCGTCGATTACCAGCCGCACGTCCGCATACGGCACCCACTCGCCGCGCAGCAGCGTGAGCGGCTTAGACCAATGCACGCCGTCCTCGGATGTGGCGTAGTACACGCCGGGGTGGGCGGAAGTCCCGGTATACCAGGCGGCATGTAGGGTTCCATCGGCATCCGAAGCCAGGCCCGGCGCGACATCCGGGCAGCCGCTGATTTTGAAGCCGTCGTCGCTGATTTTGACCGGCTCCGACCAGGTAGTTCCGTCATCGGTGGAACGGGCTACGATGATGTCCCGCACGGCGTCATAGGAGCCCTCCAGCGGTTGCATGCCGCGGGTGCCGGCGAACAGGACTCCTTCGGCGTTCTCGGCAACCATCGTACCGCAGCATCCGCAGGTTGTTTTGGCAACCAGCACGGTGGGCACCCAGGTCTGTCCGTCATCCCTGGAGCGCGTGACTTCCAGTCGGGTGGTCGGCACCGGGATCTCTGTATGGGCTTCGTCCCCGCTGCGTGCCTTCTTGACCGCCGCCTCGAGATACGCGGTGTTGTTCAGGAAAGAGACGAAGAGGTCGCCGTCGGAGGCGACCAGCAGATCATGGTAGCGGAAAATCCCGGTACCCAGGGACAAATCCTCGACCGAATCCGTGACCACGGCCACCGGCTTGGAGAACGTCTGTCCGCCGTCCTCCGAGCGTGTAATGAACGGATGAATAGGCAGCATCCACGACGGCTTTTCCACGTCCTCGGCCGGCGGTTTCCAGGCGACCGGATGGGCGTATAGAACATAAACGTCGCCGTTTGGCCCGACCTCCACATCAACCGGGTTGACCGTATGCGCGTGCACCTGGGTGTGCACAGGGGCGTTCACCACCACCGGCTTGGACCAGGTCTTCCCGCGGTCAGTGGAACGGGCAACTACCGCCTGCATTGCAGGCTCGCCATCCTCAGCGGGGATCGGCCTCGCCCAAGCCAAATAGACCGTCCCGGACCGCGGGTCGTATGCCAAGCTCTCGCCCGAGCCCGCTTCGGCGACCTGTGTCAGATGGGAAAGTGTGAGCGGCGGCAGTTTTTCCGGCGTCACCACCTCGGCCGAAGCTGCGACCCCCGCACGGTCCGCTCGGCCTGTCGAGGCGGTTGTGCTGGCGGAGCCCTCTTCCCCCGAACCCGAGCATCCGGTCGTCAGCAGCGCCGCCAGAGTTGTGACGACGGCTATCCATCCAACGGTTTTCTGCGCTCGCATCGCGTTAACCTCCCGCGCGGTTGCGCTCATAGCCACCCGAGGCGAGCCAATTTCAGCCCAATGACCGTTCTGACCCTCCGCCACACCTCGGGCGGTCCTTATAACATGGTGGTCCAGCTGGATTTAAGACGCCTCTACAACGCCGCCGGGTGGGGGCACCGTCCTGCGCAGTTTGTGCCCACGCCGCGTTGCACGCTTGGCCGCGTAACGCAACGAGCATTCCCAAACGCCATCCGGGACAGAGCCGGTCAGAACTCCACCCGGAGCAACCCGAGGAAGCTGCGCGGAGCGCCGGGGATGACCATACCACCACCATACCCGGCGGACGCGAAATAGCGTTTATCGAGGACATTGTTGACGTTGAGCTGGGCCGTCAACCGGGTCGGGCCAAGCGTCCATTTGTAAGCTGCCATGGCACCCACGCTGACGTAGCCCGGCAGCTCGCAGGTGTTAGCATTGCTACATGCCCGATCACCGACGAGAAAGACCCCTGCCCCTAGGCTCAATCCGTTCAAGGGGTCTTCGTGAAACGAATATTTGGCGAAAATCCTTCCGGCATGCAATGGGACACCGTAGAAGCGGTTTCCTTCATTTCCCCTGCTATCCTTGGTGATCTCCGTATCGGTCAAGGCATAAGTGGCGATCAGGCTTAAGGAGTTTGTGATCTGCCCGGAGACATCGAGCTCGATACCCCGACTTCGCACCTCACCGACGGGAATCGAGAATGCCGGATTGTTTGGGTCGCGGGTCAAGATGTTCTGCTTGGTCAGATGATAGAAGGCCACGGTAGCCCTTAGCCGTCTATCCAACGACTGTACCTTGAATCCCACCTCATATTGCTGGGCGGTTTGCGGTTCGAATGGCTGTCCACTCGCGGACCGGCCGAAATTCGCGGCGGCCAGCGCCTCGGCGTAGCTGCCGTAGAGGGACAGCCAGGACCAGGGCTGGTAGAGCAGCCCCACTCGGGGACTGAACGCCTTGTTCTCAATCTCCTTGCTAGGTTCAACGGGCCCAGCGGTACTACTGACGAATCCGCGGCTAGAGGAGACCCAATTGTAACGCCCGCCGGCTATAATGTGCAGCCTGTCGTCCCACAGCGTGATCTGGTCTTGGAGATAAACGCCGTACCATTGCTGAGCAGAGGTGGCAAATCTATTGAGATCTTCACGTGTAAGCCGCGGTATCGATCCATAAACCGGATTGAAAATGTCAATCGTAGGATTAAACGCAGGGGGCGCCTCGCAACAATATCCTGCTCTATCTGCTTCCGAATGCCAATAGTCGAAGCCAAACAGAACGTGGTGCTTGACCCCTAACGTATCGAATTTGCCAGTGAGCTGGATATCCGTAGTATAATTATGCGTAATATCTTTCGGGAAGTGAAACAAACCACGCGTAAAAGTGCGACCATCATCGGCAACACCCATGCCGAACCAGGTATAGCCAAAGTAATAATCGAGAGTGTAATAGTGGAACCGATGAGTGAGCTTCCAGTCGTTGTTGAAGGCGTGCGACCATTCAAAGCCGGCCAGGATCCTCTCGAGTGTTTGATGTTCCTGGTCCTCAGGCGCACCCCAGCCGAGATAGCGGCTGATAGGGATCGGCGCCGGACGATCCCCGACGACGGGAATGCCGGCATAATAACGAAACCTGTCATGCTGGTATTCGAAGTTAACATTGATCTCCGTGCGCTTGCTCGGTCGCCAAGTGAGCGCCGCGTACGCAAAGCCCCGGTCCTTCTCAACGAAGTCGATGAAGGTATCGTTGCTCATGTGGGAAAGAACCGCACGGTAGAGGAGTGAGCCCTCGGTGTTCAAAGGGCCGGTCGCTGAGAGCACGGTGCGGTATATGTACGAGCCGAATTGTTGCTGCAGCGAATAACGAGGTTCTGCAAGTGGTTTTTTGGTAACGAGGTTAATCAGCCCACCCGGCTCGATGCGGCCGTAGAGCACGGACGCCGGCCCCTTCACCACCTCAATTCTCTGCAGGCTGGCAGGCTCGATTACCGCGCGGTCTAGGCGCAATCCATTTCGGTAGAGCATACCGCGCGTCTTGAAACCACGGATCCGAAAGGCCGCATAGTTGAAATCCCCGTTCTTAATTACTCCGCTGACATTCCTCAATGCGTCTTGCAAGCGAATCACCTGCTGGTCTTCCAACACCTGTTGTGGTACCACTTGAACCGACACCGGGGTTTTCATGATGGGCGTATCCGTCTTGGTAGCGGTGCTGGCGTCGGGGACGTTGTAGCCCGTCGGTTCCGTGGCGGTTACGGTCAGCGCCGGCAGCTTGACAGCATTGCCATTCTGGTCGGGCGTATTGGCGGCGCGGCGGCGCTGCTCAGGGGCTTGCCTCTCGATATTGGGCTCAAGCTCTTCGGCTTGCGCCATGTTCGCCGTCAGTGCCACACCGACAAGTCCGACAGCGGTCACAAGGCCTCGTAGCTGCATATTGTTCTCCTTCGGAAACCTCAGAAAACCTCGCTCCCTGCCGTCAGCCCGGCGAAGCCTGCCCCCGACACCAGTGCGGAAGTCTGGATCCATCTTGTTGTTCTGGAGAAAGAACTGGATTCCGGCCTACGCCAGAATGACGAAATCCGAGGGTTATTCGAGAACGCCTTGTAGTGGCATTTAATTCATGAAACGCTTGCAAAAAAAGCTTGCAAAAAAATCCGAACCCCGCCCCATGGCTGGAATCGGCGGCAGGCTGCATCGGCGAATCGGTCGACGCTCCCGCCCGAAGCACTGTGGCCGCAAAACTAAGGTAGAATTTCGTTAAATGCAATGCGACATATTGTCGCACCCCCCCTGCGACAATATGTCGCATTTACTCGCGAGCCGTGCAGAGTTAGCCTGCTATATTCAAACGATATCACCCCTGGAACGCTTCATGGTCAGCTGCCATAAAATGTTCTCGACGAGCTTTCACGCCTCACCATTTGACTGCTCGGCTGCTTTTCATCAGCATAGCGGGGATTCAAAAGGAGGCACCAGCTTCCAAAGCGGCGCATCTTGCCGAAAGTGGAGAGGCTGGTCGTCTTCGAAGTAGACGCTAGCCGGTGGCGTCGAGCCGCTCGCGAGCGTCGCTGGCGAGCGCCAGAACGAGGTGGTGGTGCACGGCCGCCTGACCAACTACGTTCGCGATAAGCAGGCGTTCTGAGCCTGCTATGCTTCAGGTATTGATGAACACGCACTAACAACGAGAAAGGTTTTTTTGCATCCGGACATCGCAGTCGAGCAGCCGGAGTCTAAATGTTATGCAACTGCAAACCTGGTGGCGCGTTTGTTGGTTAATCACAGCTTGCATCGCCGTGCTGAGCGGCTGCGCCACAGCGCCAGTGCCTATTCCCGCCCCGCCCGTGCGCAATCCGCCGCTCGCGCAGGTGCACGCCAACCCGAGCGATTACCGGGGGCTCACGGTGCGCTGGGGCGGGACGATCATCAAGGTCGAGAACCGGGAACAGGAAACCGTGTTGCTCATTATGGGCCGGCCCCTGGATGATGAGGGTATGGCGCAGGTCGAGGCCGCGAGTCCGGGCCGGTTTATGGCGAAGATCAGCGGTTTCCTGGATCCGGTCCTCTACTCACCCGGTCGCTCGGTGACCGTAGCCGGCACGATAGTGGGCTCGGAGTCGAGGAAGATTGGCAGCTACTCTTATCGTTACCCCGTGCTTGCAGGCAAAGACTATTATCTTTGGCCGAAGCTGCCGCAGGCCATCCGCTATAACACTTGCTACACTGGCTTCTGCTACGGCTCGCCGTTCTATCCCTGGTACGGAGTCGGGTATGCAGGGCGGCTCGGTTATGGTTGGTGGTGAGGCTGATCGTAGGGCGGTTGCTTACCCGGACGGGGCTTCGGAACGCTTTTTCCTGAGCACCATTTGGCTGCGGCAATCGCGCCTGCAAGGACGGCGTATGCGCAATCAGCCGCCCTACGTGCCCATGCAATCCGGCGGGCAATCCCCATGGAGGT
>JAKDMQ010000337.1 GCA_030452265.1 Nitrococcus sp.
CCGAGGCGGCCTCAAGCCGGCCGCTTGCCTGATCCCACATGATGGCCTGCATGTCGCCGTAGCGCCGCCCCACGTCGCGCAGCTCATGGCCCATGGCGCGCAGGCGCTCGCGTACATCGGCGAGGGCGCCCGGCTCGTGCTGAATCACATCCGGCAGGTACTGGTGGTGGTAACGCGGCCGCGATACCCAGGCTTTCGGCCCCTTGCCTTCGGTAAACTCCAATATGCCGAGCAATACCATAGTGATGATGCGGCTGCCGCCTGGCGTGCCGAGAATGGCTACCCTGCCGTGGCCCTCGACGAAGGTGGGCGTCATGCTCGACAACGGCCGCTTGCCGGACTCGATGGTGTTGGCCTGTCCCCCCACCAAGCCATAGACGTTGGCGACACCAGGGCGCTTGGCGAAGTCATCCATCTCGTCGTTTAACAGCACGCCGGTTTTGCCGGCCACGACCCCGGAGCCAAAGGGATAGTTAATGGAAAGCGTGGCCGCGACGCGGTTGCCCGCGGCATCGATGATGGAAAAGTGAGTGGTGTCCGCCCCTGTTGGGGCCGTCGCGTCGCTCAGGGCCGCACTGGGAGTGGCCTGGTGCAGCTTGATACCCGCGCGCAGCTTTTCGGCATAGGCTTCGGAGGTCAGCCGGGCGCGGGGGATATCGACAAAGTCCGGGTCGCCGAGGTAGCGCTGGCGGTCCCGGTAGGCGCGGCGCATGGCCTCGACCACGAGATGCACGCGCGTGGCCTGGTCGAGGCTGGCGAGATCGTAGCCCTCCAGAATATTGAGCATGGTGGCTAAGCCTATCCCGCCGGCCGAGGGCGGGGCCGCGGCCGTCACGGTGTAGCCGCGGTAGTCGAAGATCACCGGCTCGCGCTCCACCACGCGGTAGCGGCGCAGATCCTCGAGACGCCAGATGCCGCCGGCCGCGCGCACGGCTCGCACCATTTCGGCGGCCACCGGCCCCGCATAGAAACCGGCGCGGCCGTGCTCGGCGAGCGCCTCCAAGGTATGCGCAAGGCCTGGCTGGCGCAGCACCCAGCCCGGTTCGGGCACGGCACCGTCGTCGAGGTAGATGGCGGCCGCGAGCGGGTGGCGGCGCAGTACCTGCAGCCGAAGCTCGGCCTTGCCGACATACTCTTCGCTGACGGGGAAGCCCTCGCGTGCGAGCCGGATGGCCGGTGCCAGACTACGTGCGAGCGGTAGGCGACCGTATTTGTGAGCGATATCGACCAGCGCGGCCGGCTCGCCGGGGATGCCCGCCGCCAGTGCGCCGTCGAGCGAGGCACGCGGCAGCGGCTCGTCGCTTTTGTCCAGGTACAAGTCGGCGGCGGCGGCGAGCGGCGCCCGCTCGCGGCCGTCTACCATCACCGCGCGCTGCGCGTCGGCCAGGTAGAGCAGCCAGAACCCGCCACCGCCAAGCCCGGAGCTCCCCGGCTCCACCACCGCGAGCGCGGCGCTCGCTGCTACGGCCGCATCAAAGGCATTGCCGCCGGCCCGGAGAATTTTCACCGCGGCGGCGGAAGCGAGTGGATGCGCGGTAGCGACGGCAGCACGGCCGGGGCCCGCGGCGGCGGCGATGGAGCCGGCGAGCAGGACAAAGACCAAAAAGACGAGACGCATTATTGCCATAGCAAGCTCTGGTCTGGGCTATCGATCGAGCTTGATAGGGGTCGGGGCCCTCGCCGCGACTGAGTTAGCGGGAATCGCGGCGAGGGCGCCGCTCCCACAAAGAACCCTCCCCCGGAAGCTACCCCGTTACACTCTGGCAAGCCGCCTCTGCAACGCTTTCTGCACCACCGGGTGCACAAAGCGGCTTACATCACCGGCAAGCGCCGCCACCTCCCGCACCAGGGTCGAGGAAATATAAGCGTATTGCTCGGCTGGGGTCAGAAACAGCGTTTCGATCCCCGGGGCGAGCTGCCTGTTCATGCTGGCGAGCTGGAACTCGTACTCAAAATCCGAAACGGCACGCAATCCGCGCAAGATTACCGCGGCGTTACATTCGATCGCAAAATCCGCCAACAACGACTCGAACGCCGCTACCTCGACATTATCGTGACCGGCGAGCACCTCTCGGGCCATGCTCGCCCGCTCCTCGAGGCTGAAGGCCGGGCGTTTTGTCGCGCCGGTTGCGCCCGAGATGGCGACGATTACCCGATCGAACAGGCCCGCGGCCCGCTCGATCAGATCGCTGTGACCGTTGGTAATGGGATCGAATGTCCCTGGATAGACCGCGATAATGCCCATGCTTCAGCCAACCCCGGCGAGCCCATCCGCCTCGTATTGCAGCAGGCGATAGCTCACCGAGCCGCTACGAGCGGCGCGCATCACCCGCCAGTTGTTAGGCAAACCGCCTACTGACCGATGAACATCGGTTTCCAGGTAGATCACGGCGCCATCGGCAAGCCATCCGGCCGAATCGAGCCGTGGGCAGACCCGTTCGATGAGCGCGGAGCTGAACGGAGGATCCAGGAACACCAGATCGAAAGGCTCCCCGCTACGCGCAAGGAACCGCCGTGCATCGGCGTGAATTACCTGCACCGCCTGGACGGCTCCTAATCGACCCACGTTCTCTCGCAACGCTCTGACTAGGGCTGGTGATCGTTCCACCAGCACCGCTTGGCGCGCCCCGCGCGAGATGGCCTCCAGCCCCAGCGCGCCGCTGCCGGCGAACAGATCCAGGCAACGCGCGCCCTCAATGGAGCTCTGCAGCCAATTGAACAGGGTCTCGCGCACTGCATCGGCGCTCGG
>JAKDMQ010000338.1 GCA_030452265.1 Nitrococcus sp.
ACCTCCCCCACCACCCAAACGGGGCTTCGGGGGGGGGGGGGCCGCTCCCACCTAATTCTACCTAGGCTCGGTTGTTTCCTGCGCGACAGCGCACCGCCCATCGGCGGGGCGGAGACTCCGTTCAAGCACGCTTCTTGGCGTATGCAGAGCAGGCACAGCAGTCACGTAATAGCGTAGGATGCGCTCGTCAGGGCGCAGAGGAATACCTTAGCGAAGCTGTGTCCCCGCAGGTGGGCTCTCGGCCTAATCTCAGCGCTATTTGGGAACCGCCTGCGGCTCTGCTGCCTTTCAGTGAGGGCGAGCACCTTGATCAGCCTATGGCGGGAATCCCGTTTGCGTTTCCTGACCATGCGGATGGATGATGGATTTCGGCTATCGCCTCCACCCATTCGACAGCGGATAAGACGGCGTTAGCGGAAAAGGTGCCGATAAAGTGATGGACTAGTTGATTGCTAAACTTGACGAGTTACCGACGCCACTTCCCGAAAGGAGGTGCTACTTTTTCACCGTAGCATTGGCGGCCCACCGCGTCATTGTCACTCATCTCGTAAGCGAGGGTATCGAGTATTTCAAAGCTCATGCCCGGTTTCAATGCGCCCTCGGCGCCGGGCAGTGAGCGCTGCTTCTCGTAGGGTGTCATCAGCGCCTGGTAGGGGATCCGTGCTACACTAACCAGTAGAGGATCGTATGGTTGAAGCGCTGCCAAAACGCATGACCGTCGGTGAGTTCCTGACCTGGGCCGAACGGCAGCCGGCGAGATACGAGCTGCACTGTGGCGAGGTCATCGCCATGTCGCCGGAACGCAACCGGCATGGAGTCGTCAAACTCGACACGGCCATCGAATTGCGCCGCGCGGTCGCAGCGACGGGGGTGGGGTGCCGAGTGTTCGTGGACGGCGTCAGTCTCGTCGTCAACGACACAACCTCGTATGTGCCCGATGTTGTGGTGCATTGTGGCCCTTTCGATCTGGACAGAATGACGGTTGATCAGCCCGTGATCGTGGTCGAGGTACAGTCCCCGTCCTCGACGTCCATCGATTCGTCCACGAAGTACTTCGGGTACTTCAGCATTGAGAGCGTGGTTCATTACCTGATCCTCGACCCCATTCAGAAGCGGCTGGCGCATCACCGGCGCACCGGCCGAGGGATCGAGAGCGCGATCGTCACCGGCGGCTTACTGCCTCTGGACCCGCCCGGGATCGAAGTGGACGTCGCGGCCTTCTTCGCGTCCGTCTGATCGCTACGAGTTATTGTCGAAATCGTTGATGCCGCGCTCGGCAGGCGCACGAATTACGGAATTAGAATTATGGTGACACTTAACCATTAGCACAATTTTTGCTTCCGGCCACCAGCGGCCAACTTACGAGGGAAGAAAGGCACCATTTTCATACGGCGATTTCAAGTACCCGCGTGTTATCCTCAACTGATGCAGGATTCACCTCGACCGAGAGACAGCCTTCAACAGCCTCGTACAGCTTTGAAAGTAGTTCTTCAAATGTATCGCCTTGAGTGACGCACCCAGGGATGCTTGGAAACTCGGCCCAGTAACCGCCTTCCTCGGCATCATGTATCACAGCTTTAATTTTCATCGGACACCCATCGATTATTGCATGGAACGCAAGTTCGGCCTTGGAGGGGCAGTAGATTTCCAGTACCGCCGAGTTATTGTCGTGATCGAACGCCTCGATTCGCTCCTGGTGCTTGAGCAACAAGCCCTCGACATACCACCTTGGCCGATTGCCGCACTTGAGCCAGATGATCTTCGGTGGTGCGCCGTAGAGCGTTGCTAGCTCGTGGAAGTCGGAGTCGAGGGTGACGACGGCGAAGCCGTAGTCCCTGGCGTACTGCCAGATCGTACGGTCATCGGCGGTGGCGAGATCGAGCCGGCTGACTTGGCTGGAGCCCGAAAAACGCCGGCTCTAGCTTCGTCACCATACGGTATGACAGATTCTGATCCAGCAGCAGCTTCAAGGGGTGGTCCCCTTTAGCTGCTGTGGATCGCTGTCAATAGATGCTCGCGACTGGCGGCAAAGGCCAGGCAGGCGCGGATGTCCTCGACGGCCAGTTCGGGGTAGTCCTCTATGATCTCGGCCTCGGTCATGCCGTGTGCCAGCCAGTCCAGCACGTCGTAGACCGTGATGCGCATGCCGCGGATACAAGGCTTACCGCCGCGCCTGCCGGGCTCCATGGTAATGCGGGATTGATAGTCCATGCTAAAGCCTCGGGGTCAGGTTTCGCTCTGCGGCATCCAGTGGCGCACACATTGTAGCAGGCCGTGGAGTGAAAAGGGAAATACCGTGACATTGCGCCAGGCGAAGTCTTAATTCCTGTAACACGTTATGATTTACATTAGTACTCCTGATTAGCGTCGTCTTTCAGTAAGGCCGTAGCCAATGAGATACTGGGCTTAGCTGAGGTATTGCTTCACGGAGGTTCGCTATGGCGATGAACCGCATTCAGTTCCAGCGCGGGCTGTCGCTGACCGAGCTCCAACAGCGCTACGGCAGTGAGGCCGCGTGTGAGCGCGCGTTACGCGAAGCGCGCTGGCCGCACGGCTTTGTCTGCCCGCCGTGCGGGGGCTCGACGCACAGCACGTTTGTGCGTGGCGGCCAGCGCTACTGGCAGTGCAGCGCCTGTCATCAGCAGACAAGCCTGCGCGTGGGCACTGTGTTCGAGAACACGGAGCTAAGGAATACGCTGAAAAGGCCTCATTGGATTTTCAACGAACACTCGCCATGGC
>JAKDMQ010000339.1 GCA_030452265.1 Nitrococcus sp.
CTACAGTAATTCTAACGGGGGCCTGGTGTCTCAGTCATGTTGGCAGAGAGGGCTCCGGCTTTACGTAATCAAGGACACGCTGAAACGCTGCGGGGTTCGCGTGGAGCGCGCCCTCCTGGTCTAGGCCGGAAAAATCTATGACATAGCGCTCCCGAGGAACCTGTAGCAGATCGCGTCCGCCGATATATCGACGTATGACGGCGCGCCCAGCCTGTACGATGGTTTCTGCTCGATCCGGCGTCAAGATAAAACCGGAGCCATGCAGAGCAACCCCCATTCCTGAAATTCCGGCGTTGGCCTGGAGGCCCTTGGCATTCGACACGTTTGCACCGATTTTCAGGTCAGCGTGCAGCGTGCCCTTTTGACTTAACAAGTCCACCTCGGAGCCGTCGACATCGCCAGGATTCTCAGCAACGACACGATACAGGCTGCCTTCGTGAATCCCACACGCAGCAACGGTCATGCTAATGCGCACGGATGCTCCATCACCTGCATCTACCCAAGGATGGTCTGGAATCGCGTACAGGAGCGAAAGGGGGCGGCTCTCATCCAGATGACGCTGGACAACGCGTCTATTAAAAGACTGCGATAGGCTATTGGTGGTGATAAGGCCGAAGCAACGGATCTCCCGGTTTCTTGCCAACTCGGCAGCGCGATGCCACCAATACATGACGAGATCGGCCGATTCGGGAACTTCCGGCCACGCAGCACGTAAGGCATCTACGTAGCCATCGCCCAGTGTCGCGCGCATACGCTTCGTACCGATGAACGGCGGGTTGCCCACCACGAAGTCCGCCGCCGGCCACCGCGCCCGGCGCGGGTTGATGTAGCGCTCCAGCGGCACGCGCGCGGCCTCGTCGGGCACCTCCTCGCCGGTGGCGGGATGGGTCTTGTAGCTACGGCCATCCCAGCGCGTCAGTGGGCGCCCGGTCGGATCGGTCGCGTAGACGCAGTCGTCGTAGGCCAGCACCGCATCGCGGCACTCGATGTTGCGGAAGTCACGCAGCACCGGCTCGGGCGGGTTGACGTGGCCGTGGGTGCGGAAGTGCCACTGCAGGTAGCCGATCCACAGCACCATCTCGGCGATGGCCGCGGCACGCGGGTTGAGCTCCAGGCCGAGGAACTGGTGCGGGGCGACGGTCACACCCTCGAGCTCCAGCAGGCCGCTCTCGCCGAGGGCGCCCAGGGTGTTGAGGATTTCCCCTTCGAGCCGCTTCATGTGCTCCAAGGTCACGTAGAGGAAGTTGCCGGAGCCACAGGCCGGGTCCAGTACCCGCAGCGCGCAGAGCTGGCGCTGGAAGGCGCGAATCTGCTCCACCGCCTTTTTGTGCTTGCCCTGCTGCTCCAGGGCGATGGCGGCGGCCTGCACGTCGCCCCACTGGGCGCGCAGCGGCTCGATGACTGCAGGCAGCACCAGCCGCTCGACGTAGGCGCGGGGCGTGAAGTGGGCGCCGAGCCGGTGGCGCGCCTCGGGGCGCAGCGCGCGCTCCAGCAGGGTGCCGAAGATCGAGGGCTCCACATGGCGCCAATCGTAGCGGGCGGCACGGCGGATGCGCTCGATCTGGGCGCGCTCGAGCGGGATCACGTCCGGGCTTGCGAATAGGCCGCCGTTGAAGCGCAGCAGCGAAGCGCGGATCTCGGCGGAGAAGCCGCCTTCGTTCATGGCCCGCCAGAGGCCGCCGACCATGGGCAGGAAGTGCTCCGGGGTTTCCTGCAGCTCGTCCAGCAGCCCGCTGAAGGCGCGCGGCGGGAGCAGGCCCACGTCCTCGGCGAACATGGTAAAAAGGCAGCGCATGAGGAAGCTCGCGACCCGCTCCGGCGCCTGGCCGGCGGCTTCCAGCGAGCGGGCGAGCTGCGCCAGCTCGGCGGCGATCTCGCGGGTGACGCGGGCGGACCGGCGCCCGGGGTCGAGCGCCAGGGGCTCGTTCCAGACCGCGCGCAGACGCTCGCGCACGGGCTCGCGGCGCAGATCGTCGAGGCGGATGCGGTGCGAGCGCGGATCGGGGAACGGCACGTAGGTGGCCCCGGAGCGCGAGAACTCGGAGTAGATCTCGATGGAGCGGCCGACGTCGGTGATTATCAGGAACGGCGGTCGGCCCTCGTTCGCGGGCAGTGCGCGGGCATAGGATTGCGCCTGGGCATGCGCCCGCAGCATGGCCTTGTCCCAGCGCTCGCTGCCAAGCTCGCGTCCAGTCTGTTTGGCCTCCAACACGAAGCAGTCGCGGCGGTAGAGATCGATGTAGCCGCGGTTCTCGCTGCCGTCGGCCTGATGGATGTCCACCCGGCACTCGAACACATAGGCGTTGTCGCCGGTTTCCTGCGCCGCGGGCTGCGGCCTCGGCAGGTCCAGCGCTTCGCACAGCTCGGTCAGGAATAACTGGTAGTTGGCGCGTTCGTTGCCGTCGGCGTCGCGCCAGCGGGCAATGAATCGGTCGATTGGCTGCTCCGTCGCCATGGGGCCCTCTCGGTCCTTCGTTTTTGTCGCGGCAATTGTAACGCGGCGTTCCTCCTTCCGCGTAGCGTGGCTAGAGTGATAGTGGTTGTCCAGCACGCAATACGCTCCGAGGCACCACTCGAACCGTTCGCCACCCGACCTAGGTTCGCCAAAAAGGGCTTTGCGAGCCTCATCGTTCGCGAAGGTTGCCTCTACCGGCTGTGCATAGAGCCTGTGGGAGCGGCGGAACCTGTCAACGACTTTGAGACACCGACGATTACGATTTATTGATCACT
>JAKDMQ010000340.1 GCA_030452265.1 Nitrococcus sp.
CCTGGCGCACCGGCAGGATGCGTGTGGTCTGGTCAATGCCGCCGGCCTCTTCGGCAGCGAAGAAGGCAAGCGCCTGGCGCGGGTAATCCAGAATGAGGTTTTTGAAGTTCTGATCATGGTTCACAAAAGACGGCCTTCTCTACTGCCGCTGTTGCGGGCGGCGTGTTTCGGGAGGTGTCAGACTATCAAAGCGGCGTCTGCCAGAGTGTTGCATATTCCGGCGTAATGGGGCTCGCTATTGCGCTGCTGCCCGAAGACCGATCGCAGATTCGCGGCGACGGCGCCGCTCCCACGGTGTCTATGGCAACGGTTGCCTGGTTGGAGGTGGCGCCTTCGCCGCCGCTGAATCCAGCACGAGCGCATTGATCGGTGATCACTCAATCGCGGCAGTACCCGGGCGGCTCCAAGGTCTAGCGCACCACCTCTTCCGTGCTTTGCGCCACGAGGATGCGCTCGGACCAATTCAGAAGCGTCTCGGCATTTGCCGTCTCGATGCGGCGGCGTTGGGATTCGGTGAGAGCGCCGAACTTGCGCTCCAGCAGGCGGATCAAAACAGCGGCTTCGCCCTGCTGCAGGCCCTGCTGTATGCCCTGCTGCAGGCCTTGCTATAGGCCTTGCTGTTTACCTTGTTCGAGGCCTTGCTGTAAGCCCTGCTTTAATCCGCGCTCGGTGAAGCGCTCGGCGAATGCGCTCATGGCTTGTACCTCGTCGGGGTAGCGCACCTGAAACTCACGACGTTCATTATCATCTAGCGCCGCGTAGATGTCGATGAAATCTATGTACTTAGCCTGCGCTGCATGATCTCCAGGAGCAGTATCACGCGATCCTCACCCTTTCGCGTCTGGAACAATCCCTTCATGTTAGCGAACGGTCCTCGGTTATGCGTAGGCGCTCCTAGCGGCGGAATTCGCCACCGGTACCGATGCTCATGCAGCCGTCATCGCTCGCCTGGGCTTTGAGCTCGTCCACCACCTCATCCGGCACCACTGGCACCTCGTCGCCCCACCGAATCAGGCCGGTGACCCCGCGTGTCGAGCCTATGAGTGACCAGCTCTGGGTGACGTCGTTTAGGCGGATAAACAGGTAGCGCGGGAGCAGAGACTCGACCACCCGCGCGATCTTCGCCCCGGCGCCGTTTCGTGACGCACCTGGGGCGGAACACTTCAAAGTTCTGGCTTTGCAGATGCGCCTCGGCGCGGGCATCCTGCCGCGGCTTGCAGTGGACGGCATACCAGCGTCTCATGGCGTGCCCTCCTCGGCTTGCTCTGCGCCGTGCATAGCCTGGGCCTTGGCGCGTAACCGCTCTATCTCGGCGATCAGCGCCTCGTGCTCCTGCTCTTACAGGCGCAGAAAGCGCGCCGCCAGCCGCGCGTTCTCAGCGATGCCGGCGGGTATCCCGTACAATGGTTTGCGTTTGTTTGCTCAGGCGCATCTCGTCGCTTCTCGCGTCGCAGTCCCATGAGCTGCAATGAGTTATATGGTTTCAAATGCCATGCTATATGCGGTATGATGAACCATATGAAAGCGAGGCTCGTCTTCCATAAGAAAGAAGTGCTGGCGGGCGGCGCAATAGTTGAGATGGTGATCTGGCACCTGCCGCATCCGGACCCTGAGCGCCCACACGGGCTGAAGTACCGCCTATATTACGGCCGGGGTGGAGAGCGACTGGTGGGCTACGACAACGAACGTGGCAAGGGCGACCACAAACATGTCCTGTTCCGAGAGTCGCCTTACCGTTTCGTCAGCATTGAGGAGTTGGTCGCGGATTTTCTCGCGGACGTGAGGCGAGTCGGAGGTTAAGCCGATGGCAGAAAAGCGCGTGCTACATATCGAGGTCACTTCCCTAGAGGAATCGCTGCAACAGTTCGCGAGCGTTTGGAGGCAGGCCGAACGCGGCGAAGTGGTGGAGGCCCGCGAAGCAGTAGGCTTCGAGAGCATGGCGGAGCTCTTGAGCACCTTCACGCCCAAGCGCTGGGAGCTGATCGGCCAATTGCGCCAGGCCGGCTCGATGAGCGTTTATGCTCTGGCCAAGCTTCTCGAGCGGGACTACAAGAACGTGCACACCGACGTGAAGGTCCTAGAGAAAATCGGTGTCATTGAACGCGATGATCAGGGCCACGTGCAGGTGCCTTGGGATGAAATCGACGCTCACATCCTGTTAGCGGCGTAAGTAGTCCCAAGCCACTGCTCAACGTCTTACAAAACGCCCAGCCGTTACGCCCCATTCAGCGATTCAAGCCGACTGCCAGGCTCCTCGGCCAGGACTATAAGCCCATCCCAGTACACAAGATGGATCCCGGTCCCCGGATCGGTGCCCGGGGCAGGCTTCGCCGGGATGACGATGCGCGCCGGGTTTTCGACGCCCCCGATTGTCATCCAAGCTACGCCACCATTTATCATCAATTGACTGCGCATTGCCCCGACGCCGACTGTATGCCATATGGCGCCCCTCTTGAGCAACCACCGGTAGTGTGGTCAGGAAGCGGTCAATTGTCCGGGATGTGACAGATAGCTGGCGCAACATCGGCGGATCCGGCATGAGGACATCTAGCCGCGACCACCCCGGCGCCGCAGCAGCCAAGCGGCCCCAGAGTTTAGCGCAGAACTTCATCCGGGTTTTGCGCGACGAGGATGCGCTCGGACCAGCTCAGCAGCGTCTCGGCATCCGCCGTCTCGATGCGGCGGCGCTGGGCTTCGGTGAGAGCGCCGAACTTGCGCTCCAGCAG
>JAKDMQ010000111.1 GCA_030452265.1 Nitrococcus sp.
TACCGTGGTGGACCTTGTCGTTATCCACGGTATCAGCCTGCCGCCCGGGCGCTTCGGGGGACCATGGATTGACGCGCTTTTCACCAACACCTTGGACGCGGGCGCGCATCCGTACTTCGAGCAACTGCAGGGGCTTCGCGTCTCGAGCCATCTACTGATCCGCCGCCGCGGTGAGCTGGTTCAATACGTGCCCTTGCATCGGCGAGCGTGGCACGCGGGAGTCTCGCGATTCGACGGACGCGAGCGCTGCAACGATTTCTCGATTGGCATCGAGCTCGAGGGAGAGGACCATCGGCCCTATACCGATGCTCAGTGCCGCCGCCTGATTGGGGTTCTGCGCGCGATCATGGCGGCCTATCCAGCGGTGAGTACGGCGCGGATCGTCGGCCACTGCCATGTTGCACCCGAGCGCAAGACCGACCCGGGGCCGGCCTTCAACTGGCAATGGCTGCGAGCGGGGCTCGCTGGTACCGTCAGTGAGGAGGCGCTCTGCACCGGGCGCAGATAACGCCGGCGCTCGCACTCGCCACTTCAGGAGCCTGCTGACATTCACCCGCGGCGCCGTGGGTGAGTGTCAGCAGACCCTAGTGTGCCCGGTCGGGTTCGGCCGTGAGGCAATCATGGATTGCGCGCCCGCGCGACTGATGCCGTGATAGGCGTTAGAGTGAGCTCCACTCGTCGGTTTCGTTGCCGCCCGGCAGCGGTGTCGTTGTGGGCGATGGGGTAGCGCTCGCCATAACCGCGCACGATGAATCGGCGTGGATCGAGACTCTGATTGCGCAAAAAGTGAGCCACCGTTTCAGCGCGCTCCATGGAAAGCTGCTGATTGTATGCCGGCGAGCCGGTGCTGTCGGTATGGCCTGCAATCTCGATCAGCGTCTGGTCGTATTCACTGAGCACCAGTGCGACCGAGTTGAGCACGCCGAAGAACTCCGGCCTCAAAGCCGCGCTGTCCAGGGCAAAGGTGACGTTGCCGGGCATGTTCAACAGGATGTTGTCCCCGCGACGCGTTACGCTGACGCCGGAGTTCTCCAGCCGCCGGCGCAGCTCCGCCTCCTGGCGGTCCATGTAGGCACCGATGGCGGCTCCAGAGAGCCCGCCGATTCCGGCGCCGATGAGCGCGCGATTGCGCCGCTCCTTAGCATTATCCCCGGTGGCGAGACCCACGATCGCGCCCCCGACGGCGCCGATGAGCGCTCCCTTGGTGGCATTACTGGTTTTTTGTTCCCGCGTGTAGGGGTCAACGCTGGCGCAGCCGGTAGCTATGATGGTGGTGAGCGCCAATGCAGCAATTCGCGTCAGGGTGCGGGCTTCTAGCATACGTCGTCCTTCGCTCGTCTAGATAAACAAGGATGTCCTGTCCCGCGCGTACTATAGTGTTGTTCCGGTAGCGTGGTTGTGACCTGCCGCGCATTAATGCGCCAGCTCCTCCCTTACCCGGAGTAAAAAAACGACCATACCTCCCGGCACTGAAGCCTATCGGCCAGGTTGCATGCGAATTTGGCAAGGCATCGATATCAGCTCTGGCTCACCGTCCAAGCGGGCTGCCGTCAGTCGCCCGCCCCAGAGGCATCCGGTGTCGATCGCGAGCAGCCCCGTCTCTTGGCGCAGCCCTAAAGTCGACCAGTGGCCGCAGACGACCGTTTGCCCCTGTGGTTGAAAGCGGCGGTTCGGGGTCGAGAACCAAGGATGGTAGCCGCTGGGGGCGTTCTCGGGGGCGCCCTTGTAGTCGAAGAGCAGCGCTCCCTCGGCGCTACAAAAGCGCATGCGGGTAAAGGCATTGACGATAAAGCGCAATCGGTTCCAGCCCCGCAAGCCATCGTGCCAATCTGCGGGCTGGTTACCATAGATATGGCGGAAGAAATTGCCGAGATCCGGGCCTCGCAGCGCGGCCTCGAGCTCGCGCGCGCGCGCGCGCGCCTCATCCAAGGTCCAGGGTGGGGGAATGCCGGCATGCACCATGACGTAGGGAAAGTCGGGCTCCTCATAGAGCAATGGCTGACACCGCAGCCACTGCATGAGCTGCTCGGCATCGGGCGCCTCGAGCACGGGAAGCAGATTGTCATCCTGATTGATTTCGCCTGGACCAGCCCATACGGAGAGCAGATGTAGGTCATGGTTACCGAGCACCACCCGCGCGCGCTCCCCCAGGGAGCGGATATAGCGCAGCACTTCCAGAGACTGGGGGCCTCTGTTCACCAGATCACCGGTGAACCAGAGGCGGTCGCGCGCGTGCTGAAAGCCGATGCGCTCGAGTAGGGCACACAAGGCGTCAAAACAGCCTTGTATATCGCCAATGGCGTAGACTGCCATTGCAGTCGCTCCCGACACTTGTTGTAGGCTACTCAATGCACGGTGCGGGGATCAGCCAGCCGGAATGCATCGATCGCCGCATCGAACTCGACCCCGTCCGATGCCTGCATGCGATAACTGCCGTGCATGCTGCCCACGGGGGTTTCGATCAATGTGCCGCTGGTGTATCGGAAGCTGTTGCCCGGGGCGATGTGGGGTTGCTGGCCGACCACGCCCTCGCCGCGCACTTCCTGAACCCTGCCCTCGGCATCCGTGATGATCCAGTGGCGGGTGAGCAGTGTTACATCCACGGCACCCGTATTGCGGATGGTCACCGTGTATGCAAATGCATAGCGTCTCTCCGTTGGGTTGGACTGTGTCGGCAGATAGACTGCTTCCACTTTCACGTCCACAGCGTAGCGCCCCCGATCGGTCACAAACTGTTGCCCTCGTCAAATTTGCGTGAATGAACAATATTAGCGTCGCACGCCGAGCGCGAAAAACAACCCGTTTTCGCATCATGTGACGAATCCGTCATGGTGAGTCGCGTCGTTGTGCTATACGAACGTCTCGCCCATGGCTCGCGTTGGGGCCTATCGGACCTGCCGATTAGGGCGCTATGTGACAAATGGCAAAACCAGGGAGAGGAAATCGTATGGCCGGTACTCCACGGCGCTTTCGCAAACCGGATCTGATGACATCATTGACTCTGACGGTCGCAATCGCTTTGGCGATCACGCTCCTGCTGCCGTACTTCTGAATGAGTGGCCCGTAGCCGAATCGGAGCTAGTATGCCATAGGGCGGTAGGACACGCGCGAAGTGACGCCAAAGGCAACGACCGTGGCTCATGCTTAGGTCTATGCCGTCAAGGGTGTATCTTTCCCGCTTCGTTGCGCCAGCGCATCGGCTAGGCGCAGATAATGCTCGAGGTCGAGCGTTTCGGGGCGTGCTGAGGGCTCCACCTCGGCGGCCTTGAAGTCTTGCTCCGAAACCATACCCCGCAGCGCATTGCGCAGGGTCTTGCGACGCTGCCCGAAGGCGCGTGCGACGACCGCGGCCAATCGGGCCTCGTTACGAGCCCAGTGGGGTAGCCTGGGCAGGGGAGTCAGCCGGACCCAGGTGGAAATAACCTTGGGAACGGGGCGGAATGCCTTGGGGTGAACATCGAACAGCGGCTCGACTCGGCAGCGGTATTGGATCATGACCGAGAGCCTACCGTAGCTTGCCTGCCCGGCGCCGGCGGCCATTCGCTCCACCACCTCTTTTTGCAGCAGGAAATGGGCGTCCTCGAGATGTGGCGCAAAGCTTGTGGTATGAAACAGCAACGGCGTGGCGACGTTGTAAGGCAGATTGCCTATCACCCGCACCTTTTCGCCGCCCCGGCGAAAGCGGGCGAGGTCCACCTCGAGCGCGTCGGCCTGGACAACTTCAAGCTGCCCCGAGCCGTCGCAGCGGCGGATTAGCGGTTCGATCAAATCACGGTCGAGCTCGATGGCGATCAGATCGCCGACGCGCTCTAGAAGCGGTTGAGTAAGCGCACCCAGGCCTGGGCCGATCTCGATGCAACGCTGACCTGGACGCGGGTCGATCGAGGCGATCATCCGGCGCAGGATGTGCGTGTCGTAGAGGAAGTTCTGCCCAAAACGCCGACGCGGGTGGTGACGGCTCATAGGGCACCAGTCTCAGCGTTGCGAGGCGCGATGAAGCCGCGCGAGCTCAGCGGCGATGCCAATCGCCGCGCGCAGGCTGCCAACCTCTGCTCGGCCGGTCCCCGCCAACTCGAGCGCGGTACCGTGATCCACCGAGGTTCGCACGATGGGCAGCCCCAGCGTAATATTCACGGCGCGCCCGAAGCCGGCATATTTGAGCACCGGTAGACCCTGGTCATGATACATCGCGAGCACGGCATCGGCCGCTTCGAGGCGGGCGGGTGTGAACAGCGTATCGGCGGGTAGCGGTCCATCAAAACTCAAGCCATCCGCGCGCAGCCGCTCCAGCACGGGCTCGATGACCTCGATCTCCTCGCGCCCCAGATAGCCGCCTTCGCCCGCGTGCGGATTGAGGCCGGCAACCAGGATGCGCGGTCGCTCGATCCCGAAGCGCGTGCGCAGCTCCCGCTCCAGAATGCGGGCGATCCCCTCCAGGCGCTCTCGAGTGAGCCTATCCCCGACAGCGCGCAGCGGCAGATGAGTAGTGGCCAGAGCCACGCGCAGCCGCCCCGCCACTAACATCATCACGGGTTGGGCTGCGCCGGTGAGCTCAGCGAAAAACTCCGTGTGGCCGCTGAATCGTGCACCGGCCTGGTTGATGACGCCTTTGTGGACCGGGGCCGTGACGACCGCATCAAAGGTGCCATCCAGGCAACCGCGGCCGGCGCGCTCGAGGGTCTCGAGCACATAGCGGGCATTCGCCGGGGCGAGCTGACCTGGGGTTACCGCAGCGCGCAGCTTGACAGCTACCACGCTGAGGCGGCCATCGGTATGCGCCGGCGCATCGGGTCGAAACGGCCGGATTTGCAGTGGCAGACCGATTGCATCGGCGCGCCGTGCGAGTAGCTCCGGATCACCCACGGCCACCAATTGGCAAGCCGGGGATTCCTGGGCGAGCATCGCGGTGAGATCAGGCCCGATTCCCGCCGGCTCACCCGTAGTCAACGCAATGCGGGGGCGGCTGTCGCGCGGGTCCATGGTCATACTTATCTTAGCTCTACCATTGTCAGTGTGTGTCGTGCAAAGGCCCTGGGCGATGCGTCCGCGGACATCATTAGCTCAGCCTCGCAGCCGGATATCGACGTAGGCCTCCTCACGGATCTGCCGTAGCCACAATTGAGTCTCCTCCTGCAACTTGCGATTTTGGAGCTGTTGGGCCGCCTGCTCGCGACGAAAGTCATCCGTCGCATCCTGTTCGCGCCGACCAAGAACCTGCACGATGTGCCATCCGTAGCGAGTATTGAATGGTCGGCTGACCTCGCCCGGCTGCAAGCTGTTCATAACCTGCTCGAAGTTCGCGACCATGCGGCCCGGATCGACCCACCCCAGGTCGCCGCCCTGGAACGCGGAGGTCGTGTCATCAGAGCTAGCCTTGGCGAGTGCCGCAAAGGGTTCCCCGTTGCGGATCCGCGCGCGCAGAGTTTCCAGTCGCATACGCGCATCCTGATCGCTCATGACGGCATTCGTCTCGATCAGGATATGCCGGGCGTGGGTTTGCGTGACGATGTGGCGTTTACCCTCGCGCTGAGCGATTAGCTTGAATATATGAAAGCCACTCGGGCTGCGCAGCACTGGTGTAATCTCACCCACGTTGACCTTGTTTATCTGATCGGCGACGAGCGTGGGCAGCTCGCCTTGGCTGCGCCAACCAAGATCTCCTCCTTGCAAGGCGGTCTGGCTATCGGAGTAAGACGCTGCCATCGTCTTGAAGCTCGCGTCCTGTTCCAGTTGATGATGGATGCGCTCGGCCTTGGCGCGGGTCTCGGCGATGACCTGTGGGGATGCCGCATCCGGTAGGGCGATCAGGATATGGCCCAAATGATATTCGACGGATTGCCCACTTTGGAGCTGCTCCACGAACTGTTCGATTTCCTGCGGGGTGATATTGATTCGGCTCTGCATCACCTGGCGCCGCAGTCTGGAGATGATGATCTGATCGCGCAGTTGGTCGCGGAAATCCGCGTAGTCGATTGCCTCTGCCCCAAGTGCATCTCTGAACTGGGAGAGGCTCATGTGGTTTTGCTCCGCGACGCGGCGTACGGCTGCATCCAAGGTGGCGTCGTCGACGGAGATTCCGGCGCGCGCGGCCATATCGAGCTGCAACTTCTCCACAATTAGCTGCTCGAGCACCTGCCGCTGCAAATTCTGGGGGTCCGGTAACTGCATGTTCCGCTGCCGCAGTTGCTGGCGTACGATGACGAGCTCCTGGTCGAGCTCGGATTGCAGTACCACGCTGTCATTGACAACCGCGACGATGCGATCGAGCATTCGAGCGGCTTGGAGGCGGGCGGCTGGCAAGAGCAGCACGGTTAGGGCGAGGAGCGCAATAAGCAGGCGCTCGCGCATCTCTATCGACACGACATCTCCGGAAGGCACGCTTGGCAGGGCGCTTTAGCGATCACCCGCGCAACCTGCGGCAGCGGTTTTTGATGGTGGGATGGTTGCATGATAAGGGTGCAAAGCTCGTCTTGCCACTGGCTTTGAGGTTCAGGGTCTGTTGCCATCCGCCACACGACGCCGTGGGTGGATGGCAACAGGCCCTAGATTACCGGTTCAAGGTGTAGGCCGGAAGCCGGGGATGGCCTGGGAAAGGAACTTTGGAACCGCGTTGCCGATTGCCCCTAGGCCCTTGAGCTCGAACTGCAGTAAAAACCCGGTCTGAAGCTGTGCGGTAGCGCCTCTTGGGTTTGCCTGGAACTCTCGGAGCAGCCCACGAACGGCGTAACAGCAGCTATTGAACTCCAAGCCGGCGAAGCGTTCCTGGGTCTGCTGGTTCAGGAACGAGTAGTTCCAGCCGCCGACCACACGCCAGTTTGACCCGAGTGTCAATACGAAGCTGCCGTCTACCTCCGAAAGGCGTTTTTGGCCATTGTCCTCCTGCAAGCGGTAGGCGAGGTTGAGCACATGCTCAGATCCCGCCAGGATCTGCAGCCGGGAAATCAGCCTGCGATTGTTCGTCCCGCCAGGATTCCAGCGGTAATCCAGCGAGGCGTTCATCAGCCCAGGTAATCCGGCGCGCAGCTCAGTGATGTAATCCGAGCTGTAGGCTGACTTTTCCGCCATTCCCGGTAGCGTGACTTCTCGGTCACTGAAATAAAAGATCTGGCCGATCGAAAGACGCAGGTATTCGAAGCCGGTCGTATCCGAGAGCATTCGGCTGGTCAGCGCCGCGGTGAGCTGATTGGCATCGCCCATGCGATCGGGGCCCGTGAAGCGGTTCTTCTCAAAGAGCTGATAGAACGTGAAGGTGGCCTGCGTCGTGTCGAATACCGGCAAGTCTTCTTGGTCACGTCTGGCCACGTACAGGTAGTACAACCTCGGCTCTAATGTCTGAGTGACTGCGTTGCCGAAGAGCTCGAGGCCGCGCTCCAGGAACAACCCACTGTCCACGCTGAAAATCGGCAGCCCCCGCGATGGACTCTCCGGTAGACTCGGATCGGGTCGATCGAGACGATAAGTCGTATAGCGATAAGCGATGGCGGGCTCGATATAGTAGCCGAGGGTTCTGAATGGCAGGCTCAGATTTGGCATGACATCGAAACGCGATCCCGTATCGACCGCGCCCAGTTCGGGCTGCACGAAGCGCACCGCCTCCGTTTCGAGCCGAAACCGCAAGGGCAGCGCTCCCCAACTGGGGGAGTAACTAAAGTGAATTCTTGGCAGGGTTGAATACGGCTTGTTGCTAGCCGTGGCACTCGGCGCGATCGCCTGCCAGGTTTGCGCTTGCGCGCTCAGGCTCCAGTCACGAAAGCTCAGATTTGCATCGATGCTGCTTGGGATCGCGACGTTAGAGCTTTGCTGCAGATTGTTGCCAAAATCGGCGAGATACTGATCGTCGCTGACCCGATTTACATCGAGGCGAGCCTGCAAATGCCGACCGACGTGGAGCTGATGGTCGAGATCGAGCAGCCAGCGATCCTTGCCAAAGGCCAAGTCGTGTGGCAGGTAGTCGAGTTGACTGCGCCCGCTTGCGGCGGGCAGCAGATAACGAAACTCGGTGCCGAGCTGCAAACCCCGCTTGCTGTAGAGCGTCGGAGTGAGGGTGGCATCGTAATTGGGCGCGATATTCCAATACCAGGGGATACCGGCCTGGAACCCCCCGCGGGTCGATTGGCCGATGGTGGGCATGAGGAAACCGGTTTTGCGCTCGTCTCCTATCGGAAAGCTGATGTACGGGGTATAAGCTATCGGTACGCCCCAGAAACTTAGCCAGACATTGCGTGCAACCCCCCGCTGGCGGGCCTCGTCAATCGTGAGCGAGCCGGTGTGGAGCCACCAGTCCTCATGGCCGGGCTCGCAGGTGCTAAAGCGGGCGTCCAGGTAATGCGAGAGGTCTGGATTGACTATCTCCCCGCGGCTTGCGTCGCCGTGGATATGCCCTTGCTCGATGCGATAGCGCGGCTTATGGAATACCCCCGCATTGGTTTCCAGGTTGAAGTGCCCGCGCTCGCCCGTAAGGAGCGCGCCGGATTGCTGGTAATAGACATCGCCCGTGGCATCGACGCGCCCCGTCTGCGTGTTGTAGCGCATGCGATCCGCCTTGAGGCGCTGATCGGCGCGGGTGATCACCGGCCGGCCGAGCAATGTGTATTCGCCGCGCTCGGCATCGTAGCGAGCCCTGCTGGCTTCAATCTCGAGCGGCGTGCCCGGCGCGTTGCGAACGTCCGGGTCGCCGAGCGGGGGGGGCACCAGGCAGCAGCCGCACAAGCCCCAGCGCCCCCCAGGCGGACGGGCGGATGCGACTTCCCCAAGCAGGAACAGGCCGTACAGGGCCAGAGCAGCCAAGTGTCGCGATCGCCTGGTAAATGTCACGCTGTCCTCTCCGGGGGCATCACCTTCGCACAGCTTGCATGGGCCTGCAATGACGGTTTTGGCTGACGGCGCCGTCTCCCGTAACATAGAGTTCGGGGACTGTGCGAGGAGAGGCCGGCAGGGGACGCAAATGGGCACGGCGGGATCGATACCGGTTGCGGACGATAGGCTTGTACGGTTAGAGGGATGGCTGGTGGCCGAGCTGGGTCTGGCGGTGCGCTCGCTCGAGGCGATTGCCAATGACGCGAGCTTTCGGCGCTATTTTCGCGTGCACTCGGCGCGGAAGACCTGGATCGCCATGGATGCGCCGCCGGCGCATGAGGATTGCGAACCCTTTGTGAGGGTGGCGAAGCTATTGCGCCAGGCGGGCGTCAATGCCCCGGTCGTGTTGGCGCGGGAGCCCGCGCAGGGATTTCTACTGCTTAGCGACCTGGGCCGGGAGAGCTACCTCGACGCCGTTGCCCGCATCGATGCCGAGCCCTTGTTCCGCGATGCAATCGATGCCCTGATTCGCTGGCAAGCGGCGAGCGAGCCGGGGCGGTTGCCGAGCTACAGCCGCGAGCTGCTCCAAACTGAACTTGATCTGTTCCCGGATTGGTATCTTGCCCGGCATCTGGAGCTCGAGCTCAGCGCAACCGAGCGGGACGAGTGGCGGGAAATCCGCGCTCGACTGATCGACAGTGCGCTCGCGCAGCCGGCGGTCTACGTGCATCGCGACTACATGGTGCGCAATCTGATGGTTTGCGAGCCCAATCCCGGCGTCATCGATTTCCAGGACGCCGTCTATGGGCCGGTGACCTACGATGTAGTTTCGCTGCTGCGCGATGCCTTCATCTCCTGGGAGCCGGCCTTGGAGGCGCGCTGGCTTCGCTACTACCGCACCCGAGCGCGCCTCGAGGGGATTCCTATCCCAGCCGACGATGAAGAGCTTGAGCGGGCTCTGGACTGGATGGGGCTGCAGCGCCATCTCAAGGTCATCGGCATTTTCGCCCGCCTGTATTACCGCGATGGCAAGCCCGAATATCTCGCCGAGGTCCCGCGCTTTTTTGGTTACGTGCGCCAGACGGCCGCGCGCTATCCGGAGCTCGGCGCACTGCGCGCGTTGTTAAGCGCTCTGCAACGGCGTCAACAGCCCGGGAAGCCGATGCCGTGCGGGCTATGATTCTGGCCGCCGGCCGGGGTGAGCGCATGCGCCCGCTGACGGATCGTCTCCCCAAGCCAATGCTGAGAGTCGCGGGGCGGAGGCTCATCGACTATCAGCTCGAGGCGCTCGCGCGCGCCGGCGTGGATACGGTGGTGGTCAACGTGGCTTGGCTGGGCGCAAAACTCGCCCACTATCTTGGCGATGGCGCACGCTGGGGTCTCGTGATCCGTATCTCCGATGAGCGTGAATATGCTTTGGAAACCGGTGGCGGTATACAGCATGCGTTGCCGCTGCTCGGCGAGGAACCTTTCTGGGTCGTGAACGGGGATATTTGGAGCGATTATTCGCTGCAGGATTTGCCGACTGAGCCGGCCGGCCTGGCGCATCTGATTTTGGTGGACAACCCCCCACACAATTCGCAAGGCGATTTCGCGCTGTCGGGGGAAACGGTAGTCGAGCCGTCGCGCGGGCCGCGATTGACCTTCGCCGGCATTGGCTGCTACCGGCGAGATTTATTCAACCGGCCTTCCACCGGGCCTTTCCCGTTGGGGGCGCTGCTACGCCGAGCGGCCGCGCATGGCCGGGTGAGCGCCACGCATTATCAGGGGCGGTGGCATGATGTCGGTACCGCCGAGCGCCTCGAGGCGCTGGACGCGCAGCTCAGGCTGGCTCGGCAAGAGCCGCGCTGATGCGGCCGGTTTTTGCTTGGAGTCAAGCGCGCCGGCGGCTCAGCCGTTGACCCAATGCGAAAGATCGCGCCCGAGTAGCTGCGATAGCTTCATGATCTCGCCGTGAAAAGTCTGCGCTAGCTCGCGGCGCATCGGCGCGGCGAGATCCGCTCGCGGCTCGATGATAGTGTTCCAGTGCTGTAACCGCTTCTGGACCCGCTTTAGCAGTAAGCGCCTGCGCGCGCCTTCGGCAGTGCGCAAACCTACGCCGCCCGCGGATAGAATCGGCGGTCGCTTGATCAGCGCGTGTAGCAGCCGGGAGCGATACCGGCGGTTGCTTCGCCTCGGGGGGAATAGGTGGCGGCCGTCATCCTCGGCCCCGATGAAACTTAGCACTCGGGTGTAGGTCATGCGCGGATCGGCGACGAAGTCATCATAGACGATGGCATGGCAACGCGGCCGGCCGGCCAGAAGATAAAGCTGCTCCAGGTAGCTTCCCAGACGTCCGATTTCGCCATACTGCAGGCACCTTGGGTCGCCGCAGGTACGCGGTATCCGTT
>JAKDMQ010000341.1 GCA_030452265.1 Nitrococcus sp.
GCTGGTGGGCACGCTCACGGCGCCGGAGCTCGGCGAGAGCCCGCAGCGCATCGCACTGGGTGGCCAATAGACTGCGTGTAGTGCGAGCGTAACGCGTTGCCTAATGGGCCGGTGGCGGGGCGACTCCGCCACCGGCCCGACCGGAAGCAGGACATGACCAACGACAACGACTTCTCCTATGGTCTGCAGCGCCCAGCGGCGCAGGTGCTCGGTGATCTAAGGGATTGCCCATCGCGGTTTGCCTGCCTTCGCGGCGCGCTCGATGATGCGTTGCGAGCGCACCGTCAGGAACGTTCCTTCACCGTGCGGTCATGCAGTGCCGCAAGTCGTGCGCTGAACCCCGGCATGGCTATCCTGGGCTACGGCAAGTCGCGGAGTGCTTTTCGCTGCTATGCTCCTTCAAGAAACAGATGAACACGATCCGTAGTCCACGTCGGAACACCAACGCCAAAGAAATCCGTGTCTTGTGTCCAGATTGGACAGTTGAGGGCCAGAGCACAAGCGACGATTGGCCAATCGTCAATATCCCGGTCACGGATCCGCTCCTTCGCCTCCGCGCGATAGTCCAGATAGACGCTCTCATCGACGGAGCTAACCAACCGGGCTATCGCGGTAAGGACTTCAAGTGCCGGGATCGGTGGCAGTGCGCGTTTGCGGAACAATGCTGGAAGATACCTCTGCGCATCGTGGAAACAGACCTCGGGCGCGAAGAACTGTACCGCACCCCAATGCTGCTCAAGCAGCCCGCGCACCTTGTGCCCCAACACCGCGCGGATAAGTATGTTGGCGTCCAGCACGAGCGCTTTGGGCGGCATCAGGTTCGCTCACCTTCCCTGAGCCGGCGAAACTCCGCCACCAGCTCCTCTTCGGTGAGACCGTGCGTTGCAAACAATGCGTCCAGCCGCGCGGCTGCGGCCTTTAGCGCTTCACGCTCGGCCTGTTGCGGCGTTGGCCGGGCGGGCACGTAATAGCCAATCGTCTCACCGTGGCGTGTGATTGCCACCGGCGATGTGGCCCGCACGTACTGCGGCAGATGTGCGCGGAACTCGCGCATGCCGACCTTTGGAATGGGTTCAGCCATGACAACCTCCGATGTGTACCAAGGTGTACACATTATACGCGTACTGAGATTGGTGGACAATGAGTATCACCTTGGTTCCGGCTGGGACTCCGTTCGCCCCGCTATGGAACGCCCGCCGTCGGTGCACGCCCACCTCGCTCGCGGCACGGGATTACGGTTGCGAGACCGGTTGACCACCACGCGCTGACGCTCCGGCCATCATGCGGCGACCGATAGCCGCACCTGCACAGCCTGTACCTGAAGCGCGCGGCGGAACTTCTTTGGGCGTGGCACCCGCGGCGGCGGCGGGCGCGACGCGGCCGGCGGTGGCGAGACCTTCTGATCGGCGGCGGCAACGGCTTCATCGACCCCGATGAGAGCTGGGTGGTGACCGACCGTGACTGGCAGTCCCGCCACGAGGTCGAGTCCACGCCGGGCGGCGAGCGCTATAGCCATTGGATAGATGGAGCCTACTCGCGCGGCGTGGACGGGGCCGGAGACGACGTCATCACCAGCACGGTGCTCGAGGATCGGCTGTGCAGGTACGGATTGATGGGACAGCGCTGGCGCTTGCAGGGCGCTGGCAATCTCGGCATCGTTGAGAGGGCGCTCGCAAGAACTTACTGGCTCTGAGGTGGACGCATTGGAGATCCTGCTAGATATCCCGGAACGCTATCTGACCGGCAGCACTCCTGCCGAGTTCGCCGGCTGGCTGAAGCTTTACGACGCACTCCCCCTATTCCAGTCAGGTGAGCTCTCCGCCGGAGCCGCCTGCAAGCTCGCCTGCGCGGATCGTTTCAGCTTCCTCGCCGCGTGCAATCGACACGGTATCCCCGTGATCGACTACTCGCCGGAAGAGTTGCGCGACGAGGTGAAGGCGCTCCGAAGCGACCCGCGCGGCTGATGCTAGTCGTCGCGGACAGCTCCGCTTTGATCGCGATGGCAGTGTGTAACGGGTTGCCATTATCGGACCATTTGTTTCGGGAGGTGAAGATCCCGCCCGCCGTATTCGAGGAGTGCACGCTAGCGGCCAAGCCTGCCGCAGACGTGCTTGACACCTATCTGCGCGAGAAGGTCTCGGGCATCGACCTTAATGACTTTGCGATCACGGCGGTGGAGCTGGGCCGTGGCGAACTGGAGGCCATGGCACTGTGCAAGCGGCTCGGCGCCGACCGTCTGCTCGTCGATGACCGGCGGGCGCGTCGCGCGCGTGAACAATATCGGGATCATCGGCAGCCTGGGCGTGCTGGTGGCGGCCAAAGACAGCGGACTGCTGCCGGCCATTGCGCCTCGAATCGACATGATCCGATCCAGGAATCCGGCTAGGCGATCCCGTTGTTGTCGCGGCGTTGGAGCTGGCAGGAGAGCTGCCCTGAGTCCTGTCGGAGACCCGTGGTAATGGGCCGTATCTAAGGTACTTTCCCGCGGAGAAGCTCTCACCACATGGAATAGAAGCCCAGCATCCCGATGCCTTTATCATGCATCTGCTCGAGCTGTATCGGGGTGAGGTTGTAGCGGCTGCTCGGGAGCACCGCTCGAAGCTAAAGAGCCCTTCGAAGAAGCAATAAGGCTGGGGGTTGACCCGGCCACCAAGACCCAGCAAACTGTGAAGTAGTAGGCATGTTGCATAAACAATAATCGGGCACCGTGTGCGGCCT
>JAKDMQ010000112.1 GCA_030452265.1 Nitrococcus sp.
ACAGGTGACAGGTGACAGGTGACAGGTGACAGGTGACAGGTGACAGGTGACAGGTTACGCGTCACATGTCACGCGTCACTTCGCCGTAATGACATTCAGGCTTACTACTAGCTCCTCACTGCCCAAGATTGTCACCCTGAAGCCTCCAGGTGACGCTGCCCGTCGGTAACGGGCGCGCCGCGAGCGCCAGCGATCTAATCCAGGATCGAGACACCCTTCCCAACCCACTCATTTTTCGCGTATCGCAAATCCGCCTTAGCTCTTACTCAACTCTTGGCATGAAACCTGCGGTCAACTACAGCACACGGCGACTACGCCGCCGAACACTCGGATGAGGGGGTAACGGCGAGCCCGCCGGGCAATGTAAACGCTATTCACAGGATTTTGGATTAAAAAACGAGGGATTGAATATGCACAAGGTCCAGCAGGGCTTCACATTGATCGAGCTGATGATCGTTGTGGCCATCATCGGTATCTTGGCCGCGATTGCTATTCCGGCCTATCAGGACTACATCGCCCGGTCACAGATGACCGAGGCGCTGAATCTTACGAGCGGCCAGAAGGCCAACGTGGCGTCAATTTGGATGTCGCAGGGCGCGTTCGATAGCGCCGACAACGGCAAGTTTGGCATCCCGACGACCCCAACCAACATCAGCGGCCAGTATGTCGCGCAGGTTGCTGTTACTAACGGCGTGATCACGGCCACCATGCAGGGCTCGGGTGTGTCCTCCGGCATTCAGAGCGCGACACTGACCTTGAGCCCAGACGCCTCCGGCAGCGGCTCGATCACCTGGATATGCAGCAGCTCCGCCGCGCAGAAGTTTGTTCCCCAGAACTGCAACGGACAGTGATGCTCAAGTTTGAGCAGATACCAGCGAACCCCTCCCCGCGAGGGGTTCGCTTTAAGGAAACCTCGAACAAATCCCGAATTCCGTCATTCCGGCGCAGGCCGGAATCCATTTTTTGTCTTTTGCGGCAGCAAGATGGATCCCGGCTTTCGCCAGGATGACGACGCGGAACGAAGGTTTTCAAGGTCCGCTTTGTTTGAGGCCACTGGGGATTCACGGAGACTATAGATGACCGCCAGTTCCCTCACCAAGGCCGCCCTGCTCAGTGCACTGCTCGCGCTGGCCTGGCTCGTCTACTCCCCCGGCCTCTCCGGCCCGTTTCTGTTCGATGATTACGCCAATCTGCCGGCGCTGGGCGATTACGGCGCGGTCAATAATATCGAGCGCCTGGTCAGTTATCTCACCAGCGGCATCGCCGGCCCCACCGGGCGGCCGCTCTCCCTGCTGAGTTTTCTGATCGATGCCAACAACTGGCCGGCGAGCCCGCAGCCCTTCAAGTACACCAACACACTGATCCATCTTTTGAACGGCGTGCTGCTGATCTGGCTTTGCATCCGGATCGCCCGGGGCCTCGGCCATACGCGCCCACATGCCGAATGGATCGGCTTGCTCGCGGGCGGGCTCTGGCTGCTGCACCCGTTTTGGGTATCCACCACGCTCTACGTGGTCCAGCGCATGACCTTGCTCTGCGCCACCTTCGTGCTCGCCGGGCTGCTCGCCTACGTGCACGGCCGCCAACGCCTGACGGCGGGTGATGGGCGCGGCTACCTTTGGATGACGGGCGGTATCGCCTTGGGCACCACACTCGCTGTTCTGAGCAAGGAAAACGGCGCTTTGCTGCCGCTTTTTGCGCTACTGATCGAGTGGCTGGTGCTGAGCCGGGCGGAAGAAAAGACAACCTCGGACAACTGCCGAATCTCGTCATTCCGGCGAAGGCCGGAATCTATTTTCCTTTCCGCAATTGCAAGATGGATCCCGGCCTACGCCGGGATGACGCAACGCGGGTCGAGGTTCACACCGAACCCGGCTTTTCGCTGGTGGCGGGCGGTCTTCCTCATAACGCCTACGATCCTTGTGCTGGGTTATTTGGTCTATCAAATTCCCGCCGCCGCAGCAGGCGCCGCGCACAGCCGCGATTTCACCCTCGCGCAACGGCTCCTGACCGAGCCGCGCATCGTCCTGACCTATCTGCAGCATCTGCTGCTGCCCGAGCTCTATACCGGCGGGCTGTTACAGGACAACATCACGCTCTCGACCAGTCTATGGCAGCCCTGGACGACGTTGCCGGCGATGACGATCATCGTGGGGCTGCTCGTTCTGGGCTGGAAAGCCTGTCGCCGCTACCCGAGCCTGGCGCTTGCTATCTTCTTTTTCTTCGCGGGGCATCTGATCGAATCCACGGTCGTCGCGCTCGAGCTCTACTTTGAGCATCGCAGCTACCTGCCCGCCGTGTTTATTTTTCTGCCGCTTTCGATCTGGATCGTCACTGCGGTGGCACCGGCAGCAACGTTGCGCGCCGGATTGGCCGTCCTGATATTGGCCGCCATCAGCAGCCTGACTTGGCTGCGCGCGGATCTCTGGGGTGATGCGGCGCAGCAAGGCATTATGTGGGCCAGGGAGAACCCGGACTCCCCACGCGCCCTGACCTATTCGGCGTTGATCTTGAAGCAGAAAGGCCAATATGAGGCCGCGCGACGCATTCTCGACCAGGCATCGGCCGCGCACCCCAACTCGGTGATGATTGAACTGAACCGCCTATCGCTCGCCTGCGCTATGAACCATGTGACACCACGCGAGCTGACTGCGGCGGCCGCAGCCTTGCGTACCGACAGGCGCACCGAGCGCCTCGTCTACCAGATCATCAACAGCTACATTCAGACGTTGGACCACAAGCCGTGCCCGCCCCTGGGCGCCGCCCAAATCGAGCAGCTCATTCTGGCCTCACTGGCTAACCCCGCCATTGCTGAATCGGGCTCAAGCCGCCAATCGATGCTCAATCTCTATGGAGTATTAGCGCTTAAAACCGGCCATCCCGAGACCGCGGCGCAGCGCTTTAGCCAAGCGCTCGAGGCCAAACCAAGGCCCGATGCCGCCCTGACCGAGGCCGCGCAAATGGGCTCAGCCGGCTATCCATGCAAGGGGCTCGATATCCTGGCGCAATACCATGTCGCATCCAGCCATCAAACCGCCCACTTCGGCTTCAACATGGCGTCCGTCCACCGCTGGTGGCTCCGGCACAGCGACTATTACTCCGATGAAATCGGGCGAATTTCACGTCTGCTACACCAAGATGCATTGAAAAGCGGCGGCCGCTGCGCCGGCGCATCGTTGGCTACAACCCGTAGCGACACGTAGCGCCTCCCCGTAGGCAAGCCGGCCGCTATTCATGCACGGGCGTATCGTCCTCTTCGAAATCGAATCTGTAGTCCGCATCTACGGCTATGCGGGTGCACACCCGGAACACGCAGCGCCGGTCGCCGTCCTGGAACCTCTGCTCGCGGTGGACGTGCACGCCCAGCAGCCGGCGCAGGGTCGACACCGTAACGCTGCACAATCGGGGGCGCTGCACGGCCAGATTGAGAAAGGGACAGTTGCGCTCCACCAAGAGGTAATCATCCCCATCACGTTCGATGTGCGTGTAGGGATCCTGCTCGAAATAGATGCCGCGCAGCGCCTCCAGCCGCTGCGAGAGCGACAGCCCGCGCAGCCGCGGCGCCCAGTAAGCCACCTGTTTGTCGGTCAGGCTCGCAAGCAGTGTGCGAACACCTTCCTCGCCGAAACGCTCGGCGAGGGTATCGAACATCTCCAGGGAGATCTGATCGTAGTGCTTGGGGAACAAGTGGTCGCCGGCGCGTGTCAGCGCAAATAGCCTTGCCGGGCGCCCCTGCCCGGTCGATGCGCGTCGCCCGCTATCAGCCAGCCAGCCCTCGCGCGAGAGTCCCTGCAAGTGCTGGCGCGCGGCCTCGCGGGTGATATCCAGATGGGCCGCCAATTCCCGGCGGGTTACGGAGCCCTGCGCCTTGATGTAGCGCAGAATCCGGGCGCGCGTGTGCGACATGCCTGCCAACGGGTCAGCAGTCGCGTTCATCGGCTGTGCTCATATTGACACCAAGATAAAAGGCCAACCACGCCTCCAACAGCAACGGCATCAGCGCAATAAACCGCATGCCGGCGTCTCGTTTACGCAAGTATTATCTTGCAATATAGTGTGCGCCTGTAACCGATGCAACTGATATCAGCCGGCTCTCAGCGCGCGCCTAGCACACCCGCGGCCGATGGCGAAACGAACACTATGTGCCCGGCTTACTGGCAAGGCGTCGAGCCGGGCGGCTCTCTTGCCGGTCGCCTGGCCTGGCACTCTAATTAAGCAAGTTATTCCTTGCTTAAATAGCGGAGATTCTGTAGCCTTGCCGTTTGCCAGTACCCAACGGTTTGCCCGGCGCGGTTGATTGCCTTGGCGGCAAAGGTTTCAAGGTAGGCGGAGACATTTGATGATCCAGGATGCTGAGACGACTGCTGTAGATACCCCCTTGTTCAGCCGTACCCCTGATCTGTCCTGTTGCAATGAGGCCGACCTGCGCCGGCGCTTGCGCGACTACTTCATCAGCACTTTCACTCGTTACGAGTCACTGTTTGATTGCCTGAGCTCGGCGCAAGCCTTCTTTGAGAAGCCCATCAGCCTGCGCCACCCATTGATTTTTTACCTGGGCCACACCGCCACTTTCTTCATCAACAAGCTGCTGCTCGCACGGCTGGTGGATGAGCGTCTCGATGAGAAGATGGAATCCATGTTCGCGGTAGGTGTCGACGAGATGAGCTGGGATGATCTCGACGATACCCACTACGATTGGCCCAAGGTGGCGCAGCTCATGGATTACCGCGCCAAGGTGCGCAAGACGGTGCTGGCCGTCATCGACGAGGCGCCTTTGACGCTGCCACTCGACCGGGACAACCCCTGGTGGGCGATCATCATGGGCATCGAGCATGAGCGCATTCACCTGGAAACCACTTCCGTGCTGATTCGCCAGCAGAAGCTTGAATGGGTGTCACCCCGGCCGGACTGGGCGCCCTGCACGGATAGAGGGGATGCGCCCGCCAATGAGCTGGTACCGGTGGCGTCCGGGCGGGTGGCGTTGGGCAGGGACTGGAGCTCGCCCATCTACGGCTGGGACAACGAATATGGCCGCCACGAGGCGCAAGTGCCGGCCTTCGAGGCCAGCCGTTATCTGGTCAGCAACGGCGAGTTTCTGGAATTTGTCGAAGCCGGCGGCTATCGCAACCGCCACCACTGGGGCGAGGAAGGCTGGCAGTGGCGGGAGTTTGCCAAGCGCGGTCAGCCGGAGTTCTGGCGCAAAAAACCGAGCGGCTGGCATCTGCGGCTGATGACAAAGGAAGTGCCGATGCCCTGGAACTGGCCGGTTGAGGTCAACTACCATGAGGCAAAAGCCTTCTGCAACTGGAAAACATCAGAGACCGGCGAGCCCATTCGCCTGCCCACGGAAGACGAATGGTACCGCTTGCACCAGGCGGCCGGTATCCGCCAGGAACGCCCGGACGGCGCCTGGCAAGCCAACCTGCATCTGGATCACTGGGCGTCGTCCTGCCCGGTGGATCGCTTCGCCCACGGGGATTTCTTCGACGTGATCGGCAATGTCTGGCAGTGGACGGAAACCCCCACCTATCCGTTCGATGGCTTCGAGGTACATCCGCTGTATGACGATTTCAGCACGCCTACCTTTGACGCTCAGCACAACCTGATCAAGGGCGGCTCCTGGATTTCCTGCGGCAACGAAGCCGAGCTGTCCTCGCGCTACGCCTTCCGCCGCCACTTCTTCCAGCATGCCGGATTCCGTTATGTGGCAAGCGATGCCGAGCTGAGCGCACCCTCCTCCCACTACGAGACCGACAAGCTGATGTCGGAGTATGCCGAGCTCCATTATGGTGATAGTTACTTCGGCGTGGCGAACTTCCCCAAGGCGCTGGTTGAGCACTTGTTGCCCTATCTCGAAGGGCGCAAGAGGCGCCGCGCACTGGATTTGGGCTGCGCTTGCGGGCGCGCAAGTTTCGAGCTGGCACGCCACTTCGACATTGTAACCGGCGTGGATTTTTCCGCCCGTTTCATCGACCAGGGCGTGCAGCTAAGCCGCGAAGGCGTGCTGCGCTATACGCTCTGCGATGAAGGCGAGCTGGTGCTCTACAAGAGCCGCACGCTTGCCGAGCTGGGGTTGGATCAGGTGCCGCCACCTGAGCTCGTGCAAGGAGATGCCTGCAACCTCAAGGCGCAATTGACCGGCTATGACCTGGTGTTTGCCGCCAACTTGATCGACCGCCTCTATGAACCGGCGCGGTTCCTGGACGATATTCACACCCGTATCAACGCCGGCGGCCTGCTGCTGATTACCTCGCCCTACACCTGGCTGGAAGAACACACCGCGCGCTCGGCTTGGCTCGGCGGCTTCAAGAAGGATGGCGAGAGCTACACCACGCTGGACGGCCTGAAGGCGCATCTTGGCAAACACTTCCGCCTGCTCGACGAACCGCGGCAGGTGCCCTTCGTCATCCGCGAAACGAGCCACAAGTTCCAGCACAGCCTGTCCGAAGTCACGCTCTGGGAGCGCCGGGACGACTGACGGGTAGACCGAACGGGATTCAAAAGCCGCCCTCGATGCCGTAGCCGCGCCAGCCCTTGGCCGCGCGGTTGTGGACGACGCCACTAAGGCGCACAGTTCCTGATAGGCTCGAGGTCGGAGGAGGCATCGTGAGCGTTTCGGAGCAGCCGCTGCGTCGGCTCGATCCCAAGAAGTTCCGTGATCCGGAGCTGACCGCGACTGGGGAGCGCCGTGCTCGAGTCGCATTGAAATCACTCGGCACGCTGTGGATCAACACCGGCACGCTGTGCAATCTGGCCTGCCGCAATTGCTACATCGAGTCGTCCCCGCGCAATGATCGCCTCAGCTACATCTGCGCGGCCGAAGTCGGCGCATACCTCGATGAGATCGAGCGGCAGAAGCTGGGCACGCGCCTGATTGGCTACACGGGCGGCGAGCCCTTCATGAATCCGGATCTGCCGGAAATGCTGGAGAGCTCGCTCGCGCGCGGCTTCGAGGCCCTGGTGCTGACCAATGCCATGAAGCCAATGATGAAGCGCCGGGAGCCGTTGCTGCGCCTACAACGACGTTACGGCTCACGGTTGACCTTGCGCGTCTCCCTCGACCACTACAGCCGGCATTACCACGAGCTGGAACGCGGCACGCGTAGCTGGACGCCGGCCGTCGACGGGCTCAAGTGGCTCGCCCAGCACGGCTTCGCGGTCAATGCGGCGGGGCGAATGTTCTCCGGTGAACGCGAAGCGGAGCTACGCGAGGGGTTCGCGCGTCTTTTCCGCGCGCTTGGTGTTCGCCTCGACGCTCATGATCCGGTGGATCTCGTGCTCTTCCCGGAGATGGACGAGACGCTCGACGTGCCGGAGATTACGCAGTCGTGCTGGGGCCTACTCAACAAATCGCCCGACGATGTCATGTGTGCTTCAGCGCGTATGGTGGTGAAACGAAAGGGCGATAAGCGGCCAGTGGTCGTCGCCTGCACGCTGCTGCCCTACGATCGGCAATTCGAGCTCGGGTACACCTTGGCGCAGGCGCGCGGCACCGTGCGCCTGAATCACCCGCATTGCGCCAAGTTCTGCGTGTTAGGCGGCGCGGCATGCAGCCGCTAACGGGCTGGGGCAGTCTGCTATTCGCCTGGATAGAGTTTATTGGCTGGGGGACTAGGATTCGAACCTAGGTTGACGGAGTCAGAGTCCGCTGTCCTACCACTAGACGATCCCCCAGAAGCGAGCCGCGGTGCACTGCTTAGCGCTTGGAGTACTGCGTAGCGCGGCGCGCCTTGTGCAGACCCACCTTCTTGCGCTCGACCATGCGGGCGTCTCGGGTAACATAGCCGGCCTTGCGCAGCGCGGGCTTGGACTGCACATCATATGCAATGAGGGCTCGGGTGATGCCGTGGCGTATCGCACCGGCTTGCCCGCTGCTCCCTCCGCCGGCTACCGTGACATAGACGTCGAAATTATTGGTGCTCTCGGTTCGTTCCAACGGCTGACGAACGATCATTCGAGCCGTCTCACGGCCAAAGTAATCGGCCAGGGAGCGACCATTAACCATGATCACACCGCTGCCGCGGCGCAAAAACACCCGCGCCGTGGAGGTTTTGCGTCGACCGGTGCTGTAGTACTGCTCAGCGCTCATCATTTACCTGCGTTGTATTGCGTCCCCGGGATCAGACCTGCCCCGGCTCACAGATCGAGCTGGATCGGCTGCTGGGCTTCATGCCGATGCTCAGGTCCGGCATAAACTTTCAACTTCTTCAGTATCTCACGACTGAGGCGATTCTTCGGCAGCATGCCCTTGACGGCCGTCTGAATGACTCGCTCGGGCGCCTTTTCTATTAGCTGCGCGAAGCTGATCTGCTTCAGGTTACCGATGTAGCCCGTGTGATGATAGTAGATTTTGTCCGTAGCCTTGTCGCCCGTCACGGCCACCTTTTCCGCATTGACGACGACGATGTAGTCGCCGGTATCCACATGGGGAGTGAATTCCGGCTTATGCTTGCCCCGTAGGCGCATCGCAAGCTGCGAGGCTAGGCGGCCAAGGGTCTTACCGGAGGCATCTACAACGTACCAATCACGTTTCACGTCAGCCGTTTTGGCGCTGAAAGTCTTCATGGGCGGTCGTCTCCACAACCATTCTTTGCTACAGCCTGGTGGGCGAAAAATTTTATACAAGGGCAAGCGGCTGTACAAGCTGAAACGAAAACTGGGCGCGCGGGGCGCGAGGTCGGATCTGCCTCAGGATCGCGCAGGCGGTACAATAACATAAAGCCTCGTCAACATGAGTGAGCTAACTATGATGGACCGCCGCTACAGTCTCGCCGACCGGATCATTGCCCAGCTTGACATCGGTGTGCAGAGCCTTTTTGGGCACCCACTCGGTACCGGCCGGCCGAACCCTGCCAATGGGCTGCCCGAGCCGGAGCTGAACACAAAAGAACGTCGGGAAGCCGCTCGGCTGATGCGGGTGAACCACTGTGGCGAGATCTGTGCTCAGGCGCTGTATCAGGGCCAGGCAATCACCGCTCGCGATCCCACGCTACACCGAGCGCTGGAACGCGCCGCGGCAGAAGAGAAGGATCACCTGCTTTGGTGCCAACAGCGGCTGGTACAGCTCGACAGCCGTGCCAGTTACCTTGATCCGTTGTTCTACGTCGGCTCTCTTGGTATCGGCGCGCTTGCTGGAGCGACGGGTGATCGCTGGAGCCTGGGATTCCTGGCGCAAACCGAGGAGCAGGTGGTCCAGCACCTCAGTAAGCATTTGCAGCGCCTCCCCCGGCGTGATGAGCCGAGCCGTGCGATCGTCGAACAGATGAAAGTTGATGAAGGTGGACATGCCATTGCCGCCGGCGAGGCGGGCGCGGCTCGGCTACCTCGGCCGTTGCGCCAATTGATGCGGCTGTCATCGCGGCTTATGACGGGATCCACCTACTGGATCTGACATGGATCTGAGGGGCATAGTGGATTCGATAGCACTACACGTGCTGCCCGCTCGATAGATTGCGACCCGAGAAGATCTCCATCATCTCCCGGCGCAGCTGGCGGCATATGCGCTCCCGCTCGGCGGGATCGAGGTCTTCCGCGGACTCGCCGAAGAGATAATCATCGATATCCCAATCCTTCAGTACCATTTTGGTATGAAAGATGTTTTCCTGGAAGACGTTGACATCGATGGTGTGGTAGCGCTTCAACGTGTCCTCTGCTAGGTAATTCTGAATCGAATTGATCTCATGGTCGATGAAGTGCTTACGCCCCTCTACATCGCGCGTGAAGCCACGGATGCGGTAGTCCATGGTGACAATGTCGGAATCGAATGAGTGGATGAGGTAGTTGAGCGCCGTCAGCGGTGAGATGAGCCCGCAGGTCGAGACATCGATATCGACCCGAAAGGTGCTCACCCCGCGGTAGGGATGACTCTCCGGATAGGTATGCACGGTAATATGGCTCTTGTCCAAGTGCGCAAGCACCGTATCCGGCAGTGGACCGGGTGATGCAGGGGCCGTTACATAGCTTTCCTCGACCGCCCCGCTTTGCTCTTCGGCAATCAAAAGCGCGACACTCGCCCCCTGCGGCTCATAGTCCTGCCTGGCGACGTTGAGAACACTAGCGCCTATGATATCGGCAACGCCGGTCAGGATCTGGGTGAGCCGCTCCGCATTGTAGGCCTCATCAATGTATTCGATGTATTCCTGCCGCTGTTCCGATGTATTGGCGTAGCAGATATCGTAGATGTTGAAGCTCAGTGACTTGGTTAGGTTGTTGAACCCATAGAGCTTCACTTTGACTTGCTGCGCCACGTTACGCCCTCCACCGAGTGGGGATGTGAGTGGAAGCCTTGCCGCCTCGCGCCGATGGGGTTTGCCCACCAGGGTTACGATCCGAGCCCGAGGCCAAATGCGATTCAAAACGGCCCGGTCCAGCACATGGTGGTGGCAAATTCCCACCGGATCATCGGCCGCACTGCCTCCCCTAACCAACTGCTCTGTAATTGACAATATCAGGGCCGGTTGATATCCGCCCGCGACGCCTTGGGTGGATGTCAACAGGCCCGCGTGCCTGTTGATATCCGCGAGCACGCTAGATTAGGCTTGCGCTCGCGGTTGACCAACAATTCAGCTATGGAGTGCGCCCAGCCGCGCCCCTAACGTTGCGCAATGACATAGTGGAAAAGCGGTCAGTTGGCTTACATCGACTGCGCGCCCCAAGCGCCCCGCTGCTTGATCGGCGAGCTCGCGAAAGCGAGGGGCTAACGGGTACCGGGCTCGGATAGCGTCTCCGAGCTGGGCCTTCGCAGTGCTATTGACTTGACACACCGGAGAAAATACAAAGGTCTCCCTGAACGGACACCGGCTTAAAATAACTGCAAACCTAATAAACCGACCACCATAGCATAACAACGCGCGACCTGATAAGCTCACGCTAAATGAGGTATTCGTGCACTACCACTTAAGCATTAGCCATCAAATGTGGCCGGCACATGGAGCAGGGGGAAAGGAATGGTACAGGCCGCAAGGGACATCTTAAACAAACCAACCATAGACAATCTGCTGCGCCATTGCCACCGGCGGCGCTACCCTCCTAAGACCGTTGTCATCTACGCCGGTGATCAGTCCGATGCGCTTTACTGCATCATTGAGGGCTCCGTCAGTGTTCTGATGGACGACGACAGCGGTCACGAACTGGTCTTGGCTTACCTCAATGCAGGTGA